>CAZXYN010000027.1:0-2542 GCA_964644965.1 uncultured Candidatus Saccharibacteria bacterium | reverse complement strand
AGAGCTCGTCGAACTCCTCCGGAGAATAGTAGGCGTCTGAGTACAGCGACTTGTGACCGTCGAGCTCGCTGACCCGTCTCTCGATCGACCGGTTCGTCTCCCCCTCGGCAGACCCGACCGGAACCGTCGCCCAGAACCCGATGTTGACATACGTCTCGTGCGGGCGGATCGGATAGAGCGGCCAGCCGTCGTCGTCGCGCACCCGCACGGGGCACAGCCAGATCGGCTCGATCGGCACGTTGAGGAGGAACCAATCGAGGAACTCGACACACTGCTCGATCGGCACCTCGATGTCTTGGATCACACGCTCGCGCGGCGGGCGGCCGTGGAGCTTCTCGAGACGATCGCCGATGTCGAAGCGCCGTTCGAGCCTCATGAGCTTCCCGTACGAACTGCTGCGCAGGTGTCGCCGCGGCCAGAGCCTTCGGATGAACGGATGCTGCGCCCCGAACGCCTCGGAACACCAGAACCAGTCCGTGTCCCACCGCCAGAGGTAGTCGTGGATCGTGAGCCGGTCGGTCTTGGTCACGTCGTCGTGCTGGATGGACCGGTAGAAGATCTGCTGCCCGGTGTAGTCGCTGACGGGGCCGGATGCGGCGGTCTGCACGCCCACGCACAGATAGCTCTCTTCGGCGCTGAAGACGACTCCGTCGAGATAGTCGACCTGCGCACCGTCGAGGCGACCTGTCTCGATGATGCGATCCATCGCCTCGACGAGCTCCGCGAGGGTGTGGAACCGCAGGTGCGTGAGGGCGACGAAGGGCTTCACCGGCTCGAGCTCGATGCGCAGTCGCACGGCATAGCCGAGCGTCCCGTACGAGTTGGGAAACGCACGAAAGAGGTCGGCGTGCTCGCCGCGCGATGCCGTGACCACGTCGCCTGAGCCCGTGAGGATGTCCATCTCCAGCACCGACTCGTGCGGCATCCCGTTGCGGAAAGAGGTCGACTCGATGCCGAGACCCGTGACAGCGCCTCCGAGGGTGATGGTCTTCAGCTGCGGCACGACGAGCGGCGCCAGGCCGAAGGGCAGCGTCGCCGCCACGAGGTCTTCGTACGTGCACATGCCTGCCACATCTGCCGTCCGAGCCCCGGGGTCGACCGCGATGACGTCCGTCAAGCCGGAGGTGTCGAGGCCGGGGACGTTCGCCTTCGCGCGGGACCGGAACAGGTTCGACGTCTGCTTCGCGAGCCGGACGGGCGCCGAGGCCGGCACCGCCCGGTAGCTCTCGATGAGGCGCTCCACACCGACGGCGTGAGCCGTGCGTGCGTCGGTCGCGGGAGCGGACACGACTCCACGCTAGTCGGCGGGCGCACGTGGATGAAGGGCCTCACCCGAAGGGCAGGTCTCGGATGACCGTGTAGTCGATCGGTCCGATCCTCGGATCGTGCCTGATCCTCTCGATGAGCTCGTCCTTCGTCCACCCCTCCTTGGCGAGGTCACCTGGGCCAGGCTCCGCAGGAGGCTTCCACCCGAACTCGGCCGGAGACGGGATGTTCTTCGCGAAGCACTGCGCCTCGGCGCGGATGTCCTCGATCCGCAGCCCCTCGTACTGTCCGAAGACCTCGAAGTCGTCGGTGGCCGAGCGGGTCTCGCCGCCTGCGTCGGTGACGATCGCCTCGACGGCGGTGCTGTAGGTCTCCCCCGATTGCGACGAGAGGGTCACGGCCCGCCCACCCGGAGCGACATGGCACCCGACTCGGATCGCACCGCCGTCAGTGGCGGCATCGACGAAGGACGCGGCGGCGTCGACGTCGATGCCCCCCACGCGCCACGAGACCGCCGGACGAGCGAACCCCGACACCTGAGCCGTATACGTGGCCGTCGTCCGGCTGGTCCACCGGCCGATCTTCATGACTTCCCCACAGCGGTTGGTGCGCTCGCTGTCGGTCTCGCCACCCGTCGTGAACGACTCCGCGGCGACGGAGAGCGTGACCGTCTTGGGACGATCGGGCGGCGGAATCGGCGTTCCTCCGGGAGGCAGATGCGGCGTGTAGGCATCCATCAGCAGGATCGCATAGATGTGCTTCGCGGAGTCTTCGGCGGAGGCGTTGTGGCGAGTGACCGTGATGCCGTGCGCCGTGTCGGTGATGTCGAACTCGAGATAGAGGTCGTCGGCGACCGCCGGCTTCGGCGTCTGCTGCGGCACGTTCGGATCGTAGACCCACAGCCTCACGACCTGTCCGCTCTGCTCATACGCGTATGCGAGCACCTGATGGTTCGCGCCGATGTCGAAGTCCGCGGACTGCACGAGTCCGAGCGGTGCCAGGCGTCCTTCGTCGAGCTCGCGGCGGATCCGCGGCCACTCCTCCCGGTAGGTCACCCACGACTTCCCCTTGGTCGCGCCCAGCGTCTGGAGCACACCCTCATCGTCGTCGGGGTACACCGGCGATGTGTACGACAGCCACCTGCTCCCCCGCCCGTGCACATCGAAGCTCTCCAGGAGGCGGTCGCGAATGTGCCGGAAGAGCGGATCCGACTCGGAGTCGGGAGCGACGAACATGCCGTCGGCATCCACTGCGGCCACATCGGGCAGTCGATGAG
>CAZXYN010000026.1:0-2650 GCA_964644965.1 uncultured Candidatus Saccharibacteria bacterium | reverse complement strand
TGGGCGTTCTCCGCGTGGCGCATGAGCCAGCTGGCCCAGATCGCCAGGGCCGCCATCAGGCAGAGCGCGAGGAACCACGAGGCGTACTGGCTGAGCGTGGTCACCTGATACATCACGAAGCCGAACATTCCGCACGACGGCAGCGTGATCACCCAGGCGATCCCCATGTCCCGCATGACGTTCCAGTTGACCTTCCGGCGGGACGACACCCCGGCGCCCATGATCGAGGTCGCGGCCGCCTGCGTCGTGGAGATCGGGATTCCCGCGCTCGAGGCGCCGAAGATGGCGCTGGTGGCGCCGATGTTGGCGGACAGCCCGCTGGCCTTGGTCAGCCGGGTGATCTTCAGGCCCATCGTGTCGATGATGGCCCAGCCGCCCCAGTAGGTGCCGAAGGAGATCATCCCGGCGGCGGCGAAGATCACCCAGGTGGGCGGGGTGTAGCTGCCGGAAGCGTCGGCCGCAAGGTAGCCGGCAGCGCCGAGCGTGGCGGCGATGACCCCCATCGTCTTCTGGGCGTCGTTGGACCCGTGGCCCCAGGACACGGCCCCTGCGGAGACGATCTGGCCCCACCGGAACACCTCGTGGTCGTCGTCCAACCGGCCCACGCGCTGGACCACGCGCAGCAGCCTCAGGGCGATGAAGGCGATGATGAACGCGATGGCGGGACTGGCCACGATCGCCAGGGCGACGGTCCGGATCTCCTGCCAGTTGATGACCTCAGCGCCGCCCGCCGCAAGCCCCCCGCCGACCAGCCCGCCGATGAGCGCATGCGAGGACGACGACGGGATCCCGAACCACCAGGTGGCGTAGTTCCAGGTGATCGCCGCCATCAGCGCGGCCCAGGTCACCCGCACCCCCAAGGGGACGGAACCGTCGGGGACGGCCATGAGGGCATCCACGTCGACCGTTTTGGCCACGGTGCTGGCCACCAGCGTGGATCCGACCAGGGCGGGCAGGAAGTTGAAGATCGCCGCGTAGATGACGGCCGTCTTGGGCCGCAGCGCCTGGGTCGCCACCGTGGTGGAGACCGCGTTGGCCGCGTCGTGGAACCCGTTGGTGAAGTCGAACAGCAGCGCGAGACCCACGACGAAGACAACTGCGATAAGGACCAGATCCACAATTCGCAGAGTGACACCAGCAGGGGTAACGAGATCGACGGCCGAGTGGCTCGGACGTGAACGCAGGGTGGCTACTGTGTGACCCTGAGTGGCCCAGCGGCGCGGGGATGCAATTCCCGGAATACGCTATTCCGCCCCGCCTCCCGGCACCCGCTCGGATATCTTCCAAGCACGGCGACGGTTGGGAGGCGCACATGCTCGAGGCGTCGGAGGTCGGCAACAAGCTGACCAAGACCGAGTTCAAGGAGATCGTGCCGCAATTGCGGGTGGATCTCGTCAACGTCCAGTACGACCTGAAGAGCGCGGACTTCGGGGTCATCGTCTTCGTGGCGGGGGACGACCGGGTCGCCGGCAACGCGGTGATCAACCGGCTCAACGAGTGGATGGACGCCAGGTTCATCCAGACCCACGTCCTGGGCACGCTGAGCACCGAGGAGGCCATGCGCCCGCGGTTCTGGCGGATGTGGCGGGACCTGCCCGCCAAGGGCCGGATCGCGCTGCTGGCCGGGGGGATCCTGCGCCTCCTGCACGAGAACGCCGCCGGGGAACTGCCCGACGACGAGTACGCCCGCGCGATCCAGCACCTCGAGAGCTTCCAGGAGCAGTTGATCGCCGACGGCACGCTGATCATCAAGATCTTCCTGCACACCCCCATCGAGGCGCAGCGCAAGCGGATGAAACGGGCCGAGGCGGGCGCCCTGGGCGGCTGGTGGTTCGATCAGGCCGACTGGGCGGCGCTGGACCTGTTGGACGAGAACCGCGCCAAGCTGGAGTCGCTCCTGCGCGCCACGTCCCTGCCCGGGTCCCCCTGGACCATGGTCGAATCCACCGACCCCCGCCATCGCGACGTGACGGTCGCCCGCACGGTTCTCAACGCGATCACGGCCCGCATGTCCGAGCCCACCCCGGCAAGTCCCGCCGTGAGCGAGGAACTCTTCTCGCCCGGCCCGCGCCAGGCGACGGTCCTGGACACCGTGGACCTGTCGCGCACGATCGACCGGGAGACGTACAAGCGGGAGCTGAACCGGCTGCAGGCCCGGCTGTTCAGCCTTGCCCTCGAGGCCCGGTCGCGCGGGCTGTCCACCGTGCTGGCCTTCGAGGGCTGGGACGCCGGCGGCAAGGGCGGCGCCATCCGGCGGATCACGCAGGCCCTGGAGGCCGGCGACTACCGGGTCATCTCCACCGCCGCGCCGTCGGAGGAGGAGCGCAAGTTCCATTATCTGTGGCGGTTCTGGCGCGACCTGCCGCCCGCCGGCCGGATGGTGATCTACGACCGCACCTGGTACGGCCGGGTGCTCGTGGAGCGCATCGAGGGCTTCGCCACTCCCGCGGAGTGGCAGCGCGCCTACGACGAGATCAACGATTTCGAGGAGCAGATGACCGAGCGGGGCTTCTTCGTGGCCAAGTTCTGGCTGCACATCTCGCCCGAGGAGCAGCTCGCCCGGTTCCAGGCGCGCGAGAACACCCCCGAGAAGGCGCACAAGATCACCGACGAGGACTACCGGAACCGGGAGAAGTGGGACGACTACGTG
>CAZXYN010000025.1:0-2687 GCA_964644965.1 uncultured Candidatus Saccharibacteria bacterium | reverse complement strand
GCAGCGGCTCCTTGGCCAGCAGCTTGCGGACGTCGCGCCAGGGCTGCAGCACCCCGGCGCCGGCCCGACCCTCCAGCTGCGCCCGCGTCTGCCGCATGACTCCCACGAGCACCGGCGTCAGCGCCACCGCCACCGCCACCTGCACCGCGATCAGCGCCGCGACCGGCCACGCGCTCACCAGGTCACCGCCAGCAGCACGATCAGCAGGGCCGCGAACGAGAAGCCCAGGTAGCGGTGGATGCTGCCGTTCTGCAGCCGGCGCGCGCCGCGCCCGGCCGCGAGCGCGCCGCGCGCGACCGGCTCGTACACCCGATCGGCGATCACGTCGGACACGCGCTGCCGGAAGCGCAGCTGCGCGACGAGGTACTGGGCCTCGTCCGCGTGCGTGACCTGCAGGTCGCGGGCCGGCCGCAGGGTGTCGTCGAACACCCGCACCAGCGGTTCGGCGTACGACGTCGCGGTGTACTGCATCCGCGGGCTGACCCGGATGCCGCCGCAGCCCCAGGGCAGGTCCACAGCGCGGCTGGGGGCGCGCCGCGCGGAGGCGGCGTGGACCACGGCCAGGGGGACCGCCAGCACGCCGGCCAGCACGATCAGCGCCGTCGGGTCCAGCAGCGCGCCCAGGTCGGACAGCGACACCCCGAGCAGACCGACCACCTCGATGCCGGACGCCCCGACCGTCTCCGCCAGGGCGGCCGCCACCGGCCCGGGCATGACGCCGAGCCCGAGCACGACGAGCGCGCCGATCAGCATGGGGATGCGCATGGCGGGCACGGCCTCGTGGGCGCGCGCGGCGCCGTCGGACCGCGGCCTGGCCAGGAACGCGATGCCGTACGCCTTGACGAAGGTGAGCATCGCGAGCCCGGCGGTCAGCGCGACCACCGCCACCGTGATCGGCAGCAGGACGGCCACGAGCACGTCGTCCTGGCCGTCGCCGTGGATGAGCGACTGCAGCAGCACCCACTCCGCGGCGAACCCGGACGTCACCGGCAGCGCAGCCGCCCCCAGCGCCGCGATGCCGAACGCCAGCGACGTCGTCGGCATCGCGGGCCCCAGGCCGCCGAGGCGGTCCAGGTCCCGCTCGCCGGTGGCGTGCAGCACGGACCCGGCGCCCAGGAACAGGACGGTCTTGAACGCCGCGTGGCTCACGGTCAGCAGCAGCGCGGCGGTGAGCGCGGCATCGGCGACCTGATCCTGGCCGGAGTTGCGCAGCAGCATCGCGACGCCGACCGCGACCAGGATCAGGCCGACGTTCTCCGTGGTGGAGTACGCCAGCAGCCGTTTCAGGTCGCTGGCCACGGAGGCCTGCAGGATCCCGTACAGCGCCGACACCAGGGCGAGCACCAGGAGCAGGACCGCCCACCACCTCGGCCCGTCCGGCAGCAGCCGGGTGGCGGTGAGCAGCACCCCGAACACGCCCATCTTGACCATCGCGGCGCTCATGGCCGCCGAGACGTGGCTCGGCGCCTCCGGGTGCGCGCGGGGCAGCCAGACGTGCACCGGCACCAGGCCCGCCTTCGTCGCGAAGCCCGCCAGCAGCAGCACGAACGCGACGTCGGCGGCGCCGCCGGTCGGGGCTGCCGCGGCCAGCGTGTCGAAGCTGGTGCCGCCGGCGTGCGCCGCGAGCACCGAGAAGCCGGCCAGCAGCAGCAGGAAGCTCAGGTGCGTCATGACGGCGTACCAGAGCGTGGCGGGCACGACGGCCGTCCGGACCCGGTGATCGGCCAGCAGCAGGACCGTCGAGCCGATGGCCATGACCTCCCACGCGAGCAGGAACGCGACGACATCGGCCGCGGCGGGGACGAGCTGCATGCCCAGCAGGAAGACCGCGAAGGCGGCCCAGCCGCTGCGCGAGGCGGCGGCGCCGGTCGCGTAGCCGATCCCGTAGACCGCGGTCAGCGCGCCCACCGCCCCGGCCAGCAGGATGAACACCCCGCCGAGCCGGTCGGGGGCCAGCAGCAGCGGGTCGAGGGCCAGCGCGACCGGGATCTGCAGGCCTTCGCCAGGGCTGGTGCCGGAGATGGCGGCCAGGCCGGTGAGCACCCCGGCGATGCCGAGCGCGGCGCACAGCCCGCCGGCGACGGGGGAGCGGAGCCGGTCGGGGACGGCGGAGGCGGCGAGCACCGCTGCGGCCGCGAGCAGGAGCTGGGCGGTCAGGCCCCACTGCACCGCCGTCATCGGCCGGTAACCCGGCGCAGTGCAGCGACGATCTCGGCGGGCTCGGGGGGGCAGCCGGGGATCCCCAGGTCGACGGGCACGACGTCGCCGACCGCGCCGACCACCCCGTAGCCGTCCCGGAACATCCCGCAGTTCACCGCGCAGTCGCCGACCGCGAGGACCACGCGCGGATTCGGGGTCGCCTCGACGGTTCGCTCCAGCGGCGCGGCCATGTTGCGGGTCACGACCCCGGTCACCAGCAGCACGTCGGCGTGCCGCGGGGAGGCGACCAGCTTCGCCCCGTACCGGTCCGCGTCATACACCGGCCCGAACGCGGCCGCGACCTCGATCTCGCAGCCGTTGCAGGACCCGCAGTCGACGTGCCGCACCTGGGCGCTGCCGGCCAGCACGGGGTTGGGCCGGTAGGTGTCGTCGGGGTGCTCCGCGGGGGGCGGGGGTGCGGGTTCGGCGACCCTCCCGATGCGGCGGATCAGGCGCGCCAGCCGTGCGGTGCTCATCGGGCCGCACCC
>CAZXYN010000024.1:0-2740 GCA_964644965.1 uncultured Candidatus Saccharibacteria bacterium | reverse complement strand
CAGTGCATCAGGGTGGACTTGCCGGACCCGGAGGGCCCCATGATCGCGGTGAACTGGGCCGCCGGGAAGGCCACGGTGATGTCGTCCAGCGCGCGCACCGCCGTCGGCCCCTCGCCGTAGATCTTGCTGACCGATTCGGCGCGCGCCGCCGCCGCGAGGTCGGGAACCGTGGTCGTCACAGTCCGTGAGTCTAGCCGCGGCCACCCCCGCGGGACTGCCAGAATGCCCGGGTGGGCGAACTCCTCCTGATCGCGTGGCGCAACGCGCGCGCCAGCCTGGGCCGGACCTTGATGACCCTGGTGGCGATCACGTTCGGCGTGGCGTTCCTCGCCGGGACGCTCGCGGTGTCGGACACCCTGGCGCGCAACGTGTCCGCCCTGTTCACCTCGCAGTACGACAGCGTCGACGCCGTGGTGCGCGGCGACGTCATCGCGTTCGGCATCCGGGAGAACCTCGACGCCGCGCTGGTCGACGTGGTCGCCGCGGTGCCGGGGGTCGAGGCGAGCGTGGGCGTGGTCAGCGGGATGGCGCAGCCCCTGAGCCTGGACGGCGACCCCCTGGGCAGCGCCGCGCAGCCCGGCATCGGGCAGGGGTGGATCGATGATCCGCGCCTGCAGAACATCCCGCTGTCCTCCGGCGGCCCGCCCGCGACCGAGACGGACGTGGTCCTGGACACCGTCACCGCGGAGGCCGACGACGTGACCGTCGGCCAGCAGATCCAGCTGGCGACGTCCACCCAGGTCAGGACGATGACGGTGGTCGGCATCGCCGACACCAGCAGCGGCACCGGGTCGGCCATGACGTGGGTCTCCGCCGCCGAGGCCCAGGAGCTGCTCGGCTCGCCGGGCACGTACCAGGAGATCTACGTCGCGGGCGCGCAGGGCTACACCGCGGACGACCTGGTCGCCGCCATCACGCCCGTGATCCCCGCCAACGCCGAGGTGATCACCGGGGCCAAGGCCGCGGACCAGGCCCAGGCGCAGGTCGAGGCGGTCTTCGGGTTCTTCCAGGTCATCCTGCTGGTGTTCGTGGCCATCGGCCTGATCGTCTGCGCGTTCATCGTCTTCAACACCTTCGCCGTGCTGACGGCGCAGCGCACCAAGCAGCTCGCGACCCTGCGGGCCCTGGGCTGCAGCCAGTGGCAGGTCACCGGCGCCACGCTCGCGGAGGGCCTCATCCTCGGCGTGGTCGGCTCGGCGCTCGGCATCCTGCTCGGCTTCCTCGGCACGTCCGGAATGCTGTGGCTCATCGCCGCCCTGGGGCTGGGCGACATCACCGGCGGCGTCGTGATGAGCGTCGGCACCATCGCCGTGGCGTTCGTCGCGGGCCTGGTCGTCACCGTCCTCGGCTCGTACCCGGCGGCGCGCGCCGCGGGGAGGATGCCGCCGGTCGCCGCCATGCGCAAGTCCGCGCCCACCGGGGCGGCCGTCACCGTGGCCCGCATCATGGTCGGCTTCATCGGCCTCGCCCTGGGCGTCGGTCTCATCGGGCGCGGCGGGACGGCGGGCTACCCGGACGGCCTGGTGGACGTCGGCCTGGGGTTCCTCGTCCTGCTCGTCGGGATCGCGGCCTGGACCCGCCCGATCATCACCGGGCTGGTCACCTGGGCGGGGCGTCCGGCGCGCCGGTTCCTCGGGCTGCCGGGCGACCTCGCGGGGCGCAACAGCCTGCGGGACGTGAAACGGACGACGGTCACCGCCGGTTCGCTGGCCCTGGGGCTGGCGCTGGTCAGCTCGATGGCCGTCCTCACCTCCTCGCTCAAGGCGACCCTGGACGAATCGGCGGCCAACCAGCTCACGGCCGACGTGCTGGTGCTGCCCGTCGTCGGCTACACGACGATGCCGCCGCAGGTGACCGACGCGGTGCGCGGCGTGCCGCAGGTCGCGGCCAGCACGCCGATCCTGTTCGACGTCGGCGTGATCGACGCCGAGCCGACGTTCCTCACGGGGGTCGACCCCGCCGGGGCGATCGCGACCATGGACCTGCGCATGCAGTCGGGGGACGCCTCCGCGCTGGCGAACGGCGACGTGCTGGTGGCCGCGTCGGTGGCGAAGCTGGTCGGGCTGAAGGAGGGGCAGCAGATAACTGGGATCTTCGCCGCGTCGGGCGGACCGGTCAACCTGCGGATCGGGGGCGTCTTCGAGGACAACCTCTACGCCGGCTTCTACCTCATCAACGAGACGGCCTTCCGGGGCCTGACGGGCAAGTCCGGGGTCTGGTACGTCTACGCGACGGCCGCGGAGGGGACCGATCCGACGGCGCTGAAGTCCGCCGTCGCCGAGGCGATCGCCGGCACCCCGAACACCCAGGTGATGACCATCGAGGAGTACATGGCCTTCCAGGACGAGCTGGTGGACCAGGCGCTGGCGGGCATCTACTTCATGCTCCTGTTCGCCGTGGTCGTGGCCGTCGTGGGGGTCGCGAACACCATCGCCCTGTCGGTGTCCGAACGGGTGCAGGAGATCGGCATGCTGCGCGCCATCGGCCTGCCCCGCGAGCACGTCTCCCGCATGGTCCGCATCGAGGCCGCGCTGACCTCCATCGCCGGCGGCCTCATGGGCGTCGTCATCGGGCTCTACCTGGGGACCTCGCTGCGCACGACCCTGGAGTCCGTCGGCTTCGAGAAGCTGTCGATCCCGCTGGCCGGCATCACCGGGTTCTTCGTGTTCGCGGTCGTGGCCGGGGTGCTGTCGGCCTGGCTGCCGGCCAAGCGCGCGGCCCGGCAGAACATCATCGAGTC
>CAZXYN010000023.1:0-2759 GCA_964644965.1 uncultured Candidatus Saccharibacteria bacterium | reverse complement strand
CCCATCGCTTTCCGGCACCCAAAGAAGCGTTGCGGATCAGATCCGGTCCCGCTGCGCGACCGTGGCGACGATTCCGAACAGCGCGCCGAACGTCCCGGCCATGGCCAGGGCCGTCAGGGGCACCACAGCGTCGGGGATGAAGATCAACAGCAACAGGCTCAGGTCCACGACCGCCAGACCGATCAGCGAACCGATCATGACCTTGCGCCGCCAGCCGATGCCGAGCAGGAACCGCAGGGCCTGCCGCCCCGCCGCCACCCGCAGCCAGACCGCGGCGAGCAGCTGGGCGACCACGGCGATGAACAGCGCGGCCACGGATCGCCCGGGCGTCAGGTCGGGGCGACCCTCGCCCGGAGCCACGAGCAGCACTGCTACGAGGGCGGCCATACCCGCGAGGATCAGCACGCCGGCCAGGGTCGAGCGCAGCCGCTTCTCGTACCGCGGATCATCGGGCGCCACCCGGAGCAGGCCGAGCAGGTGCTGCACCGACTGCGGCCAGTTGCCGTAGTGCTGCCCCAGTTGGGCCAGGTTGTACTGCGCGGTGCGGTTGTGCGGATCGAGGCGCAGCGCCTCCTGGTAGGAGGCCCGGGCCTTCTTCGGCCTGGACCGCGTCTGGAGGTTGCCGACGGCGACGTGCACCCGCGCGGATTGGGGCGCCAGCCGCAAGGCCGCCCTGGCGGACTCGCGGCCGGCCTTGCGCGGGAAGCGCCGCGACGCCTGCACGTTGATCTGCTGGACGTGGGCGTCGACGCTGTCCGGCGCCAGCCGCACCGCCGCGGCTGCTGCCTCCTCCGCCTCCTTCCGGCGCCCCAGCCCGAGCAGCGCCGCGGAGCGCACGATGGCGGGTTGTTCCCAATCCGGACTCGCCCGGCCAGCGGCGTCGGCCGCCCGCAGGGCCAGTTCCGGCTGGTTCGTCTGCAGGTGGCAGTAGGCCGTCAGCACAAGGGCGGGCGCGTTGTCCGGCTCGGCCGACAACGCGGCGCCCAGCTCCCGCAGGGCATCGTTCCAGCGCCCGGCGTCCACGTACATCTGCGCCAGCTGCAGGGCCTTCGTCGCCGCCATCGCTACAGCCGCTTCGCCTTCTTCAGGTACGCGCGCAGATCCGCGTACGTACCGTCGTCGTCGCCGAACAGCACCACGTTTCGGGCGCTGTCCAGCCATGGGCCGATCGAGGGTCGGGTCTGGCTGAGCGCCCGCTCGAAGTCCTTCTGCGTGATGTCCCGCACGTCGCCGGTCCGCGCGCCCGCCAGCAGCGCCTCCTCGGTCGCGGTCTCGCAGACCAGGTAGATGTCGGCGCCCGACATCCCCTCGGACTTCTTGGCCAGCGCCAAGGTGTCGATCTTCTCCACCGGGCGCCCCTTGAGGTGATGCTGGAAGATCGCACGTCGCGCCTCCAGATCCGGCGGCAGCACCAGGACGGTCCGGTCCAACCGACCGGGTCGGCGCAGCGCCGGATCCACGTCCCACGGCTGGTTGGTGGCCGCCAGCACGAAGACGCCCTCGTTCATTGCGTCGATGCCGTCGAGCTCGACGAGCAGCTGGTTGATCGACGTACGGGTCCAGCTGCTGGTCATCTGGCTGCGGCGTGCCCCCAGCGCGTCGATCTCGTCGAAGAACAGCACGCACGGTGCCTCGCGCCGGGCCACCTGGAAGGCCTCGTGCAGGTTCTGCTCCGTCGCACCGAACATCGCGTCATAGACGTCGGTGATACCCACCGACAGGAACTTGGCCCCGAGCTCGCCCGCCATCGCGCGGGCGATCATCGTCTTGCCGCAGCCAGGGGGTCCGTACAGCAGCAGCCCGCCGCGCATCGACTTGGCGAACCGCTTGCGCAGCTCCGGGTTGCGCAGGGGCGCCAGGAAGGACGCGATCAGCCGCTCCTTGACCGCCTGCATCCCGCCGACGTCGGCCAGCGTGACGTCCGGCGGCTCGACGCGGAACTTCGAGGAGATCGGCAGGGCTGCCGGCTCCGGCAGGGCTGCGTTGGCGTCCAATTGCAGCCACGGGTCGGCGGCGCTGTCGACCTGCTGCTCGGCTGCGTCCCAATCGAAGGAGTCGGGGACGGCCGGGCGGGGTGCGGCAGGCTCCGGCTCCGGCCCGCTTGGGGTGTCGGACGTCACCGAGAGGGCCTTCTGCATGGCCGCCTTGGCGGCGGCGTTACCCGGATCCGCGGCGAGCACCGCAGCCAGTTCCACGATCGCCTCGGGCTGCCGTCCGGCGGCCACGAGTTGGTCGGCCAGGTGCAGCCGCAGAGTCAGATCGTCGGGTGTGGCTGCGACCGCCCGGCGCAGCGCCTCGATGATGTCGGCCATGTCGAACAAGGGTACGTGGGACGGTCGCCACCGACGGGACCGCACCCGGATGCTCTCGCGCCGCGCTGACGCCTCAGCCGCCCGCGCGTCCGACCGGTGCTGATCCGGAATCACCTGCGGCTCCGGCGCCGATCAGCGGCAGCGGTTCAGGCGACCTCGTCCAGCCGCCGCACCTTGGGCAGACCCGCGGCGCGTTCGCCGGCCAGGTCGTACGCGGACTGCATCGCTAGCCAGGCCCGCGCGGTCCCAGCGCCGGCCTGTTCCAACCGCACCGCCAAGTTGGAGCTGACCCGGGCGTGACCGTGCAGAACCCGGCTCAGCGTGACCCGGGAGATCCCCAGCCGGGAAGCCGCCTCCCCCACGCTGAGGCCGAGATCGGCCAACACGTCCTCACGCAACACCTCACCCGGATGCACCGGACTCTTCATCACCATCTCCATCACCTCC
>CAZXYN010000022.1:0-2852 GCA_964644965.1 uncultured Candidatus Saccharibacteria bacterium | reverse complement strand
GGCAGGAAGGCCATCAGCGCCGTCCAGGCCACCGCGCAGTCCCGGTTCTTGGCGAAGGCCATGATCCGGTAGTTGTCGTGGTTCTCGACGTACCGCAGCTTCACCGCGTGCAGCGGCGAGGTGGCTCGCTGCCAGCGGACCATCTCCAGGAACCGCGACACCGGCACGCGGCCGCGGACGGCCTCCTGCCAGATGGGCCACAGGTCGTACTGGTACGCCAGGTCGAAGGCCGCGTACATCTCCGAGTCCGAGCTGGTCGGCAGGCCCGCGTCCCGGCGCTGGGTCACCCACGACGGGTGCGGCGACTCGCTGAGCCACCACACGTCCGGCCCCAGCTCCGCCCGCGCGCGCTGCCAGAACTCCAGCGGGACCAGCGACGCCACGTCGCAGCGGAACCCGCGCACCCCGCGGTCGACCCACCAGCGCAGGGCGTCGATCAGGTACTCGGCCAGCCCCGGCCTGCTGTGGTCGAGGTCGATCACGTCGCTCCATGCCGGGACCGTGCTGTATGGCCGGCCCGCGTCGTCCTGGTGGAAGAACTCGGGATGCTCGCGCACGAGCCCGCTGTCGCGGGCGGTGTGGTTGTAGACGACGTCGAGCATGACCCGCAGCCCGTGCGCCTGCGCCTGCTCGACCAGCGCCGCGAAGTCGGCCTCATCCCCCAGGGCCGGGTCGATGGCGCGGTAGTCGCGGATCGAGTACGGGCTGCCCAGCGACCCCTTGCGGCCCAGCTCGCCGATCGGCTGGATCGGCATCAGGTACAGCACGTCGGTCCCCAGCGCAGCGATCCGCGGGATGTCCGCGGTCACGTCCGCCAGCGTCCCGTTCGGGCCGTGCTGGCGGACGAAGCACTGGTAGATGACGGCGTCGGCGCATGCGGCGGGGGTATCGGCGGCCATGGCCGGAGTCTAGGGCGGCGAGGTCTCGCCCACGGGTCGGCCGCCGGTCAGGCGCCTGCCCGCTCAGCAGCGTGCGCTCGAGGCCGCGGTACCGGTCGCCGCGTGGCGGTGACGTGGCGCAGCGGTCCCGCGGATCCAGGCCTGTATGGTGCTGCACACTTGCGAATCGCTAGGGGAGTTGGGGGCAATGAAGGAATTCACCGAGGCCGTCATCGCGGCGCCGGCCAGCACCGGCAGTCTGCTCGACCAGCTCACGGCCAACGTCGATGAGGCGCCGACCGCCGTAGCGCTGCGGCGCAAGGTGTTCGATCGTTGGGAGGACGTGACCTTCGCCGACTTCGACCGCGAAGTCCGTGAGGTCGCCAAGGGAATCGCGGCCTCCGGCGTCCAGCCCGGGGACCGGGTGGCGATCATGTCGAGCACCAGGTTCGAGTGGACGCTCGCCGACTATGCGATCTGGTACGCAGGAGCGGTTTCGGTGCCGATCTACGAAACGTCCTCCGCGGAGCAGGTGGAGTGGATCCTGTCGGACTCGGGGGCGGTCGGCATCTTCCTCGAGGGCCCCAAGCATGTGGCTGTCTACGACGAGGTCAGCGAGTCCCTTCCGAACGTGCGGCACGCCTGGGTCTTCGAGAAGGACGCGATGGCGATCCTCGCGGACGCCGGCCAGCTGGTCGCCGACGCCGACCTCGACACCCGCCGCGCGACTCTCACCCCGGACAGCGTGGCAACGATCATCTACACGTCGGGGACGACCGGACGCCCCAAGGGCTGCACCCTGACGCACAGCAGTCTGATGTTCGAGGTCGACGTCGTGGCAAAGGCACTGCCCGTCCTGTTCAGGGAGGGTTCGTCGACGCTGCTGTTCCTGCCGCTCGCGCATGCGTTCGGACGCCTGATCCAGCTCGGCTGCATCCACACCCGGGTCCCGCTGGCCTACAGCGGCGACGTCACGAACCTGTCGTCCGACCTCGCAGACTGTCGGCCAACGTTCCTGTTGGCGGTCCCCCGCGTCTTCGAGAAGATCTTCAACTCCGCTCGGCAGAAGGCGCACGCCGGGGGCAAGGGCCGCATCTTCGATATGGCCGCCTCGACCGCCATCGGCTACAGCGAGGCGATGGACCAGGGCGGTCCGAGCGTGTTCCTGCGGCTGAGGCACGAACTCTTCGATCGGCTCGTCTACAGCAAGCTCCGCGCGGCGATGGGCGGGAAGGTGACTCACGCCGTTTCGGGCGGGGCGCCGCTGGGGGCGCGGCTCGGTCACTTCTACCGCGGGATCGGCGTCTCGGTGCTCGAGGGCTATGGGCTGACCGAGACGTCGGGCGCATCGACGCTGAACCGTCCCGACAAGGTGCGGATCGGCTCGGTCGGCAGACCGCTGCCGGGAACCTCGGTGCGGATCGCCCCCGACGGGGAGGTCCTGCTGCAGGGTCCGCAGGTGTTCGCCGGTTACTGGAACAACGAGGGGGCGACGACCGAGGTGCTCGGGTCCGACGGGTGGTTCCACTCCGGGGACATCGGCGCACTGGATGAGCAGGGCTTCCTGACCATCACCGGTCGGAAGAAGGAGTTGATCGTGACGTCCGGCGGCAAGAACGTCGCCCCTGCCGTGCTGGAGGACCGGCTGCGGGCGAACATCCTGATCTCACAGTGCATGGTCGTCGGCGACGCCAAGCCGTTCATCGCCGCCCTGATCACGCTGGACCCGGAGGCCCTGCCGACCTGGCTCGCCGCCAGGGGCAAGCCGGAGTCGGCATCGGCGGCCGACCTGGTCGACGATGCCGACGTGCTCGCCGAGATCCAGGCGGCCGTGGACGACGCCAACAAGGCGGTCTCGCACGCCGAGGCGATCAAGAAGTTCCGCATCCTCCCGGTGGACTGGACCGAGGAGGGCGGCCAGCTGACGCCGTCCATGAAGCTGAAGCGCAACGTGGTCATGGCGCAGTGGAAGGA
>CAZXYN010000021.1:0-2996 GCA_964644965.1 uncultured Candidatus Saccharibacteria bacterium | reverse complement strand
GACGATCCCGCTGTTCTGGTTCACGCTCGGCTGGACGATGCGCGAGGGCATGTGGGGCGCAGGCCTGCGGGCGTTCGGGCGCGGGGTGTATTCGTGGGCTCTGCTCCTCACGGTCGTCGACTACGCGCTCATCGCCGTGGCGGCGCAGGTGCGGCTCGACGTGCTCGGTTCGCTGTTCTGAGGCCGGTGGGCACGGTATCCGTACCCACCGGCCCCGAAGGGAGTGTCAGACCGCCGCGGCAGCGGGCGCAGGGGCAGCCGTGGCCGCCGCCGACTCGGCATCGGTGCGCCACACACCGAGCGGGCTGCGCCAGACGGCGACCGTCAGAGCACCGAACACGACGACGCCGAGGGTCATGGATGCATACGCCGACCACTCGGCGAAGTTCGACAGGACGAACTCGGCGACGAGCCACGCGATCAGTCCGATCGCGACCCAGAGCGGAGCGACGCGCGAGCGCATGATCGCGACCGCGAGCAGCACATAGCCGAGCACGGTGCCGAACAGCCCCAGTGCGAGGAAGGGGATGAACGCGGGCGATTCCGAGACGTCGAACGCCGCGGCGGCAGCCTCGGCATCCAGCGAGAACTGCAGCAGCCGTACGCCGCCGAAGACGGAGTGCCCGAACGCTCCGAGACCCGCGAACACCGCGCCGAGCGTGCCGAGCAGCGGTGAGCGCGTCGCGGCGAGGTGGCCGAACCCCACGAGCCCGATCGCCCAGAACACCTGGGAGAACAGGAACAGCTCGATCCCGAGCAGGGCGGCCGTCGCGGGCGGGGTGAGGACGCTCGCGAACGAGAGCAGTGCTGCCAGGGCGATGCTGCCGGCCACGACGGTGCGACGCACGACGGGAAGGCGGGGCGACGAGGACATACGGGTAGGCGAGGACATGAGGACTCCTTCTCCGGCGCGTGCGCCGGTGATTGCGGTGATGCGGATCGCGGCCGGCCGGTCGCGATGCCCCGAAAGTAGGCGGGCGCGGCTGTCGCCGGCATCCGTCCCCGGGTGTCACCGCCGTCACCCTGGGGCGCCCCCTCTCGCCAAGCGATCAACTTCCGGCTCATCCGCTGTCCACTTCGGGTGATGGTCGCGTCGCGGACCGGTGCAGTACCGTGAGCGCATGGTGCAGCGAGCAGCGTGGCGATGGGTGCAGGATGTGACCGTCGCAGCACTCGTGGGAGCCGTCGGCCTGCTCGAGATCTGGGTGCCGTTCGAGTCAGTTCAGGGCAATCCGGTACCGGTGCGAGCATCGATCGCGGTCGTCTGCTGCGCAGCCCTCCTCGCCTTCCGAAGGGTCCGCCCGATCCTGCTCGTCGGTGTGCCGCTGGTCTGGGTCGCCCTCGGCGTCATACTCGCCGGCGACATCCCTGTCCTCTTCTTCGGGCAGCTTGTCCCCTTCGTGTTCACGCTCTACTCCGCTGCGCGCCACGCGACACCGCGCGTCGCGCTCATCGTGTGCGGGACGACCCTCGCCGCCGTCGTGCTGACCGACCTCACGGTTCCCGAGCTGCAGGGCCCAGACGAGCTCATCTTCCACTGGACGATCCTCCTCCTCGCCGTCGGCATCGGGTGGGGTTTGCGCACCTCCGAGCTCCGCGCCGTGGAGGCCGCCGTGCGGGCGGGCCGGGCCGAAGCGGCTGCACGCGAACAGGCGCTCCAGGCCGTCGCCGACGAGCGAGCACGCATCGCCCGCGAGCTGCATGACATCCTGGGTCACTCGGTCAGCGTGATGGTCGTGCAGGCGGGTGCTGCGAAGGCAGCCGCCGACGACCCGGCCTTCGTGTCCCGGGCACTCGAGGCGATCCGCACAACCGGCACTCAGGCTCTCGACGAGGTGCGTCGCGTCGTCGACCTGCTGCGCACCGAAGACGAGTCGATGCTCGCTCCCCAGCCCGGCCTGGGCGAGCTTCCCGCTCTCCTGGAGCAGGCCCGCACCGACGGGTTGCGTGTCGAGTTCGAGCAGCACGGCACACCGCAGCGACTCGGCCCGGGTCAGGAGCTCGCCCTGTACCGCGTCGTGCAGGAAGCCCTGACCAACGTCCGAAAGCACGCCGGTGCCGCACAGGTGCGCGTGCTGCTCGACGCGCAGCCGGACCACATCGCGGTCACGATCGCCGACCAGGGCGGGACGCGCCCGGCTGGCACCGGCGGTGGCCACGGTCTGGTCGGGATGCGCGAGCGCGTCGCCGCATACGGAGGACAGCTCACGGCAGGGCCCGAGCCCATGGGTGCCGGGTGGCGTGTGCAGGCTACGCTTCCGCTGCAGACGGCAGAGGCGGGGAGGCCCGCGTGAGCGGCGCACTGCGAGCGGTGATCGCCGACGATCAGGAGCTGGTGCGAGTCGGCTTCCGGCTCATCCTCGAGCGGGCCGGCATCGACGTGGTCGGTGAGGCGGAGAACGGCCGGGTCGCCGCGCACATCGTCGCAGCGACGCATCCCGATGTCGTGCTCATGGACATCCGGATGCCCGAACTCGACGGCATCGCGGCGACCCGGGCGATCGCGTCGGCGACGCCCGAGACCAAGGTGCTCGTGCTGACGACCTTCGACCTCGACGAGTACGTCTACGAAGCCGTTCGTGCCGGTGCGTCCGGATTCCTGCTCAAGGACGTCGCGCCCGATGACCTCGTCCACGCCGTGCATGTCGTCGCCCGCGGCGACGCGCTCCTTGCTCCAGCACTGACGGCGCGCCTGCTGCAGCGTTTCGCGGCGGAGCCGCCGGCGACAGCGGAACCGCCGGCCACGCTGACGGAGCGCGAGACCGACATCGTCCAACTGGTCGCGCGCGGGCTCTCCAACAGCGAGATCGGCGCGCGGCTGTTCCTCTCGGAGGCGACCGTGAAGACGTACGTGTCCCGTCTGCTCGCCAAGCTCGACCTGCGCGATCGCGTGCAGATCGCAGCGCTCGCGTACGAGACGGGGATCGTCCGCCCCGGTGCCGCGGCATCCTGAGTCGTCCTCCTCAGCCGAGATCGAGGCGCATGAGCAGGCGCGG
>CAZXYN010000020.1:0-3030 GCA_964644965.1 uncultured Candidatus Saccharibacteria bacterium | reverse complement strand
TTGAGGTGGTAGTGGGAGCAATCCTGTGGAGGTTCAAGTCCTCTCTCGCGCACCAATCAAAAAACCCGTCTCCGTGTCGGGTTTTTTGATTGGTCTTGATAGGCAGACTTGAACCGATAGGCATAAAAGTCCAGTGGAGTTTTATGTTTTCCTTGCTTGGCCGAGCAAATGCTTTAGCTCTTTGCGAGCAATTAGGGCAAGTCCTCTCTCGCACCAGATTTGATCCCAAAGACGCTTCGGCGTCTTTTTTCATGTTTGATGAGTGGAGTAAAATATATACAGCAACTAAGCAGAAGGAGGGGTTATGATTACTGTACTAAAAAATGAAGGTAAGACACTGGCGTGCAAATTAGAGGGCAAAATTCACAGCAATGACTATGCGGTGCTGACTCCCCTGCTTGAGGAAAAGATTAGTGAATTTGGCAGTGCAAATTTATTGCTAATTGCCGAAGGCGTCAAGGGCGAAACAGTCAGTGCTATGAAAAAAGACGCCAAGTTTGGCTTTGGCCCGTATAGCAAGGTGGCCAAATTCGCGTTAGTAACTGACCAAGAGTGGTTGCGGGCAGCTGTACATTTGATGTCACCGTTTACATCAACCGTAGAGAAAGTGTTTGACTTGGATCAGCAGACAGAAGCCGAAGCTTGGCTCGAAGAATAAGCATTTTCTGTTATAGTAGAAACAAACCATGACAAAAAAGAAACCAACCAAAAAACGTTCAAGAAGCTACGCTCAGATAATAAACCCGATTCATCATTTGGAAAGAATGATAGTTGAGAGTGAGCAAGAAAATAGCAGGCTTCAAGCCAAGCTTACACTATTAACAATCCTTAGCGTCGTGCTCGCCCTTGCTGGTATATTGTTAGCTTTGTTCTACTAGCCAGTTAGGTACGAGGCATGTAGTCGTAGAGATGAGAGACAGTGTATTCGCTGCGTAGCAGTGCCTTGGAGCCATCTGTTGTAGCACCGATTTTGACACCAGGATTTAGCGTACCGTGCGGATCAAAAATTTTCTTGAGATGTTCGAACATGGCGTAGACTTCTGGGCCGTACATATCTGGTAATGATGGACCCCGCAGCCGGCCATCACCGTGCTCACCACTGATTGAACCGCCGAGTGAAATCACTAGCTTGTGGTATTCGTCGATAAGTTTGAAAATCTTCTGACGATCGCCGAGTTGTCCAAGATCAAGCATTGGCTGCATATGAATATTACCGTCGCCGGCGTGACCCCAGACTGCTACCTTAAGATTGTAGCGCTCGAACATGGCGTAGACGCTCTCTATCAGCTCCGCTAGCTTATCAAGCGGCACGATACCATCCTCTATAATCGGTAATGCCTTGGCGCTGCCCTCGTCGTATGCCGACACAGCGGCTGCGGCGTGACGAACCTTCCACAGTTGCTCTTGCTGCTCTGCATCGCTTTCTATCTGCACGGTTGCGTTGTTGTCCTCTAGAACGCGCTTGGCCTTTTTGGTCAGGCGCTTCTGGACGCGCTGGTTGCTATCATCAAACTCTACCAGCAACATGACCTTGCCAAATGGCTTGTCGACGACACCTTTGAGGTGATTTGGATTAGTTTTGTCGATAAATTCTAACAAGTTGTGATCTACCATTTCGATAGCGCTAGGCAGTGACGGCAGCTTGCGCAAATCAGCAGCAGCCTTTGCGGCTGCATCAACTGAATCAAAACGAGCTACAAGTAGCGTAGTGTTGGGTGTGTGAGCCTCTGTTTCGACAATTGCTTCTGTGACGATTGCCAGTGTGCCCTGAGAGCCGACAATCAGTGGCGTCAGATCGAATGAACCATCTTTGCGCTTGACCTGGCTGATTGCGTAACCGGATGAGTTTTTTGTAACGTCACGCTTGGTGAACTCCACTAGCTCTTTGTTCTCCTCTATCAGGGCGTCGAGCGAGCGGTAGATTTCGCCCTCCATGCTGCTGAGACCCATTTTTTTGCCAAGCTCGCGTTTGCTGAGGCGCTTTGTCTCTATGACTTCGCCGTTGGCTAGCACTACTCTGAGCGAGCGAACAAAATCACGAGTAACACCATACTTGATGCTTTTTTCACCGCCGGCATTGTTGGCGATTGCACCGCCAAGGGTGCTAAATTCTAATGAAGCTGGGAATGGTGGTAGAAATCGTCCGTGGGTGTGGAGTGTCTGCTGTAGCTTGCCGTAGTTTAGGCCTGGCTGAATGGCTACGCTGCCACTCTTTGGATCTAGTTCTAGAATCTTGTTCATGTGGGCTGGAAAAACCATCATGATGCCACTGCCGATTGCTGCGCCTGTTTGGTCTGTGCCGGCGCCACGGGCTGTAATAGGAATCACCCGGCCGCGCTCTGCCAGCTGCCAGCTAAAGCGAGCTGTCTTACGTACGTCATTTTCGTTTCGTGGATATACAACTAATGCTGGTGTCAGTGAAAAGATGCTAACATCTGTCGCAAAGTAGCGACGTGCGTCTGCACTAGTGATAACTTCACCAACAAGATGTTCTTGCAGATAATGTGCAACCTTACTCATGTGCCTATCTATTTGCCCTCAAATACGTTTAAGCGGTTTACTAGAAGCAATCATAGCATAAACGCGGCTGACTTGGGCAGTTTTTTTGGGGTATTTTATTGCAAGATAGCAATCCATGACGTACAATTACCTCTGTTAAGCACGCGGACAAAGGCGATCCGCTGTACAGAGGATGGTAGACCTGCCTGCCGGCAGGCAGGCGCGCTAGGAGAATGCTCATGTATACTGTTTACGCGATAAGTAGTCTATCTAGAAAATACATTTACGTTGGGATGACAAATAATCTAGAGCGTAGAATCATGGAACATAACAACGGCCATGAGCGCACCACTCGACCTTATGCACCTTTCAAAGTCATATATACAGAAACTTTTGCGCTAAGACCGTTGGCGCGACAACGAGAGAAGGTCTTAAAGTCAGGCTCGGGCAAAGAATTTCTTAAGTCCCTACAATGAATTATGCCGCAGTGGTGAAATTGGTATACACGCTAGTTTCAGGTACTAGTGCAGC
>CAZXYN010000019.1:0-3175 GCA_964644965.1 uncultured Candidatus Saccharibacteria bacterium | reverse complement strand
GGTAAGGGCGGCGAGATGATTCAGAAAATTACCGCCGAAACTGGCACCGAAATAGACATCAAAGACGATGGCACGGTCATGATAGCTAGCCCTGACAAGGTCAAGATTGACGCAGCCATCAAGTGGATTAAGGGTATTACTGACGATCCAGAAGTCGGTGCAATCTACGAGAATGCACCAGTGGTTAGCGTGCTTGATTTTGGCGCATTTGTGCAGATTATGCCGGGCAAGGATGGACTGGTTCACATCTCTGAGCTGTCCGAAGACCGGGTAGAAAAAGTAACCGATGTGGTCAAAGAGGGCGATCTCGTTACTGTAAAGCTCATCGCCGTCGATGAACGCGGACGGTTGAACCTGAGCATGCGAGCGGCACAGCGCGAATTGTCTGACAAGAAGGATAAATAATTGATGAGCGGCAATGAACTAATCCAACAGCGAAGTCCCGTACCAGGCTCTGCCTTGGTGCGTGGAAAACAGGCAGCCAGAGAAGCCAAGAAATAACAGGGTAAACTCAACTTCTATAGGGGGAAGCAATGAGTAGTGAAGACAAGCAAACCGTACTTGATCAGATTAAGGCAGATATTATCGAAAGTAATATCTGCCCAGATTTGGCCGAGTCGGCCACGCAACTCGTGTTTGGAGAGGGCAGTCCAAGCGCAGACATTGTTTTCATCGGCGAAGCTCCGGGCAAGAATGAAGACGAGCAGGGCAGACCTTTTGTCGGTGCGGCTGGAAAACTGCTAGACGAGATGCTAGCTTCGATAAACCTCAGCCGAGAGGATGTCTATATTACGAATATTGTAAAATACCGTCCGCCAAATAACCGCGACCCGCTGCCAGAGGAGAAGCAAGCCTTCCTGCCGTACCTTACAAAACAAATAGAGGCAATTGATCCAAAGCTCATTGTCACTCTAGGTAGACACAGTATGGAGGTGTTGCTACCTGGGCTGAAAATTAGCTCGTGTCATGGCCAGCCAAAGCGGTATAATGGAAGGGTATATTTACCTCTCTTTCACCCAGCAGCCGCGCTATACAACGGGGGTCTGCGCCAGACACTATTTGATGATTTTGCGCTAGTCCCGGTAATTCTAAAGAAACTAAATAACTAAATTAATAATCAAGGAAACTAAAAAATGGATAACAAACCAAAAAGTAACAAGCCAAGATCTGGTGGTCAGAAGAATAAACCAAGCAATAACCAGCCAGCTCAGAATGGCAATGGCAACGGTATTAAGAAATCTTCACGCGGTGCAGCAATTCGGGCTCAAAAGCGAGTCAACGAAGACGCTACACGGCTAATTAATTCTGTACTTGCCACGCCAAAGGGCGCCGAGCGTCCGCGTGCTAACAAAATTGATGATACGCCACGCCTCAAAGTCATCGGACTAGGTGGTATGGACGGTGGCGGCTCTAAGAATATGATGCTAGTTGAATACCAAAACGATGCGATTATCATCGACGCCGGTAACGACTTAGGTGTAGACCTACCAGGTATCAACTACGCTATCTGTGACACTTCATATCTTGAGCAAATCAGGCACAAACTACGTGGCTACGTAATCACTCACGGTCACCTTGATCACATCGGTGGTTTGCCGCACATTGTGCCGCTGTACCCAGCACCGATTTATGGTTCTCGCTTTACTATTGGACGAGTCCAGGAAATATTCGAAAACTTTGGCCTGCCACTGCCAGAAGGTTTTGAACTACAAACAATCATCATGAATGAAGACACTCACGAAAAGCTCAAGGTCGGCGAATTCTTTGTCGAGCTAGTGCGCGTGACTCACTCTATTCCGGGGTCAACGGTTGTGGTTGTCGATACGCCAGTTGGTCGGATTGTAAACACTGGTGACTTCCGTCTTGACCCAAACCCACTCGACCACGAACGTACTGACACAGAGCGCCTAACTCAGCTCGGAAACGAGGGCGTCCTAGCACTATTTAGTGAAAGTACTACTACTGATCGACCAGGTCGTACTCCTACAGAAAGCTCAATCGAACAGAGCTTCATCGATATTATTGACCAGGCTCCAGGCCGTATCTTTGTAGGTTTGTTCAGCACCAACATGAACCGTGTTCAGATGATCGTGAATGCTGCTGTGCATCACGGCCGCAAGATTTCTATGGATGGACGTAGTATGGTCAGCACGCTAGAAATGGCAGTGCGTAATGGTTTCATGAAAATTCCAAAGGGAACTTTTGTACCAATCAATAGCGCCGCAAACATGAAAGACACCGATGTTTTGGTTGTCTGTACAGGTAGCCAGGGAGAACCATCTAGTGCCTTGCAGCGGATGAGTAATGGCGAACACCGCCATATCAAACTCAAGGAACAAGATACCGTCATTCTGTCGAGCTCGCCGATTCCTTACAGTGGCAACGACGGCAAAATTCGTGCCATGGTAGATGATCTGAACCGCAAAAATGTCCATGTCTTCCAGCACATCACGCGCGATATCGACAGTCACGGTCCATTGCACGTCTCTGGTCACGCTAGTGTTGATGAATATGCTGATATGATTAACATGCTCAAGCCAAAATTCTTTGTCCCAATCTACGGCGACTTCACTGGTAAAAAATACCATATCGATATTGCTATCAATCAGGGAATCCCACGCAAAAACACTGTCAACGCTGAAAACGGCGAAATCATTGCCTTTACACCGGACAGTATGGAAATCGCCGGTGAAGTGCCACACGGTACAGTGCTTGTTGACCAAACGGGGGCAATTGTATCGAGCGTCGTCATCAAGGATCGCCTGGTTCTAGCAGAAGAAGGCCTAGTGGCGGTAGTACTGACAGTAGATCGTCGCAACGGCAATCTCATGACCAGCCCAGATATCATCAGCCGCGGCTTCATATATATGCGCGACAACGAAGAGCTAATGAATGGTTTCAGAACCGAGCTGCGCCGAGCAGTCCAGCAGCGTTTCAAACGTGTTGACCTAGATCGCTTCAAGCAGGAGCTCAAAGACCACATCACACACTATCTGTTCGAACAAACAGGTCGTAGCCCAATTGTCATTCCAGTTGTAAATATCATCGGTGGAGGCAAGAACGAGACTCGTCCAAATGCCAAGCCAAATCAAAAGCAGGCAGAAGAGAAAACTCCAGAGCAGGTTGCTGCCGAGCAACAGCAGCGGTTCCAGGATATGAGAGCCAAGTTGCTCAA
>CAZXYN010000018.1:0-3237 GCA_964644965.1 uncultured Candidatus Saccharibacteria bacterium | reverse complement strand
GGCTCCCGCGGGCTCGTTCTGCAACACGGCACGTGTGTCGGGTGCAGACATCATCGGCACCGCCTACACCGCTGGCGACGTCGCGTGCGTGCTCGCGGGCACTCCCGGCATCCAGATCAAGAAGGCTGTCAACGCAGCCGACCCGCTGCATCCGACCGCGATCGAAGACGCCGACGGCGCCGGCAGCCAGTGGGTCAAGGGAACCGCGATCGTCTGGACCTACCTCGTGACCAACACGGGCAACGTGGCGCTCGCACTGTCGCCGATCATCGACGACAACGGCACGCCGGGCAACGCCGCCGACGACTTCAACCCGCGCTACGTGAGCGGCGACGGCAACAAGAACAACCTGCTCGATCCGGGCGAGACATGGCTGTTCACGTCCGTCGGAATCGTGACCCACACGGTCGGCACCACCGCGTACCGCAACATCGCGACGGTCACCGGCACGGTCGGCGCGACGGGCGACGTGGTCTGGAGCTGGGATACAGCGGCCTATCGCTCCGTGGCGAAGGGCGAGGGCATGACGCCCGGGTTCTGGAAGAACAACGCAGACAAGCACGGCGCGTCGGCCTGGCCGACCACGCCGGACGGCACGCTGGTGTACAGCCCCTCGCAGACCGTGGGAAGTGTGTTCTCGGCCGCGCCCGCCTCGGTGCGGGACCTGACGCTGCTCGAAGCGCTCGGCGCCGGCGGTGGCGGCATCAACGCGCTCCTGCGCGCAGGCGTCTCGGCGCTGCTGGGTGCCGCACACCCAGAGGTCGCCTTCCCGTACACGGTCGCCGAGGTCATCGCGCAGATGAATGCGGCGATGTCGTCGGGCAACAACGGCACCATCAACCAGACGGCGAGCGCCCTCGACAAGCTCAACAACGCCGAGAGCGACCTCGACCAGCAGGGCAGGCCGTCGAGCCCGGGCACGCCGCCGCCCGCGGCAGTCGTGCCGCAGTCGCCTGCGCCCGCGGCACCACCCGCGCCGCTGGCCGCCCCGGCGCCGCCTGCCGACCCGCCTGCGCCGCCTGCCGACCCGCCTGCCGACCCGCCGGCCGACCCGCCTGCGCCGCCGGTGCCGCCCGCGCCCGCGCTGCCGACGCTCTCCGTCGGCGACGTGTCGGTCGTCGAAGGCAAGAACGGATCGAAGGGCAAGGCGGTGGTCACCGTCACGCTCTCGGCGCCCGCGACGACCGCGATCACCGTGACGATCAGCATCGTCGGCGGCACGGCGACGAAGGAGAGCGACTGGACCGGCCCGACCACCGCGACGCTCACCTTCGTGCCCGGCTCGACCACCGCGACGTTCTCGATCCAGATCATCGGGGACAAGACCAAGGAGGCCGACGAGACGATCCTGCTCGCCCTCTCCAACGTCAGCTCCAACGCGACGATCGCCGACGGCACGGGAGTCGTGACGATCTTGAACGATGACTGACCGGTTCCCGTCCGCCAGCATGCCCTCGCCCAGGACAGGTGATCTGGCGACGACCGGAGAATGGATGCCGCTATGCCCCTGTTCTGGCCAGATCACCTGATCTGGGTGCGGGACCGTTCGTCCGCCCGCGCGGCGCCGGGTGCGCCGCAACCCCACGCGGCGTCATTCCGTCATCGCACGGCGTGCGGTGCCGTCGTGCGATCCCGCCCGACGTCGGGGTCGAGCCCGGACGCAGGGCCGCCGAGCGCGCGGAGCGCGTACAGGATCGTCGCGAGATCGACGAGCTCCTGCACGAGCGCGCCGACGACCGCGGGAATCACTCCGGTCGTGGCGACCAGCATGAGCGCGATGCTGATCGTGATGCCGATCCAGATCGCCTTGTACGCGACACTCAGCGTGTGCCGGCCGATCGCGACGGCGTCGACGACCTTCGCGAGCGAGTCCTTGAGGATCACCGCGTCTGCGGCGTCCCCGGCCGCTGTCGCGCCCTTGGCGCCCATGGCGATGCCGATCTCGGCGGCCGCGAGCACGGGCGCGTCGTTCACCCCGTCGCCCACCATGAGCACGGGGCGAGGACGCAGCTGAGCCGCGAGATGCACCTTCTCGGGAGGCAGCAGTTCGGCGTGGATGTCGGTGATCCCGACTGCGTGGCCAACGGCGTCCGCCGTGGCATGGGCATCCCCGGTGAGCATCGAGATGCGCTCGACGCCGTGATCGCGCAGCCACGCCACGACCGCGCGTGACTCCGGTCGAGGGTCGTCGGCCAGCACGAGCGCTCCGGCGAACCGGCCGTCGATCGCGACGTACGCGGCGGCCTGTCCGGGCTTCAGGTCGGCGCGTTCGGCGTCGGCTGCGATCGAGGCGATGTACGCGGGCTTCCCGACGACGACGACGCGACCGCCGATCGTGGCCGTCACGCCGTTCGTCGCCACCTCGCTCGCCTCGGAGGCGCCCTGCGTGGCGAGCCCTCGATCCGCGGCCGCGCGCCGGATGCCCTCCGCGAGCACATGGCTCGAGTACTGCTCGGCGGATGCCGCGAGCCGGAGCATCTCATCGGCGTCGAATCCGCGCGCGGGCCGCACCGCCACCAGGTCGGGTCGTCCCTGCGTGAGAGTTCCGGTCTTGTCGAACGCGGCCGACCGCACACGCGCGAGCTGCTCGATCACGGCGCCGCCCTTGATGACGATCCCCGCCTTCGCGGCTCGGGAGAGCCCGCCGAGGAACGCCACCGGCGCCGCGATCAGGAGCGGGCAGGGCGTTGCGAGCACGAGCACCTCAGCGAACCGCGTGGGGTCGCCCGAGATACCCCATGCGGCGCCGGCGATGACGAGCGAGACCGCCGTGAAGGGGATCGCGAATCGATCGGCGAGCCGCACCACGGGCGCCCGTGACTCCTGTGCGTCGCGCACCAGCGCGACGATCTGCTGATACTGGCTGTCTTCGCTGCGCCGGATCGCCCGGATCCGCACCGCCCGCGACCCGTTGATCGCGCCAGAGAGCACCTCTTCGCCCGCCGCGCGCGATACGGGCAGGCTCTCGCCCGTGAGCGACGACTCGTCGAACGAGCCGGACTCGGTGAGCAGTACGCTGTCGACCGGCACGATCTCGGCGGGGCGGACCAGCAGGACGTCGCCGATCCGCACATCGTCGGCTGCGGCATCCCTCGCCTCATCCGATGTCGGATCGTCCGGGTGCACGATGACGTGCGCGATCTGCGGAGAGCGGTCGAGCAGCGCCGTGAGCTCCTTTTTGGCGCGGCGGCCCGCGTAGTCCTCGAGCGCCTCGCCGCCCGAGAGCATGAGGACGAT
>CAZXYN010000017.1:2383-4107 GCA_964644965.1 uncultured Candidatus Saccharibacteria bacterium | reverse complement strand
TCGTGCGCCAGCAGGTCGATCAGATGAAGGGGTTCTGGTTCGACAAGGTCGAGGTCTCCCTCTTCCTGTGCACGCGCAACAGCGACGTGCCCTCGTGCGCCGGGGCCGTCAACGACGAGCAGCGCGAGGCGGTCGCCGCGGAGCTGGAGTCCATGAAGCCGCTCGTCCAGGAGGTCTACTTCGAGACCGCCGACGAGGCCTACGCGCGCTTCCAGCAGCAATTCGCGGGCAGCCCGATCGCGGACAGCGCCACCCCGGAGGACCTCGGCGAGAGCTTCCGGGTGAAGCTGTCGGATCCGAACCGGTACTCGGTCATCACCTCCGCCTTCACCGGGGTGCCGGGAATCGAGCGCGTCGATGATCAGAAGCAGGTGCTGGACAAGCTCTTCCGGCTGTTGGACGGCCTACAGATGGTGGCGCTGTTCATCGCCGTTGCCATGTTGATCGTGACCCTGATGCTGGTCGGCAACACCATGCGGCTGGCCGCGCACAGCCGACAGCGCGAGACCGGCATCATGCGCCTGGTCGGGGCGTCCAAGTGGTATATCCAGATGCCTTTCATCCTGGAATCGATGGTGGCCGCGATCGTGGGCGGAGCACTGGCCATCGGGGCGCTGGTGATGATCAAAGTGGTTCTGGTGGACGGCTTCCTGGAACCCAATTTCAAGTTCACGCCGTTCGTCGACTGGGACACCGTCTGGGTCACGGCGGCCTTCGTCTTCGCCATCGGCGTGTCGCTTTCGGCGATCGCCGCGTTCGTCTCGCTGCGCAAGTACTTGAAGGTGTAGGTGGGCGGGTGCCCTCCGTGAGGATCCTGTGACTGTATTGTGACATTTGGCCTGGGGAGGTGAGTTGATGCGGCATCGCGGATCGCGCTGGTGGATGCGGCTGGCGGGAGTGGCCGCCGCGCTGGCCCTCTGTATGCCCGCTGCCGCCCCGATCAGCCTCGCCGATGAGAGTTCGGACATCGACAAGAAGGTCGAGGGCGCCAGCGACGATCTGGACCAGGCGAACGCAGCCGTGGCCGAGGCGGCCGCCGCCCTCCGCGCCGCGAAGGCCCAACTCCCGCCGGCGCAGGAGAAGCTCAACGCGGCCATCGCCAAGCAGGCCGCCGCCCATCAGGCCTACCTCGACGCGACCACCGCGCACGACCAGGCCGTCGCCGAGGAGCAGGCGGCCCAGATCCGGATGAAGCAGATCGAATCCGAGTACGAGACGCTGCGCTCCAACGTGGGCGATTTCGCCCGCCGCGCCTACCAGATGGGTCCCTTCGCGGAGATCGAGATGGTGCTCGACGCGTCCGACCCCGGGGAGTTCTCGGACCGGCTCGAAGCGATCCGCTCCATCAGCAAGTCCAACAACGCGGCCCTGGTGAAGATCTCCAACAACAGGGCGGACCAGACCTACACCCAGATGCGTATGGAGGCCCTGCAGGAGCTGGCCGCCGAGAAGCGGAAGCTGGCCGAGGAGAAGCTGGCCGAGGCCGAGGCGGCCAAGGCGGAGGCCGAGGAGGCCAAGGCCCTGATCGACCGGCTGATCGCACAGCGGGACTCCGCGCTGCAGATCGCCGAGGCCCAGCGCGCGGCCGTGAAGGGGCAGTACCAGGCCCTGCGTGCGGAGCAGGCGCGGATCGCCGCCGCTGCGCAGGCCGCAGCCGAGCTGGCCCGCAGCCTGGGCGCCAACTGGTCCAGCGCCGACGGGTTCATGTGGCCGATCCCCGGCGC
>CAZXYN010000017.1:0-2283 GCA_964644965.1 uncultured Candidatus Saccharibacteria bacterium | reverse complement strand
GAGAAGGGCCGCAAGGTCATCGCCGTCAACCGCAAGGCCAGGCACGACTACGCCATCGAGGACACGTACGAATGCGGCCTGGTGCTCACCGGGACCGAGGTCAAGTCCCTGCGCGCCGGCCGGGCGAACCTGGTCGACGGGTACGCGGTGATCAAGGACGGCGAGGTCTGGCTGCAGGGCGTCCACATCCCGGAGTACGACCTGGGCACCTGGAACAACCACGCGCCGCGCCGCCCCCGCAAACTGCTGCTGCACCACGGCGAGATCGTCAAGATCGCCGCGAAGCTGCGGGACGTCGGACTCACCCTGGTCCCGCTGTCGCTGTACTTCTCCGACGGGTACGCCAAGGTCGAGCTGGGCGTGGCCAAGGGCCGCAAGCACCACGACAAGCGGCAGGCGATCGCCGAGCGCGACGCCAAGCGGGAGGTCGCCCGGGCGATGGGTCGCGCGCGAAAGGGAATGGCGGACTGAGCCGCCATAGGGTTGCGCCATGGCCGACGACGGTTTCGCGAAACTGCTGAACGACTTCTACCCGTACCGCAACACCACGGAGACCTTCCGCCGGATTCCCTACACCGGGCTGCCGCAGCCCAAGGTCCTCCAGCTGATGCACGACCTGGCGCGCGACGAGGACGAGGTCGGCGACGAGGGCAGGGTGTCCGGCAGCCTCTACTCCGGCGACCACGACCACTACGCCTACCTGTCCCAGGTGTTCACGGACTTCGCCCACGCCAACGTGCTGCAGCGCGACATGTACCCGTCGGCGACCAAGTTCGAGGGCGAGATCATCGCCATGGTCGGCGACCTGCTGCACGCGCCGGGCGGGTCCGGCGGCGTCATCACCGGCGGCGGGTCGGAGAGCCTCGTGACCGCGCTGTACTCCTACCGGGAGGCGGGGCGCGCGCGCGGCATCGAACGCCCCAACGTGGTGCTGCCCACGACCGCACACGTCGCCCTGCACAAGGGGGCGCACTGGATGGGGATCGAGGCGCGCCTGGCGCCGCTGCGGGCGGACTTCCGGGCCGACGTCGACGCGATGGCCGATCTGGCCGACGAGAACACCGTGGCGCTGGTGGGCAGCGCCGGCAACTATCCGCACGGGGTGATCGACCCGATCGAGGAGCTGTCCGAGCTGGCCGCCTCGCGCGGCATCGGGCTGCACGTGGACGGCTGCCTGGGCGGACTGCTGCTGCCGTGGATCGAGCAGAACGGTCACCCGGTGCCGCCCTGGGACTTCCGCGTGCCCGGGGTCACGTCCATCTCCGCCGACACCCACAAGTACGGCTACGCGCTGAAGGGGACCTCGGTGCTGCTGTACCGCAGCAAGGAGCTGCGGGCGCACCAGTACTTCACCTTCCCCGACTGGCCGGGCGGGCTGTACCTGTCGCCGGGGCTGGCCGGCTCGCGCAGCGGCGGCCTGATCGCCGCGACCTGGGCGTCGCTGGTGACCGTGGGCGGGGAGCGGTTCCTGCAGTACGCCGACGAGATCTACGTGGCCGCCCAGCAGATCCGGGCCGGGGTGGAGGCGATGCCGGAGTTGGCGGTGATCGGCGAGCCGACCTTCCTGGTCGCCTTCCAGCCCGCGCCGGGGCCGGAGCCGATCGACATCTATCTGGTCAACGATGCGCTGAAGCTGGCCGGATGGCGGTTGAACTCCCTGCAGCTGCCCCCGGCGCTGCACTTCTGTGTCACGCGGCCCAACACCAAGCCCGGCGTGGTGGACGCGTTCCTGGAGGCGCTGGCGGAGGCCGTGCAGTACGCGACGGACCACCGCGGCACGCCAGCGGCCAGCGGCGCCATGTACGGGTTCGGCGGGACCCCGCAGGGCAACGCCACCCTCAACCAGTTGATGACGGGCGTGCTCGACATCATGCACGACCCGGCCCCAGACCCGAACGGGCAGTAGCGGTGGGGCAGCCCTGGATCCTGGCCGTCGACCTCGGCAACGGCGGCCCCAAGGTCGCGGCCGTGTCGCTGGGCGCCGAGCTGCTGGCGACCGCCCTGCGGGGCGTGTCGGTCGAGCTGCGCAGCGACGGAACGGCGACCCAGGACGTCCTGGAGTGGGAGCGGCAGCTCGGCGCCGCGATCGCGGAGCTGCTGGGCTCGGCGGATGCCGCGGACCTGCATGCGATCGCGATCACGGGGCAGTGGGGTTCGTCGGTGCCCGTCGGCCGCGACGGCCGGCCGGCCGGACCGGTGCTGCTGTGGGCGGACACGCGCGGTGCCCGGCATGCCAAGCGCGTGGTGGGCGGTCCGGTGGCGGGCTACAACCCGGCCAAGGTG
>CAZXYN010000016.1:0-4142 GCA_964644965.1 uncultured Candidatus Saccharibacteria bacterium | reverse complement strand
ACGCCGAGCGCTGCCGACGGAACCTGGGATCTGATCACGACGAGCGACCCGAACGCCGGAGCCGCGGATATCATCACCGGCGACGGCGCGAACGACATCATCTTCGGCGGCACGGGTGCTGACACCGTGTCGGGGAACGACGGAAACGACCTGATCTTCGGCGACCACGGCAAGGTCGAGTCCACTGTCCCGTACCAGGGATCGCTCGGGATCTTCCTCGACCTGCTGCCGCTGAACATGCCGCTCGCCGCTCACCCCTTCGCGTGGACCTCGATCGACACGCTCATCACCGACGGCGGCGGAGACGACCTGCTGCGCGGCAACGCCGGCGAGGACGTCATCATCGGCGGCCAGGGCTCGGACCGCATCACCGGCGGCACGGGCGACGACGACCTGATCGGCGGCCACAATGTCGCGGGCGGCAGCGACGCCGGTGACTTCATCGACGGCGGCGACCAGAACGACGCGATCGCCGGCGACAACGCGAACCTGCTGCGCACGGGAGACATCTCGAGCCGCCGGTTCCAGGTGCTCACCGCGACCGGCATCTACGGTCAGGACTCGGGATGCGCCAACATCGTGGCTGTCGGCGCGTGCGGCACGAACCCGACGAACTCGTACGACGACCCGCGCGGCGCCAAGGAGCGCTTCGTCATGCTCTTCGACCACGACACGTCGACCCCGGTCGGCCTTTACGGCGATGACGTGATCGCGGGCGGGGCCGAGGACGACCTCATCTTCGGTCAGCTCGGCGACGACTGGATCCAGGGCGACGGCTCGGCGATCGACGACTCCGGCGCCATCACGATCGACGTGCGCACGACGCGCGAATCCGTCGAGGACTGGGCCGGGCCGGGGCGCGACGGCGACGACTACATCGAGGGCAACGGCGGCAACGACGTGATCTTCGGCGGGCTGGGCCGCGACGACATCATCGGCGGCAGCTCCGAACTGTTCAGCCTCACGACGCCCGACCGTCGCCCGGACGGCGCCGACACGATCTTCGGCGGTGCCGGCATCCGTCTCGTCCGCAACAACTACGGCGACCTGGAAGAGAACGGCCACTCGCGCGACAGCGACGTGATCCTCGGCGACAACGGCAACATCCACCGGCTCGTGCGCGTCACCGGCTCGGACGGCAACCCGTTCACGCCCGACACCGCGTTCCTCACCTTCAACTACGACAACTACGGCGGCAGCATCCGCCTGCTGCCCCGCGCGTACACGTTCCTCGACTACACGCAGGGATCCGGCGACGGCATCGGCGCGGCCGACGTCGTGCACGGCGAGAACGGCGACGACACGATCCATGGCCAGCTCGGCGACGACGTGCTCTTCGGTGAGGGCCAGGACGACGACATCTACGGTGGCTGGGGCAACGACCGCATCTACGGCGGCACCGGAGTCGACGGAATCATGGGCGACGACGGCAAGCTCCAGACGAGCCGCAACGGTCTCGCCGAGCCGCTCAACAACCTCAACACCGCGGATGCCCAGGAGTACGTGTCGATCCCCGGACCGTTCACCGGCGCTGAGATCTACATCCTCGGCGAATTGCTCAAGCGCGCGGACTTCGCGACCTGGATCGAGGGGCTCGTCAACAACGACGTGCTGTACGGCGGTCTCGGCGACGACTTCATGCACGGCGGCGAGGGCAGCGACTCGATGTCGGGCGCCGAAGCGATGCAGGAGTTCTACAACCGCGACCTGCGCATCGGCGCGCTCACGCGCCTGGCGACCGAGCTGCCGATGGTCGACACGAACCCGCTGCATTACAACGCCGACACGACGATGTTCGCGCAGTACGACGCCGACGACCCGCGGTCGATCATCCCCGGCTTCCTGCTGAACTTCGACGCGTACGTGCTCGACGAGGCGACCGGCCTGCCGATCGACATCGACGGCCAGAAGGTCAAGAGCGACGACGGCCGCGACCGGATGTACGGCGACCTGTGGCACGACTGGCTCGTCGGCGGTACGAACTGCGACTGGCTGTTCGGCGGCTTCGGCGACGACCTGCTGCAGCTCGACGACAACCTCGAGACGGCCGGCGGTGCGAACACCAACCCCGAGAACGAGGACCCCCGATTCCGTGACGGCGACTTCGCCTTCGGCGGCGCCGGGCGCGACGTGCTCATCGCCAACACAGCGCAGGACCGCATGTTCGACTGGGGCGGCGAGTTCAACAGCTTCATCGTGCCGTTCAGCCCCTTCGGCGCCCCGACCGTGAACCGCGGCTTCAGCCCGCACATCCGCGACTTCATCCGCGCGCTGAGCGAAGCCGGCGGCTCGGACGAGGGTCCGGGCGTCCCGCCGGGCGAGCCCTTCGACGAGGAGGCCCTCGTCGAGCCGAGCGACGGTTCGCTGTGGCAGGACCAGCACGGTGGCCCGCGCGACCCGCAGCCCGGCAACCTGCCCGGCGGCGGACGCGACGCGGTCGGCGGACCGAACCTGCACTGCCCGTGCGATGCCTCCTCGATCCTTCGCGTCGTGAAGTACGTGAACGACGAGGACGCGAACGAGAGCGGCCCGACGCTCGACGTCGGCACGCAGGTCGTGTGGACCTACCACGTGACCAACGCCGGCACCGTCCCGTTCCGGCTCACGCGCATCCTCGACGACGCCGGCACCCCCGCCGACCCCGCAGACGACTTCGCGCCCACTTACGTGGAGGGCGACAGGAACAACAACGGTCTCGTGGACAACGGAGAGACCTGGATCTTCCGTGCGGTCGGCATCGTGCGCGCCGGGCGCTACGCCAACCTCGTCACCGCTGAGGGCGTGAACAACGTCTCGGGCCAGTCGCTGCGCGACAGCGACCCCGCCGTCTACACGGGAGTCGTGCCCGGCCACGCCGAGCTGTTCGTGAAGAAGGCCGTCAACGCGGCCGACCCGCTGCACCCGACCGCCGCCGAGGACGCCGACGCCGGTCCCGGGCCGCTGCTGACCATCGGCACCACCGTGACCTTCACCTACCTCGTCACCGCCGCGGGCGGGCCGGTGAGCGGCATCCATCTCGTCGACGACAACGGCACCGCGACCACCGCCGACGACCTCGTGCCGCAGTACGTCTCGGGCGACGACGGCGACGGCGTGCTCGAAGAGGGCGAGACCTGGCTGTACCGGCTCGTGCTCACGGTCGTGGGCGGCGCCTACGTCAACACCGTCACCGCCACGGGCACCGGGTTCGGTCAGGCTCTCCGCGCCACCGACCTCGCGCGGTACACCGGGGTGCCGCCCGCGCAGATCCGCATCGAGAAGGCCGTCAATGCGGCATCCCCCACCGCTCCCACAGTCGCGGACGACGCCGACACTCCGGCCACAGCCAAGCCCGTCGCCGTCGGCACCGCCATCGTGTGGACCTATCTCGTGACCAACCCGGGAACCGTGAGCCTTCGCGACGTCGCCGTCACCGACGACAACGGCACACCCGACGACCTGACCGACGACTTCGACGCCGCGTACGACTCGGGCGACACCGACGAGGACGGCGAGCTCGACCCGGGCGAGGTGTGGCTCTTCACCTCGCACATCGACGGCATCGCAGACTTCACGGCGCCGACGGGTCTGTACGGCAACACCGCCGTGGTCACGGCCCGCGCCGTGGCGGGCGACGCGGTGACCGACTCCGACGCGGCGTGGCTGTACGGCGCCGAGGTCGCGGTGGCGATCGAGAAGCGCGTCAACGGGCAGGATGCCGATGCCGCCCCCGGGCCCACCGTGGCGGCCGGCTCGACGCTCACGTTCACCTACGTCGTCACGAACCCGGGCAACATCGCCGTGGCAGTGACCGTGTGGGACGACAACGGCACCCCACTCAACACGACCGACGACTGGCAGCCCGTCTACGTCAGCGGCGACAACGGCGACAACCTGCTCGACCCGGGCGAGACGTGGGTGTTCACGGCGACCCGCATCGCGCCGCTCGGCCTCTACACGAACATCGCGACGGTGACCGCGATCCTGGCCGCAACCGGTCAGACGGCTGGGGACACGGATGCCGCGAACGCGACCGGCGTCTTCGTGGCGACCCCGGCGATCAGGATCGTGAAGGCCGTCAACGCGGCGAACCCCGCAGCTCCGACCCCGGCCGACGATGCGAACACCGCGGTCGAGGCGAAGCTCGTCGCCGCCGGGGGCGT
>CAZXYN010000015.1:0-4615 GCA_964644965.1 uncultured Candidatus Saccharibacteria bacterium | reverse complement strand
GACGGCGACGCAGTGCGCGTCGGCGAGCGGGCACCGCGCCGCGAACGCGCAGCCCACCGGGACGTGCGCCGGGTCGACGGGCCGCCCGGGAACCGTCGCGAGCGGCCTCCCCAGGTCGGTGTGCATGTCGGGCACCGCCGCGAGCAGCGCACGGGTGTAGGGATGCCGCGCCGTCGACAGCTGCGACGCCGGGAGGTCTTCGACGATGCGCCCGGCATACATCACGAGCACCCGGTCGCAGATCCCCGCGACCACCGACACGTCGTGGCTGATGAGCAGGATCGCCGCGTCGCTCTCGTCGCGGATCGTCTTGAGCAGCGTCAGCACCTGCTGCTGCACCGTCACGTCGAGCGCCGTCGTCGGCTCGTCGGCGATGATGAGCCGCGGGCTGCCCATGAGCCCCATGCCGATCATGGCGCGCTGGCGCATGCCGCCCGAGAACTCGTGCGGATACTGGCGCGCGCGTCGCTCGGGATCGGGGATCCGCACCGATGCGAGGCGGTCGACGGCGCGCTCGTTCGCCTGACGGCGGGTGAGGCCGTGGTGCTGCACGGAGACCTCGGCGAGCTGCGGCCCCATGCGCTTTGTCGGGTTGAAGCTCGTCATCGGGTCTTGGAACACCATCGCGAGCGATGTGCCGAGAAGACGTCGGCGGGCGACCGAGTCGCCTTCGAGAAGGTCGGTGCCGACGAAGCGCAGTGCCTCGGCGTCGACGACTCCCGGCTCTTCGACGAGCTGGGCGATCGCGAGGGCGGTGAGCGACTTGCCCGAGCCCGACTCGCCGACGATGCCGACGACTTCGCCCGGACGGAGCGAGAAGGTCACTCCGCGCACGGGAGCGATCGGCCCGTCGGGGCCGGGGAAGGTGACGCGCAGGTCGCGCACGGTGAGCACGTCATCGGAGGAGGGATCGGATGCCGGGGCCGCCGCCCGGGGCTGAGGAGTGAGCTTCGCTCCGAACCCCGCGGACTCGACGCCGAGCGTGCGCGCGGCCGACTCGCCGACGAGGTTGAAGGCGAGCCCCGCGATGACGACCGCCGCGCCGGGAGCGAGGGCGGCGAGCGGGTTGATGTAGATGCCGGAGAGCCCGTCCATCATGAGACGGCCCCAGTCGTACTCGGGCGGCTGGACGCCGAGGCCGAGGAACGACAGCCCCGCGAACGCCAGCAGGGCGGCGCCCGCCCCGATCGTGGCGTTGATGATGAGAGGCTCACCGATGTTGGGCAGCACGTGACGGAACAGCACGCGGATGCGGCCCACTCCGCCGATCCGGGCGGCGGCGACGAAGTCGCGCCCGGCGATCCCGGCGACGAGCGTGTGACACAGTCGCGCGAACCCCGGCGCGCCCGCGAGGCCGATGGCAAGCGTCGCACCGACCCATCCGCTGCCGAAGATCACCGCGAAGAAGAGGGCGAGCAAGAGGCCGGGGAACGCGACGGCGATGCCGACGAACCATGTGACGACCTTCCCCGCCCGGCCGAGGAGGAACGGTGCGACACCGAGCACGAGTCCCGCGCTCACGGCGACGAGCGTCGCGGTGAGGGCGAGCACGACGGAGAGCCGCGTCGCGACGAGAACGCGCAGCAGGAGGTCGCGGCCGAGTCCGTCGGTTCCGATCGGGTGCTCGAGCGAGGGCCCCGCGAGGATGTTGTCGGTGTCGACGGCGTTCGCCTGCTCACCCCACAGGATCGGGGCGAGCACGGCCGTCAGCAGGACGATCGAGAGCAGCGTGGCCGCGGCACCGCCGAGGGGCGTGCGGAGAGTCCGGCGGATCGCGCGCATGTCAGTGCTCCGCCACGGTCGTGCGCGGATCGAGAACCGCGAGCGCGACGTCGACGATCGTGTTGATGATGAGCACGCCCGTGCCGTAGACGAGCACCGTGCCCTGCACCATCGGGTAGTCCTTGGTCTGGATCGAGCTCACGATCGTCGATCCGAGCCCCGGCCACGCGAAGACGTTCTCTACGAGGACCGTCCCGACGACGAGCGCGCTCAGGAGCAGTCCCGCGAGGGTCAGGGTCGCCGTCACGGCGTTCGGGAGGGCGTGGCTGAGGTAGACGCGCCACGTCGGGAGCCGCTTCGCCCGCGCCGTGCGCACGAAGTCGGTCTCGAGAACCCCCAGCATCTCGACTCGGACGATGCGGGCGAGGACTGCGGCGGGACCGAGAGCGAGGGCGATCACCGGGAGGATGTACGACTCCGGGCCGCTGCGGCCGGCGATCGGAAGCCAGCCCAGCGCGACCCCGAAGACCGCGACGAGCGCGACGCCGAGGAGGAAGTCGGGGATCGACGACAGGAAGACGCTCCCCGATGCGAACCCGAGCTCGAGCTTGCGTCCGCGGCCACGGCGGGTCGCGACGGCGACGGCGATCCCGATCGGGATCGAGACGACCACCGCGAAGACGAATGCGAGGATCGCGAGGCTCGCCGTCGCGGGCAGCCGCTGGGCGATCGTGTCTGCCACCGGCAGCCCCGACTGGATCGACGTGCCGAGGTCGCCGGTGAGAACACCCCTGAAGTAGTTGAGGTACTGCACGATGAGCGGATCGTTGAGCCCGAGCGACTCTCGCCGAGCGGCGACGAGCTCAGCCGACGCCGTCGGACCGAGCGCCGCGCGCACCGGGTCGCCGGGGATGAGGTGGATCATGAGGAACGCCGCCGTCATGAGCACCCACAGCGACACCAGCAGCCGCCCTGTGCGGCGGACGATGAACCGCGGCCAGCGTAGATCGCCGGTGCGGCGCACATCCCCCGTCGCGAGGGCGGCTGCTGAGGTCATGAGAGCGTGTTCCTTCTCGCGCCGGTCGCCCGGCGCGCATCTGGGCGATGCCGGCTAGTTCGAGGCCAGCATCCTGATGCTGGTCGGAACGATCTGATCGACCATCGTGAACTCCGCGCCGTTGCCGAACGTCTTGACCACGCTGTTCGCGAACGGGACGACGTCGCCGGCCTGGAACAGAGCCGCCTCGGCATCCTTCCACGTGTCGCAGCCCTCGGCGCCCGGAAGTGCCATCGCCGCGGCGACGCCCGCTTCGTAGTCGGCGTTCTGGATGGCGGCGAAGTTCGTGCCGTCGGGGGATGCCGGACCGGAGACGAACCCGATCACCTGGTCGGGGTTGCTCACGTTGAGCGGCACCCATGCCACGTCCCACGCGCCCGTGCCGAAGATCGCCCCGGTGAGGGTCGTGGTGTCGTTCGGCGTCGCGGTGACGTCCACGCCGATCTCCGTCCACGCCTGCGTCGCGAGCTCGGACGCCGACGTGCCGCCGGATCCGAGGTCGCTCGCGTAGAGGAACGTGAGCGACAGCTTCGTGCCGTCCTTCTCACGGATGCCGTCTGCGCCCGCGACCCACCCGGCGTCTTCGAGCGTCTGCTTCGCGCCCTCGACGTCGGTGCCGGGCACGTTGCCGCTGACGGAGTCGTAGGCGCACGCCGACGGCGGCAGAACGGTGAGGCGCTTGGCGGGGCCGCCCGTGCCGCTCGTGATCACCTTCTGCATCTCGGCGAGATCGAGCGCCTGCGTGAGGGCTAGGCGCACGGCGGGGTCGCTCGTAGCGTGCGCGGAGTTCTGGTTGTACCACTGCTCGCCCACGAGCGCCTCGATGCTCTGCCAGAAGAGGTTCGCGCCCTCGAGACGCTGCGCGTCGGGTCCGAGGATCGTGGACGCATTGATCTCACCCGACATGACGAGGTTCGCCGCGGTCGTCTCGTTCGGGATGACCCGGGCGACGATCGTGGCCGGCAGGCCCTTCTCCTTCGTCGTGATGCCGTCGGGTCCCCACGCGTAGTCTTCGTTGAGTTCGTAGGTGTAGTGGTCGTTCGGCACGGCCTCGGTGAGGACGTACGGGCCGGTGCCGAGCGTTCCGGATGTCAGCTGCGTGCGGTCGGCGAGACCCGCGTCGCACACCATCGGAACGCTCGCGAGTCCCTGCAGCACGAACGGCGCGGGCGCCGCGAGCGTGATCGTGAGCGTGCTGCCGTCGGCCGCGGCCGTCGCGCCGCCCGGGTAGAACGAGCCCAGCATCGGGCTCTGGTTCTCGGGGTCGGAGATCCACGCGAGGTTGTCGGCCGCGGTCTGGGCGGTGAACTCCGAGCCGTCGGAGCAGACGACGCCGTCGTTGAGAGTGAGCGTGACGGTCGTGCCGTCGACGGCCCAGTCCTTCGCGAGCTGCGACTGCACCTCACCGTCGGCGGCGACGCTCACGAGCTTGTCGTAGGCGAACTGCGTGAGCTGGAAGAGCGAGCTCACCGCCGATGCCTGCGGGTCGAGGGCGCCCGGGTCGGACGCGACGGCATAGGTGAAGGTGCCGCCCTCGACGAAGTCGCCGGGAGCGGACGTCGTGCCGCCGTCTCCGCCTCCGGAGCATGCGGCGAGCGCGGTGATCGCGACGATGGCCGTGGCTGCGGCCAGGGCCGGCCGGGTGAACGAGTTCATTCGGGTCTCTTCTCTGCAGAACGGGTGCGGAATGCGGTGCGGGATGGAGTGCTGTGCGGTGCTGTGGTGATGGATCTCAGTCGGTGCGCCCGATGGCGCGCCCGTAGTGGATGTACTTGCGGCGCCCGGCGCCGTCGTCGCCGAGGAAGGCGTAGACGACGTGCATCTCCTTCATCGTCG
>CAZXYN010000014.1:0-5672 GCA_964644965.1 uncultured Candidatus Saccharibacteria bacterium | reverse complement strand
CCTGCGCCTCGGCTCCGCGATCTTCGTGGCCGCGGCATCCGTCCTCGTCCTCGCGGGGTGCATCGGCATCCAGACGGATGAACTCGAGCCGGTGCCGGCGGTGACCGAGGAGGCGCCGAGCCCGACGCCCGCCCCCGAGCCGACGCCGCTCGCGGTCCCGGAGCGCACCCCCGGCGAGCTGGGAAGAGTCGTGTACACGAATCAGGGCGCCGAGGGGGTTCCTGAGTCGTCGGGTGAGATCAGCGCCGCCCCGCTCCCCGGCGTCGAGTACACGGTCGAGGCCGTCTGCTCGACGCTTCCCGGCGAGCGGACGGCCCGCGCGTCGTTCTCGGTCTCGACGACCGACGACGAAAAGGGGCTCCTCATGTCGGGAACCGTCGTGTGCGACGGCGACCCGTGGCTCATGAGCGGCGAGATGTCGACCGAGAACCCGCCGCAGATCTCGTTCACCGCGACCGACGGCGTCGACGAGGCCTACGCGCGCATCCTCCCGACCGAGGAGTTCCTCGGCTCGCCGTGAGGCGATCGGAGCGACGGCCTCCGCGCTGCGCGAACGATCTCTCTCTGCGCAATTGCACTTCGCGCTCACACACCCCCGCGTGGGGTGGTTGTCCCAGCGTTGCGGGCTGTGTGAGCGTGAAGTTCAACTCCGAGGGGAGAGGATATCCGCGCGATCGACGCGGACGGCCGAAGTCGACCTCAGCTCTCGACGACACCCGCGGCGATGTCGGTGCGGAACTGCCCGCCCTCGAGCCCGATCTCGCCGAGCGCGCGATAGGCGTGGTCGCGGGCCTGCGCGAACGTCGTCCCGACGCCGACCACGTTGAGCACGCGTCCGCCCGTCGCGACGAATTCGTCGCCCACGAGAGTGGTCGCGGCGTGCGCGATGTGCGCGCCGTCGACGGCGGCCGCGGCATCCAGCCCCGTCAGCGTGCGTCCTGTCACGGGCGACTCGGGGTATCCCTCGCTCGCGAGCACGACGGTCACCGCGACGGCTTCGGCGAACGCCGGCCGGGCGTGGTCTTCGAGATGACCGGATGCCGCGGCCAGCAGCAGCTGCGACAGCGGGTCGACGAGCCGAGGGAGCACCACCTGGGTCTCGGGGTCGCCGAAGCGCGCGTTGAACTCGATGACCTTCACGCCGGTTTCGGTGAGGATGAGCCCCGCGTAGAGGAGTCCGATGAAGGGTGTGCCCTCGGCATCCAGCCGGCGGATGACCGGCTCCGCGACCTCGCGGGTCACGAGGTCGACGAACTCCGCTTCACCCCCGAAGCGCTCGGTGAGCCACGGGAGGGGCGAGTACGCGCCCATGCCTCCCGTGTTGGGGCCGGTGTCGCCGTCGCCGAGCCGCTTGAAGTCCTGCGCGGGACTGAGCGGCAGCACCCGGTCGCCGTCGCTCAGGAAGAACAGCGACACCTCGGGGCCGGAGAGGAACTCCTCGACGAGCACCTGGCCGCTCGGAAGGTACAGGTCGGCATGCGCGAGCGCCGCGTCGCGATCGTCGGTGACGATGACGCCCTTGCCGGCGGCGAGTCCGTCGGCCTTGACGACGTGCGGAGTCCCGAGCTCGTCGAGTGCGGCCTCGACCTCCGCCCGGGTCGATGCGCGCAGAGCTCTGCCGGTGGGCACGCCCGCGGCATCCATGATCCGCTTCGCGAACGCCTTCGACCCCTCGAGCTGCGCCGCGGCCCTCCCCGGTCCGAAGACGGGGATGCCGCGCTCGCGCAGCGCGTCGGCGACACCCGCGACGAGCGGAGCCTCGGGGCCGATCACGACGAGATCGATCGCGTTCTCGTTCGCGAAGTTCGTGACCTCGGCGGGACTGTTCGGGTCGACGGCGACGATCGTCGCCTCGCGCGCGGTGCCGGCGTTGCCCGGAGCGGCGAAGACGTCGTGCTGCTCCTCCTCTGAGCGCAGGGCGAGGATGATGGCGTGCTCGCGCGCGCCCGAGCCGAGGACGAGGATTCTCACGCGGCCAGCCTAACGGCCGTGCAGAAACAGCGGGTGTGCCGCGAGCCCGGGTCTGCCACTCTTGGCAGGGGGGAGGCATCACTGAGGAGGATGCCATGACGGACCGAGCAACCGGGCGGCTGATCGCCCACGCCGAGCGGGCCTCATCGCGCCCCGTCGCCGTGTCGCGATCGCCGATCGCGACGTCGATCACGGGCGCGTTCGAGGCGAAAGACGATCCGCACGCGATCGCCTCCGTGCTGGGCGGGCCGACGATGACGGCACTGCTCGCCGACGTCGAGCTCGGCGACCCGCAGCAGCTCGGCGACGGGCGCTGGCGCCCGCTCCGGACGGCGGGCGGCGTGCCGGTCTACGGCGCGGGGATGCTGACGATCGGCGGGCCCGCCGTGCGTGGCGCGACGATCGTGCGGCCCGAGGCGAAGCTGCCGAAGAAGCCGCCGCGCGGGCTCTCCCCCGACGCCGCGATCGAGTTCGTCCGTCGCATGCGGGTGCTCGAGGGCGACTTCGACAAGCCCGAGACCCTCGTGCCCGAGCTCGTGTGGTTCGATCCGCAGCTCTTCCGGCGTGTTCTCCTGGATGCCGTGACCGCGCCGCAGTGGGCGTGGAGGTTCGCCTTCGCAGGCGATCGCCCCGCCGATGTCGTCGTCGACGTGGACGGCAAGCGCCCGCTCATCGTCGTCACCGTCGACCCCGAACGCGACATTCCGTTCCAGCTCTCCTTCGCGCCGTCATACATCCTCGACGACGTCACCGGCGTTCCCCGTTTCGTGTCGTTCCTGCCCCACCTCCTGCTGCCGGTCGCGTCGTCGCGCGACCCTCTCGCCGTCGCGCAGCAGTTCTTCCGCACGTTCCCGCGTATGTTCGGAACCGCCGATCCAGCCGCGCAGCTCGTCGTGCAGCGCGTCGAGAAAGACCTCGACGGCGGCTATCACGTGCACTTCGGTCAGCGGCACGCGGGGCTTGCGGTGTGGGGCTGCCGATTGAGCGTCCACCTGACGCCGTCGTGCGCGATCACGTCGGTCTCGGGCAGATGGATGCGTGATCCCGAGGTCGACCTCACCCCGATCGTGACCGAGCAGGCCGCGTTCGCGCGCGCCGCCGGCGACGCCGCAGAAGGCCGCCACGACGACAAGGAGAAGGCCACGTCCGTGCCGGTCTCCCGCGGTCTCGTGATCCTGCCGTGGCGGCTCGCCGATCCCGGAGGCGAGAATCACCTCGCGTGGCAGTTCGGCCTCGCCGACGAGGAGCGCTTCGTGTCGGCCCACACCGGCGCCATCGTGGCGCGCGTGAGCAATCGGCACGCGACGCGGTTCGTGTACGACGCGAACCAGGCGCGCAGCGGCGGAACGCTCGATCTCGAAGACGGCGTGCAGAGATCGGCGAGGCTGGATCGCGAGTCGCTGCCCGCGGATGCCGCGATCGCCGCGACCGAGGCGCTGTGGACGCTGTTCGGCCGCGACGGGTGGAACCACCGCGGCGACAACAGCGTGCTGCGCCTCGACATGAACCTCGACGATCCGACGACGGTCGGTGTCGAGGTCAACGCGTACTGGTCGCCCTTCCTTCTCGAGGTGAACGCGTCGCGCGGCTTCGCCGAGCCCGACGTCGTGGCGCACGAGTTCACGCACGCGCTGACGCAGGGCACGGCAGGGCTCGTCTACGCCGCGGAGTCGGGCGCCCTCAACGAATCGTTCTCGGACGTGTTCGGCAAGCTCATCGTGCCGACCCCGCAGCCGTGGATCATGGGCGTGGGAGCGGGAGTCACCCGAGACCTCGTCAATCCCGGCGTCGACCGCTACAGCGCCTACGTCGCGAGTCCCGTCGACGAGGACAACGACTACGGCGGCGTCCACACGAACTCGGGCATCGGCAACCGCGCCGCGGTGCTCATCGCCGACGGCGACGCGACGCACACGGGACTCGGCCGTGAGCGTCTCATCCGGATCTGGTGGGACACGCTCACGACGAGGCTCGGGCCGTGGTCGACGTACGTCGACCTCGCCGCGAATGCGTGGCAGGTCACGAACGAGCTCTTCGAGGGCGGGCGCAGCGGGGTCGCGCTGCCCGGCGGCATGCGGACGCCCCCGCCGTTCGAGCACACCGACCCGTGGCATGTGCTCTGGGCGTTCCGCGAGGTCGAGCTCGATCTCGCGCTGCAGTCCGGATGGTTCCACGTCGCCGGCAGGGAGAGAACCGACTTCGTCTTCCGTGAGGGAGTGCAGGTCGGCGCCAACGAGCTCGTGAGCGACGCGACGCTGCGCGTCTCGAGCTGGCGACAGCACGCGGGCACGACGGCGTTCCTCGGCGTCATCGATGTGCCGACGACGCCCGCGAGCAGCTCGTTCCACAACGGCACCGTCACGGCATCCATCACTCGGCACGGCATCGGAACACGCAGCGCCGAAGTGCGCGCGACGGTGACGTCGACCAACATGGCCGAGTTCGCCGTCGCGAGCGAGGTGCGCGTCGTGGCGGCGCCGGTTCCGCCGGGCACCCCGCCCCCGCCGCCGGCGCCGCCGACTCTGCCGTTCACGACTCCCCGCGTCGTGCATTGGTGGGACAACGCGTTCTTCGCAGGCCGCAGCTACGGCGACATCGTCTACGAGAACGCGACGCTGCCTGCGGGCTTCACGGTCGCCGACGTCGTGCTCGAACTGCTCGACAAGAACAACGTCGTGGTGGCACGCCATCGGCTGGGCGAACCCGGTGCGGCCTCGACCGGCTTCGGCGCCTACATCCGCCAGCGCACGCTGGGTACGACGGCTCTCGAGGTGCGGGTGCGCTCGTGGCACGACTTCGGCTGGGCGACGCGCTACCGGCTCGTGTACTGGATCACGGGCGCGGGTGCCCTGACGCTCCCCGCGTTCACGGTGCGAGGGGTGGATCCGGCGACCATCTGACGCGCCGGCGCACGGGTAGCGTGGACGTCGTGCCTCGCAGGATCACGACCGACGACGGCCGCGGCGCGCTCGCGGCGGTGGCCGCGGCATCCGGTTCTCCCGCCCGTGCCGATCTCGCTACGGCGGTGCGCTACTTGCTGCAGCTGCTCGCCGAGAAGGCCCCGGGCAGCTCGGTCGAGATGCGCGTGCCGCCGTTCGGCGCGGTGCAGGTGGTCGAAGGCCCTCGCCACACACGGGGGACCCCTCCCAATGTCGTCGAGACCGACCCCGCGACGTGGATCGCGCTCGCGCTGGGCGACGAGCGGTGGACGGATGCCGCGGCCGCCGGCCGCATCGTGGCCTCGGGAGTGCGCGCCGACCTCTCGCACCTGCTGCCGCTGCGCCCCTGACGGAGCCCACCCCCTCGGTCGCCGAGCCTGTCGAGGCGTCGCACGTCTCAGGTCCTCCCGACCCTTCGACAGGCTCAGGGACCGGTGGTGGGCTCAGGGACCGGGGGTGAGCCCAGGACCGGATGGGCTCAGCGCCGCGGCACGACGAGCGGCACGCCCGTGACCGGGTTCGGGAACACGTCGACCGACTGGCCGTAGACCGACTCGATCGCCGGCGCCGTCAGCACGTCGCCCGGCGCTCCGGTCGCCACGATGCGTCCGGCCGAGAGCAGCGTCACGCAGTCCGCATATGCGAGAGCGGCGTTGAGATCGTGCAGCACGACGGCGACCGCCGCTCCCGCTGCGGCACGCCCGCGTGCGATGCGCAGCACGTCCTCCTGATGCTTGAGGTCGAGCGCGGCGGTCGGCTCGT
>CAZXYN010000013.1:4297-5778 GCA_964644965.1 uncultured Candidatus Saccharibacteria bacterium | reverse complement strand
TCCGGCGGGGTCGTAGGCGAGGGTTTCGTGCTCGGGCGGGATCCAGGCGGCTCCGCGTTTTTCGGCTTTGGCGTGGGGGCTGGCGTGGGGGTTTTGGGGGGGATTGCCGGCTCCTTCGCCGTGGCCCTGGAGGATGGCGAGGGTGTTCCATTCGACCCATTTGCCGGTGGCTCCGGGGGTGCCGAGGGGGAGTTGGTGGCTGCCGGTGAAGTCGGGGATTTCGGACGGGGGGGTGTTGCCGATGCCGAGCCAGACGCGGGCGTCGGGGCGGGCGGTGAGGGTGAGTTTTCTGGGCTGGCTGTGGGTCCAGGCGGTGGTGCGGTTGAGGAGGTCGGTGGTGTTGGCGGCGCCCATGCCGGTGCGGCGGCCGATGCCGTCGAATTGATAGCCGAAGTGGCCGAGGACGGGATGGGTGGCGGCGGCGAGTTGGCCGGCGGCGCCGTAGGTGTGGACCCATTGGCCGCCGGCGGTGGCGCATTTGAGGCGGCGGTGGCGGGTGTCGAAGGAGTCGGCGTCCGGGGCGTAGTCGAAGGCGGGTGCGCCGGGGACGTTGGAGGCGGCGGTTTGGATGCGTCCGCCGGGGCCGCGCTGCCAGGTTTGGGTGACGAGGGGGGTGAAGGTTCCCTGGGAGTTTCCCCACTGGAAGCCGGTGATGCGGCCGGCGGCGTCGCGCAGCGGGACGATTTTGACCGGGCCGCTGGCGAGGGCGGCGATTTGGCCGGAGGTTCCGTTGGGGGTTTTTTGCAGGGTGTGGATGAGGGTTCCGTCGCGCCTGAGTTGGGTGGCGGTGTGGCGGCCGGCGGGGTCGTGGTTGCGGTGGGTTTGGTATCCCCGCAACGGGCCGGCGGTCCAGGCGGTGGTGGCGGGGCGGCCGTTTTGATAGGTGAGGTTGCGGGCTCCGGAGGGGTCGGCGATTGTCTTGATCCGTCCGGCGCGGTCGTGGGTGTAGCCGTGGGTGAATCCGGGGATGGTGAAGGGGCCGGAGGGGAGGGCGGGCCAGGTGGCGGATTGCAGGTCTTTGGCGCCGTCCGGGGAGTATTGGAATTGGAGGCTGCCGCCGCGGGCGAGGGTGACGGAGGCGGGGAGTTGGTTCTGATAGTGATAACTTTGGCCGGGGCCGGCGGCATAACTTTTTCCGGTGGGGGAAAGGGCGGCGCCGAGGGCGGTTTCGGTGGCGGCGCCGGCGGCGGGGGTGAGGGTGTGTTTGAAGCCGCCGCCGGCGGCGGTGGTGAGGGTTTGGGTTTTGCCGATGGCGCCGGCGCCGGTGGTTTGGATTTCGGTGCCGTCGGGTTTGCGGGTGGCGGTGAGGCCGTCGATGGTGAGGGTTTCGACGCCGTTGGATATGCCGTGTCCGCCGAGGATGTCGCCGCGTCCGGGGGCGGTGAGGGAGGCGAGGGTGCCGTCGGGGTTGAAGGCGGCGGCGTGGGTGTCTCCGCCGATGTTTATCGAGAGGGCTTCCAATGAGCCGTCGGCGCGCCAGA
>CAZXYN010000013.1:0-4197 GCA_964644965.1 uncultured Candidatus Saccharibacteria bacterium | reverse complement strand
GGTGAGGCTTTCGAGATATCTGTCGGAGGCTCCGAGGCTGCCGTTTGTGTCAACATCGATGCCGCCGCGGGTGACGGAGCCGGAGGGGTGGTGGGGATCGCTTTCGGTGATGAGGACGCGTCCGGTGGGTTCGGCGGTGATGACGCGTTTCAGGGTGGAGGAGTGGCCGGACCATGTCAGGTGGGTGGTGGCGGGGCCCGCGCCGGATTTGGAGGGAGTTATGATTTTGCGGACCTGGCCGAAGGCGTCGGCGTGGGTTTCGGTGTAGGCGCCGGGGGCGCCGGCGAATGCGGTGCGGGTGACGAGCAGGCCGTTGGAGACGGACAGGGGGGAGCCGGCGAGCCCGCCGAAGGGGAGGGTGTTGCCGGAGGCGGTGGCGAGCGAGCCGTCCCCGGTGCGGATGCCGGAGTGGCGGGTGCCGCGGGGGCCGCTTGTCCGGCTGGTTTCCAGGGTGTCCGCGCCGTGGCTGAGGGTGAGGGTGTCCGGGACGCCGTTCCAGGTGGTGGCGGAGGAGAGCAGGCGGCCGAGGGCGTCGCGGGTTTCGGCCAGCGAGCCGGAGAGGGAGCCGCCGAAGGTGGCGGAGATGCCGAAGCCGGTGTGGTCGATGGCGGCGGTGATGCCGTTGGAGCTGACGGTTCCCGGTCGTCCGAGCGCGTCGTATCCGGAGAAGCCGGAGGTGAGGCCGAGGTGTCCGGTGTGGCTGGAAAGCCGGTTGAGGTTGCCGTCATGGGACCAGGTGGCGTCGAGGCCGGTGCGGTAATCGGTGGCTTTCCGGGGCATGCCCCAGGCGGTGAGGTTGGCGCAGGCGGTTCCGCCGGTTTTGAGGGCGCCTCCGTTGATGGCGAAGGATTCGGATTGGGTGGTGTGGCCGCGGGCGTTGACGCTGAGAATGAGTCTGTTTCCCCGGCTGACGGAGGTGCCGGAGAGGAGGCCGTTTTCAAGGGTCAGGAGATGGGATCCGTCGCTGTTGGCGTCCCATCCGCATGTGGTCCCGGTGCCGTCGGAGTTTTCGATCAGGTATGGCAGGCCCGGCAGGCCGTTGGCGGCGGATCCGTATTCGGTCTCGCTCCAGACGGTGATGCCGCCGGCGGCGCGTTCGGTTCTCAGGCGGTTTCCGGCGGAGAGGAGCGAGACGGTGTCGGTGGCGAAGGTGGCGCCGTTGAGTTTTCTTTCCAGCACAAGGGTGTCTCCGGACACGGTGCCGGTGGCGGTCCACGGCCCCCGCGTGACGGACGAGGGCAGGCCGTTGGAATCCCACTGGCAGGCGGCATCGGGCCGGATGCCGTCGTACTGGACGGATACGGATGCGGGCAGCCTGCCGTAACGGGTGGCGCGGTCCTGATGGCCCGCGAAGGTGGCCGCGCCGGTGATGGTTTTGCCGGCGGAGCCGATGGTCCAGTCCGCGGGAAAGGTGTCGTCGAACGGATTGAGGGTGGCGGAGGATACGGTGGAAACCAATTGGCCGTCCAGGTAATGGCCCAACGAGATGTCCCTTCCGGTGACTTCGTCGCCGTCGGTCGTGACGGTGATTGCGATTTCCTTTCTGAGTTTCCCGGTCTCGCCCTGCGAGAGTTCGAGGGTCCATGAATGGGCGCCTTCCGTCGCCCACCACCAGGCGTGGGACCAGAGTTCCGGGAATCCGTTCCCAAGCGCTTCATCGGGCACCATGTGATTGGCCCGAATGACGTATTTCTCGCCTTCGCTGCCGCTCACCTCCAGTTTTTCGGCATCCGCGGGATGGGCCGTGGAACCACCCTCATGGGAAAAGGTCCAGGTGCGGATCAAAGGCATTCCGGAGACGTCCAGCGCCTCGCCGGGAACCGGCTCGGCGCCGCCCGTCGGCCGCCGGTGGATGCTGACCGTGTAGCCGCCGTAGTGGTCGGCGTTGTAGGCGATGTCCGCCACCAGATCCCTGCCCGCGACCTGCCTGAGACGCGGCCTGTCCCACGCGTAATACAGAATCACGGGATTATGGAGGGTGCTCCCGCCGCTGTCCGCATAAGGCCAGCCGATGCCGTCGGCGGGCAGGCTTTGGGTCCTTCCGGAGCGGTCGTTGTCATAGACCACATGGTAGTCCGCGTGGCTTCCGGCAAACTGGAGCGAATAAGCCGAATCGAACCGCATCATCGGATTCCGGTCGTCCCCGAACAGGCCCCAGGGGAGGGTATAAGGCCCATGGGAGTCGTGGGAAGAGACTTGCATGCCGACGCCCTTCATGGGGCTTGTCGAGATCAGACCGTTGCCCGCGCCTTTCAGGCCGGGCCCGGGATCGATCCCGAACAGCAGGCTCGGACGCGGATGAAGCAGCAGGTTTCCGTCCGCCGTGTTTCCGGCAAGCACATGATCCGCGGATTCGAGCTTCGCGGCCATTCCCGCCGCGTCCACGCCGCGGTTGAACGAGGGCTTGAAAACCGAATGCAATTCGCAGCCGATCCGCCAGTTCCCCTCGTAGTATGTGGGGTAGGTGTGTTCCGGCGGCAGGTTTCCCTCATCGTCGAAAGTGGCGAGCAACCCCGCCTCCCTGTGCTGATAGCCGGTCTCGACGAATGCCTGGCCAAGGGTGCCGCCGGAATCGTTCGTCGTCACCCACCTGCCGCCGACGGTTGCGGCGGGCGGGCCTGCAAACAGGGGAACCGTCCCGGAACCGCCGTAAGCCCAAACCACATGGCGGGCATCGTTTCTTTCGTATTCCGGTGAAACCCCTTCGGCCTCGAGGCCGTGCCAATCGCTGCGGCGCAGGATGTAAACCGTGCCGCCGATCTGGGTGCCCGCGCCGCCCGGCGCGGTGGCGCCGACCTGCGCCTCCTCCGGGTACCAGCCTTCGAACCGAATGGTCTGCGCGCGCAGCGGATCCCCGGTTTCATCAATGGGGGAGGGTTCCTCGCCATAGCTTCCGGAAACCCCGACCCGCGAGTCGAAACGGGAGGCCACCGTCGTGAACGATCCGTTATCCACCACCTTCAGGTTCCCGGGACCGATGGATTCGGGTTTCCACGTCACCGATTCGACGACCTGGCCATCCTGATCATGGAGTTCGACGTGGGGTTCCAAATCCCCGTCATCCTCCCAAACCAGCACGTCGCGGACAGTTGTCAGATCGGCAAACGCCTTCCAGCGGAAAGCCGACGGCCACCGGACAAGGCGCAGGGCCCTCACCCGTTGCGCCAGGAGCCGCAGCAACCCGTGGTAATTCTCAGGCGTGGCCCCGGGAAGCGGCGCGAAATCCCCGGGAGCGTGCCGTTGGATGGCTCCCACCGCGCCCCCCGCCCCGAATTCGTCCGGACTGGAGTTGAGATAAGAGAATTTGATCCGGTCGAACTCCGCCACCGCCTGGTTGAGCAGGGCGATCTTTCCGCCGATGCCCAATCCGTCGACCGCGGACTGGCCGGGGGCGGTTCCCACGCCCAGCCAGTCGATGGGAACGTCGTCAGGCAGATCGGCATCGGTGTCGGCCGGACCGTTGTTTTCGTTTTGGAGATAAACGGCGGCCTGCTCCCGTTGCGAGAGCACCCGCTGGCGGTCGGAGAGCGAAATCACCACGTCGTAAAGGGTCTGCGCGGAAAGGCCGGTACAAACGGCGGCGAAACAGGCGGTCAGGGAAAAAACGCGGCACATGGCAACGGGATCGAATGATATAATGGAAATGATATAAGGGAAAATGATACAAGGAAAAATGATATGAGATCAATCGACGGAAACCTCCAGCTCCGGCAGCCCGTGGTCCCTGGCCATCGGATCGCACCCGGCGGCCAGTTCCGCGGCGTTGGACATGCCGTCCCGATCCGGATCCAGCGAGTGGTCCGGACCGTCCGCCGTGGAGTGCGAACCGTGGGGACTGTAGCCGTGGGTGACCTCGAAAATGTTGGAAAGCCCGTCGTTGTCGAAATCCGCGTCCATCGCGTCATCCAGGCTGGAGATTTCCGGCCTGTCCTCACAGTGAAGCCGGAAGAAGGCCCTCGGCCCCGAGCCCGCCAGCCCCCGGCTGTGCATCCCGTCGCCGAAGTGGATGAACGGCGCGTAAAACCAGGTCCGCAGATCGGGCGACCACTGCATGAAATAGGTCCGGCCCGCCACGCCCTGCCAGTCCGCGGCGAAGGTTCCCGGAGCCGCCTTGGAGAACGTGATCCCGGGTTGCGGCGCCATCCCCGCCGGGAGCGGGGCCGCCAGGAGCAGCCCCGGCAGCAAAAGGGCGGCGGG
>CAZXYN010000012.1:0-6458 GCA_964644965.1 uncultured Candidatus Saccharibacteria bacterium | reverse complement strand
TCGCGATCTACGACAACGAGGTCACGACGGCCGGACGCCTCGAGCTGCTCCCGTTCCTGCGCGAGCAGTCGGTGACGATCACGGCGCACCGCTTCGGGAATCCTGACGACTGGAGCTCGGAGGTCATCTGACGTCGGCGCGGCGCGGCGTCTACTCCGCGGTGCTCGGGAATCCCGTCGACTCGCGGCGCACGATGTGGAAGTCGGGCTTGTAGGTGATCGGCGGGCGGCGCTCGCCCTTCTCGTTGATGCGCTCGATGAGCCGATCGACGGCGACCGCAGCGATCTCGTCCCGGCCGGTATCCACGGTCGACATCGAAGGGACGGAGTACTTGCTCTCGTCGATGTTGTCGAACCCGATGACCGCGACTTCGCGCGGCACGTCGGCGCCCTCTTCGCCGAGCGCGCGCAGGACGCCCAGCCCAAGAGTGTCGTTGAGGGCGAACACGGCGTCGAAGTCGACGCCCTCTCGCACGAGGAGATGTGTCGCGGCGGCGCCGCCGGCGCGGTTCCAGCGCGACATCTCGGTGGGGCGGACGAGGTCGGGGTCGAGCCCCACGCCCGCCTCCTCGAGAGCCCTGATGTAGCCCTTCAGACGCAGGTTCGCGGAGCTCGCCTCGTCGGCTCCGTGCAGATCGGCACCGATCAGCGCGATCCTGCTCCGCCCGATTTCGAGCAGGTGCTCGACCGCCGCTTTCGCCGAAGACATGTTGTGCATGGTGACGTGGTCGGTGGGCCCGTCGAAGATGCGCTCGCCGAGGAGCACGAGGGGCCCGTCGACGGCGAGCGCCTCGGCATCGTCCTGTCCGAGGCTCACCGGACTGAAGAGGAGCCCGTCAAGGAAGCGCGGTCTGTTCGATGAGACGGCCCGAAGCTCGGCCTCGCGGCTGCCGCTCGTCTGTTCGACGATGACGCCGAGCCCGCGCTGCTCAGCTGCCCGGATGACGGCGTCGGCGAGCTCGGCGAAGTAGTTCTCGCGCAATGACGGCACGGCGAGCCCGATGACACCGGTGCGTCCCGAGCGCAGCCCGCGTGCGGAGAGGTTCGGGCGATAGTCCAGGCGCTCTATCGCCTCGTTGACGCGGTCGCGCGTGGTCGGACGCACATGCGGATAGTCGTTGATGACGTTCGACACAGTCTTGATCGAGACGCCCGCCAGTCGGGCGACGTCATGGAGCGTCGCTCCCATCGATGCTCCCGCCTGCCGTGCAAGGATCCTGTGCTCCAAGCGTTCGGTCGCGGGTCGCGCGACGGAGCGCCGGGCAGCGTTCAGGCCAATTATGCAGTAACGAAGTGCAACGTTGTATAACGGCCCGATCATCGGTCTTGACACTGACTGAGGCCGGTGTCATCTTAACTACAACGTTGCTCTACAACGTTGTAGTTCATCTTGGGACGGATGCCTTGCCCGGCACTCACCCTTGAGCGGTCGTGCACCGACGAAGAAGTCCAGCAACCGAAAGGAACTCCAGTGAAGACGAAGACTGTCCTTGCTGCGATCTCGACGCTCGCACTCGCGAGCGCGCTCGCTGCCTGCGCCCCCGGAGGCGGCGGCGACAATGGCGGAAACGAGGGTGCGAGCTGCACCAATGAGATCAAGAACCCCGACGCCCCGGTCGTAACACTGTGGGCGTGGTACCCGAACTCCGAAACCGTCGTCGACAATTTCAACGAGGCGCACGACGACGTCCAGGTCTGCTGGACGAACGCCGGCGCCGGCGGCGACGCCTACGACAAGTTCCAGACGGCCATCTCGGCGGGCAGCGGCGCTCCCGACGTCATGATGGTCGAGGCCGACCGCATCGCGGTGTTCCAAGCCCAGGACGCCCTCGTCGACCTGAGCGACCTCGGCTACGAGGACGTCAAGGCCAACTTCAGCGAGGGTGCGTGGAAGGACGTCTCGGTCGGCAGCGGGGTCTACGGCGCCCCGATCGACGGCGGCCCCATGGGAATGATCTACCGCACCGACGTCTTCGACGAGTACGACGTCACCCCGCCGACGACCTGGGAGGAGCTCGAGGCGACGGCGCAAAAGGTCAAGGACGCCGGCGGTCCGCTCTTCGCGAGTTTCGCTGCGAACCAGCCGGCTGCCGTGACGGCATACATGTACCAGAGCGGCGCGCAGCCGTTCGAGTACGACCCCGCGAACGAGGGTGAGATCGGCATCAACCTCAACAGTGACGAGATCAAGGGTGTTCTCGACTACTGGGCCGGCCTCGTTGAAAAGGGCCTCGTGGGCACGGAGGACCAGTTCACTCCCGAGTACATCGCCGGCGTCATCGGCGGCGACTACGCCACCTACCTCTCGGCGGCATGGGCGCCCGGTTACCTGCAGGGTGCGGGCGTCGGCGAGGGCGCGGACGAAGGTGTCTGGGCGACGGCTCCGCTTCCGCAGTGGGACACCGCCAACCCGGTCGCGATCAACTGGGGCGGTTCCGCGTTCTCAGTCAGCAAGCAGGCGAAGGACCCTGAGTTGGCGGCAAAGGTGGCCTTCGGGGTGTACGCCGACCAGGCATCGCTCGACGAGGGCTGGCAGCAGCAGATCATCTTCCCGCTCAACGTGAACGTGCTCGACTCGGCCGAGTTCCAGGATTACGAAGTGCCCTTCTTCGGCGGCCAGCAGGCCAACAAAGAGGTCTATGTTCCGGCTGCGAATGCCTACAAGGGCATGACCTACACGCCGCTCCAGCAGTTCTACTACTCGACGCTCACGGAGCAGATCACACGCATCCAGGACGGATCCGCGACAGGCTCTGAGGCGGCGGACGCCCTCCAGGACGCCGTCGTCGCCTATGCGGAGGAGCAGGGCTTCACCGTCAAGTGACATGGCGCGGGGGGCCGGTCCGTGCTCGCGCGGACCGGCCCCCCGGTCATTCCCTTCCGACCCGGAGGAATCATGACCACCTCAACCGCAAGCCCTCCTCGCGACAAGGCTGCGAGCCCGCTCAACCGAAGTGGGGGACGGCGCGCGGCCGCCGCCCGTCAGAACCTGTTCGGATGGCTCTTCGTCGGCCCGTTCGCGATCGTCTTCCTGGCTCTCCTGGTGTTGCCGATCGGCTACGCCCTCTACCTGAGCCTCTTCCAGAAGTCGCTCATCGGAGGCACCCGGTTCGTGCTCTTCGGCAACTACGTCAAGGCCTTCACAGACCCGTCGTTCCTTGACGGCGTCTGGTTCGTCATCCGGTTCTCGCTGGTGCTCATCCCGCTGCAGATGGCGGTCTCCCTGGCGATCGCCCTCATGCTCGACATCCTCGTCACCCGGTTCGCCCGGTTCTCGCGGCTCATGATCTTCATGCCGTACGCCATCCCGACGGTGATCGGCGCCTTGATGTGGGGGTTCCTCTACAGCGAGAACTTCGGCCCGCTCGCGGACATCTTCGGAATCTTCGGCGCTGAGGCCCCTGACTTCCTGAGCAGGAGCCTGATCTTCTACGGTCTGCTCAACATCGTCACGTGGCAGTGGGCCGGCTACTACATGATCATCCTCTACGCCGCACTCCAGGGGATCGACCCCACCCTGTACGAGGCGGCGCGCATCGACGGCGCGTCCCAATGGCAGATCGTCTGGCGGATCAAGATCCCCCTTCTGACGCCGGCGCTGCTGCTCATCCTCGTCTTCGCCCTCATCGGAACCCTGCAGTTCTTCAACGAGCCGAAGATCCTCCAGGATCTCGCCGCGGGATCCATCCCGAACGACTTCACCCCCAACCTCTACGCGTATCAGCAGGCGTTCTCGCTGGCGAATTACAACTACGGCGCGGCGATCTCGTTCGCGCTCGGTGCCGTCGTCTTCGTCTGCGTCTACATCTTCCTGTTCGCCACTCGCAAACGAGGGAGCTTCTTCGAATGAGCGCCACCTCCACCGAGCTCATCGTTACGGGGCGCAAGTCCCGCAACGCGATCGAGCGCCGTCGCGGGCCTCGCACCCGAGGCCGGGTGCCGCTGAACATCGTGCTGGCCTTGATGGTCGTCTACTTCCTGGTGCCGTTCTGGTGGCTGATCGTGAACAGCTCCAAGACAGCGGCCGGCCTCTTCGGGGGCGACAGCGCCCTGTGGTTCGCGGACGACATCAACTACCTCGGAAACCTCGTCGACCTCTTCACCTACGGCGGTGGGATCTATGGGCGATGGCTGGCGAACACGGCCCTTTACGCGATCCTGGGCGGGGTGGGCGCCACGGTGCTCGCTGTGCTGGCAGGGTACGGATTCGCGAAATACCGGTTCGCCGGACGCCGGGCGTCGTTCGCAATCCTGCTCGGTGCCGTCATGGTGCCGACGACCGCGCTCGTGATCCCCACTTTCGTCCTCTTCGCGCAGGTCGGCTGGACGAACACGATCTGGGCGGTGATCTTCCCCAGCCTGCTCAACCCGTTCGGCGTCTACCTCATGAACGTGTATGCACGCGATGCGGTGCCGGACGAGCTCCTCGACGCTGCCCGCGTGGACGGCGCGGGGGAGTTCCGGTCGTTCTTCACGGTCGCCCTGCCGCTCCTGCGGCCGGCGATCGTCACGGTCCTCCTGCTGTCGATCGTGGCCGTCTGGAACAACTACTTCCTGCCGCTCGTCATGCTGTCGGACAACCGGCTGTTCCCGGTCACGGTCGGCATCGGCGTGTGGGGGTCGACCGCGTCCACCTACGGCGCCGCGGGAGGGCAGACTCTGTGGAGCATCATCGTCCTCGGCTCGCTCGTCTCGGTGATCCCGCTGATCATCGCGTTTCTGGCCCTGCAGAAGTACTGGCGAGGCGGTCTCGCCATCGGAAGCCTCAAGTGATCCGCCGACCGCTCGACGACCGCACGACCCCCTGCCCTGAGAGAGAAGAATGATCCGCGCACATCTCACCGTCGACCCGCACTTCAGGGTCGGCTCGATCAACAGACGTCTGTTCGGCGGGTTCGTCGAGCACCTCGGCCGTCACGTCTACGACGGGATCTACGAGCCCGGACACCCGACCGCTGACGCCGAGGGCTTCCGCCAGGACGTCATCGACCTCGTCAAGGAGCTCGGAGTCTCGACGATCCGCTACCCCGGCGGCAACTTCGTGTCGGGCTTCCGCTGGGAGGACTCGGTCGGGCCGCGCGAGCAGCGCCCGCGCCGACTCGATCTCGCATGGCACTCGACCGAGACGAACGAGGTGGGCCTGCACGAGTTCTCGTCGTGGCTCGAGAAGGTCGGCAGCGACCTCATGATGGCGGTCAACCTCGGCACGCGCGGCACGCTCGAGGCGCTCGACCTGCTCGAGTACTCCAACATCCGCGGCGGCACCGCGCTCAGCGAGCAGCGCCGCACCAATGGCCGCGACGAGCCGTTCGCGGTCGAGCTGTGGTGCCTCGGCAACGAGATGGACGGGCCGTGGCAGCTCGGCCACCGGTCGGCCGACGACTACGGCAAGATCGCGTCGCAGACCGCGAAGGGCATGCGCCAGCTCGACCCCTCGATCCAGCTCGTCGTGTGCGGGTCGTCGTCGGCGCACATGCCGACCTTCGGGGAGTGGGAGCGCGTCGTGCTGACGCACACCTACGACGACGTCGACCTCATCTCGTGCCACGCGTACTACGAGGAGCGCGACGGCGACCTCGGGAGCTTCCTCGCGTCGGCCGTCGACATGGACGGCTTCATCGAGACCGTCGTCGCCACGGCCGACCACGTCGGTGCCGTGCGCGGCTCGAAGAAGAAGATCGACATCTCGTTCGACGAGTGGAACGTCTGGTACATCGAGCGCTTCCACGGCGTCGACAAGATCTCGGGCATCGACAACTGGCCGATCGCCCCTCGCCTGCTCGAAGACCACTACTCGGTCGCCGACGCGGTCGTCTTCGGCAGCCTCATGATCTCGCTGCTCAAGCACGCCGACCGCGTCGCGAGCGCGTCGCTCGCGCAGCTCGTCAACGTCATCGCGCCGATCATGACCGAGCCCGGCGGGCCGGCGTGGCGCCAGACGACGTTCTTCCCGTTCGCGATCACGTCGCGACTCGCCCAGGGCGAGGCCCTGCAGCTCAAGCTCGAGTCGCCGACGTACGAGACCGCCGCCTACGGAGAGGTGCCGCTCGTCGACGCCGTCGCGACGTTCGAGCCCGAGACCGGCCGCAGCGCCGTCTTCCTCGTCAACCGCGGCCAGGACGAGCCGGTGACGCTGACGATCGACATCGCCGCGCTCGGCGACGTGTCGGTGCTCGAGACGCACACGATCTCGGACGACGACGTCTACGCCAAGAACACCCTCGAAGACACCGAGCGCGTCGCCGCGCACGCGAACGACTCGGCCGCGATCGACGGGGGCTCGCTCACCGTGACGCTCCCGCCGGTCTCCTGGACGGCGATCGCCCTCGGCTGACTCAGGACAGCGGATGCCGCGGCTCGGCGGGCGTGCCGGGTTGCGGCATCGTCCTCAGTCGAGCGGCTCCGCCGCGAGGTCGCGCACGGTGTAGAACTCGTTGTCCCACAGGAGGTAGACGAGCC
>CAZXYN010000011.1:4724-7738 GCA_964644965.1 uncultured Candidatus Saccharibacteria bacterium | reverse complement strand
ACCGCCGGCATCGGCGTCTCGATCGGCGTCGGGATCGCCGACAACCGCATCGGCGGCTACGCCTCCAACGGCACGCGCCAGCCGCTCGAGGTGCGCGCGTACCTGCTGCGCACCTCCGTCTCGGCGACCGGCGCGCTCACCCAGACCGCCACGTCGCGCCAGCGCATCAGCGCCCTCGTCGTCGCAGCCTCCGCCGCGATCGCCGGCTCCGGAACCGTGGGCGTCGGTGCGAGCGGCGCCGGATCCGCGGCGATCAACACGATCGTGACGGATGTCGCGGCCACCATCACGGGCGTGCCCAACGCCCAGCACACCCTGCGCGGCATCCAGGCACGCACCGTCACGCTCACGGCCTCCGACGACTCGTCGATCCGCGCGCTCGCGATCGGCGCTTCGCTCGCGGTCGCGATCGCCGGAACCGTGGGCGCTGCGATATCGATCGCCGTCACGGTGGCGATGAACACGATCGACAACGCCGTCACCGCGGGGATCTCTGGAGTCACCGCGAACGCCGACGGCACCGTCGGGGGCGTTCGGGCCGGAGCCGTCTCGATCAGCGCGACGAGCGGATCGGCGATCGACAGCCTCGCGATCGCGGCGTCGTTCGCCGCGGGCGGCGGCACGGTCGGCTTCGCGGTGAGCGGCGCGGGCGCGGCGGCCACCAACGTGATCCTCACGCACACCACGGCCTCGATCGCCGGCAGCCACGTCACCACGACGGCGACGGGCACGACAGGAGACGTGACCGTCACGGCCACCGACACGTCGTCGATCAAGGCCCTCGTGGCGGCGGCCTCGGCGGCGGTCTCCGGCGGCGTCGTAGGCGTCGGCGTCTCGATCGGCATCTCGATCGCACGCAACCTCATCGGCTACCGGCTCGACGGCCTCACCGCCGTGAGCGCACCCGCCGTGGTGAGCGCGACGATCGCGAACAGCATCGTGAACGCGGCAGGCGACGTGACCGTGCGGGCGAGGAGCACGGCATCCATCGACGCCGTCGTGCTCGCGATCTCGGTCGCCATCTCGGGCGGCGTCGTCGCGGTCGCCGCCGCCGGTGCGGGATCCGACGTCGAGAACCGCATCCAGGTGAAGGTGCACGCGATCGTCTCGGGAACCTCGACGTCGCGACTCACCGCCCAGGACGTCGTCATCGCCGCCTCCGACGAGGCCCGCATCCGTGCCCTCGCGATCGGCGCGGCCGGGACCGTCGCCGGCGGTCCGGTCGGTGTCGCGGCATCGCTCGCGGTGACGCTCGCCCGCAACTCGGTCGCCGACGAGGTGGTCGCCTCGCTGCAGGGCGTCGGGATCGTGCAGGTCGCGACCCTCGCCATCACGGCCACGAGCGGGCCGGCGGCGACCGCGACCGGCTCGGGCATCACGACGACGTTCCTCAACGCGGCGGCCGCCGACACTGCGAACGTCAGCGACGCGAACGGCCCGCTGCTGTCGACGGATCAGGTCTCGACCTTGCAGACGGAGCTTCCCGACCTCGGTCTTTCGAGCCGCCTCTCCGTCATCACGCTCGTCGAGAACGCCGAGTGGATCCTGCGGGATGTCGAAGCCGGCCGTGACTGGGTCATCCGCAAGACCACGAGCGGGTCGTTCGAGGTGGCGGCGGCCACGATCGACGCCGTGGCCATCGCGGCATCCATCGCCGTCGGCGCCGGGCTTGCGGGGATCGCAGTCGCGGGCGGAGGCGCGGTCGCGACCAACGTCGTGACCTCGACCGCGAGCGCGTCGCTCGTCGGCGGCACGTCGACGGTCACGGGCGCGCTCACGGTGACCGCCGAAGGCCGCGGCGCCGTGCTCGCGACGATCGTCTCTGCGGCGCTCGCCGTCGGCGCCGGAGTCATCGGCGGAGGCATCGCGATCGGCGTCGCGATCGCCCGCAACGTCATCGGCTTCGACGCGGGCGACGGAACGACCGTCGACCGCACGCTCACGGGCCTCCTCGCCGGCGGTTCGATCTCGGTCGGCGAAACCCTCCTCGCCGACGACGGGGTGAACGAGGGCCGCGTCTATCAGTACGTCGGCAGCACCCTCGCGAGCTGCTTCGCGACGGCCGATGCCAGCACGTCCGATGGTCTCGAGCGCTCCGGATGCATCGACCTGACCAACCCCGACGAGTGGCGCGAGGTGCTCACGCGCAACGCCTCGGAGGTTCACGCCTCGATCCAGGGTGCGAACGTCACCGCGGCATCCATCGACGTCAGCGCCACGTCGCGCCAGTCGATCTCGTCGATCGTCGTCGCCGCGGCCGCAGGGGTCGGCGCGGGCCTCATCGGCGTCGGAGCCGCGGGGGCGGGCTCGAGCGCCGAGAACCGCATCGCGGTCGACGTCGTCGCGTTCATCTCGGGCGCGGGCACGGTGACCTCGACCGGCGTGCTCAAGGTGCGCGCGATCGACGACTCGACGATCAAGGCCGATGTCGGCGCGGTCGCCCTCTCGATCGGCGCAGGCTTCGTAGGCGTCGCCCTGTCGATCGGCGTCGCGCTCGCCTGGAACGAGATCGCCAACGCCGTCCAGGCCTACATCCAGGGCGCCACCGTGCGCGGGTCCACCGTCGTGGTCACCGCGCAGGACACGACGACGATCCTCGCCTTCACGATCGCCGCCGCCCTGGCAGCCGCAGCCTCGTTCGTCGCGGCGGGCGGCAGCATGGCGGGCGCCGGAGCGGTCGCCGACAACACGATCCGCAGTGCCGTGCGCGCGTACGCGTCGGGCGCGGTCATCACATCGACCGGGACCGGTGGTGTGACCATCAAGGCGACCTCGACCTCGACCATCACCACGATGGTGCTCGGGATCGCAGCCGCGATCAGCTTCGGGGTCGTAGCGTCCGGATCCCTCGCCGTGGGAGCGGCGGTCGCCCGCAACCTCCTCGGCCTCGACTACGACTTCACGAGCACCGGGTCGTCACGGGTCATACGTTACGGCGACAGGGTCCTCGTCACCGACGTCTACAACGGCGGTGGCACTCCCGGTGCCGTCTACCGCTACATCGGCGCGCGCGA
>CAZXYN010000011.1:1916-4624 GCA_964644965.1 uncultured Candidatus Saccharibacteria bacterium | reverse complement strand
ACGATCACGGCGACGAGCCAGGCGCCCGACCTCTTCACGATCGCGAGCCCGCCGAGCGCCGCCGCGCTCAACACAGGCAACGCCGCGACGCTCAACTCGCTGCGCACGGCATTCAGCGCCAACGGCGTGTCCCTCTCGAACGACCTGGAGCTCAGCACCGTGGTCTCGGGCGCCTCGTGGCAGCTCGTCGACAAGAGCTCGGGCCTCGCCTACCTGCTGCAGTGGCAGAGCGGTCAGGTGCACGTCTCGCGTGTGTCGATCAGCGCGACGACGTTCGCTGCGGCCGCGGCCGGCTCGATCGCCGGCGCTGCGGCAGCCGGCGCGGAGTCGACCAACACCACGGTCGCCAAGACCCGGGCGTACATCGGCGCCGGCTCGGTCACGGCACGGGGTGCGGTGTCGATCAGCGCAGCTGACGCCTCGAGCATCATCGCGCGCCTCCCCGTCATCTCGGTCGCGATCGGCCTCGTGGTGGTGGCGGGCGCGGTCTCGGTGACCGAGAACCTCGTTCGCAGCACCGTCGAGGCCTACATCGACGGCGCGGTCAGGTCCATCACCGCCGGCGTCGCGGTGTCGGCGAGCCGTTACGCCTTCGTGTACGCCGAGACGCTCACGATCGCGATCGGCGGCGGGATCGGCTCTGCGACCACCCGCGTCGACGCGACGGCATCGATCGAGGGCGGCGTGGAGGCGCGACTCGACGGCGGCGCGGTCGTCAACGCCGCAGGCACGGTGGATGTCGGCGCTACCGCCTCGACGACGGCCCGCGCCTGGCTCTCCGGCGGCAGCGGCACGGTCGGCGTCGCCGTCACCGTGATCGAAGGCGTCGCCAAGATCGCCGACGCCGTGCTCGCACAGGTCGGCGACGGTGCGAGCGTGACGGCCGGCGGACTCTCCGTGCACGTCGGAGGTCTTGCGGGTGCCCCCGTGACGCGCACGGCCGTCGCGGACGTGGCGGGCTACACCGTCGGATTGGTCGCGATCGGCGTGCTGCGGGCGACCGCCGACATCACCGGCTCTGCGCTCGCCCGCATCGGCGACGCGACCATCTCGGTCACGGGAGCCGTCATCGTGGCCTCTTCGGTGGTCCAGAACGCCGACGCCCAGGTGAGCTCGGGCAGCGGCGGCATCGCCGACATCAGCGACATCGCGGCGACGGCCCGCATCGGCACGAACACCACGGCGACCAAGACGTCCGCCGTCGTCGACAAGGGCGCCTCCCTCACCGTCGGAAGCCTCAGCGTGAACGCGACGAGCGAGGCGGAGGCGGTCACCGACATCGACAGCGGCGGCGGCGGCATCGCGGCGATCGGCAGCGGCTCGACGACGACGATCGTCAACACCGACGCCGAGGCGCGCATCGGTCCCGCCATCACCGACGCGTCGGTGACCTGCACCGACACGAACACGTCGGGCTGCACGACGGTGACCGCGACCGGAGACGTCACCGTGTCGGCCGTCGCGAGCCGCCTCGCGACCTCGGACGGCAGCCGCGGCGGCGGCGGCGTGCTCGAGGTGTCGAGCTATGCGATCAGCGCGACCGTCAAGGGCGACGCGTCGGTGATCCTCGGCCGGCACCTCACGCTCACGGCCCGCAACCTCACTGCGACAGCGACGGTGACCGGGTCTGCCGCCACCGCGACGACCGTCATCTCCAGCGGCGGCTTCGTGCGCGTGGCCTCGCCCGAGGCCACGGCGACGAGCACGCCGACGGCGCACGCGACGGTCGCGCCCGACGTGAAGATCATCACCCGCGCCGTGAACGGAACGGGCGGCGATGTGACGATCACCGCCACCGCCCGCGCCGAGGCCGACTCGACGGCCAACCAGTGGGGCGGCGGTCTCGTGAGCGTCGGCTCGGGCCGCGCGACCTCGACGGTGAACCCGACGGTCGCGACCGACATCGGCGCGCGCACCACGATCACCGCCGACGGCAACGTCAGGGTGACTGCGACGCTGCACAACACGCCGCCTCCCAACCCGCCCGACGACGACATCGAGGGCGTGAACGCCGGCAGCAACACCCTCACGATCGACTTCCCGCTCCAGGACGGCGACAAGGTCGTCTACACGACCTCGCTTGCCAACGGCATCAGCGGGCTCACGCCGTGCGTCGTGGGTAGCGACGATGAGTGCCGCACCTACACGGTCGCGGTCATCACGCCGCGCACGCCCACGTCGCCTGCCGTCATCGCGTTCCAGAACTCCTTCTCGGTGGCCAACGTCGACGCCGCGCGCAATGTCATCTTCTTCGAGGGCGGGCACCAGTTCGTCGCCGGCGACGCCGTGTACTACCTGCCGGGCGGTGGCCTGAGCATCGTCGAGCCGTGGCAGACGGCGCTCGCGCCGGGGAGCCGCAACTACGTCGACCCCAGCGCCGTCTTCTACGTGAGGCCGGTCTATCTCGCGAACGGCGATGTCGACCCGCAGCGCATCCGCCTTGTGACGAGCTCCGCCGCGGCGACGGCGTCCGAGGCCAGCCTCATGCGCACGTTCACCTCGATCGGGTCAGACGGGTACATCAGCTTCGGCACTCCGCACTTCGTCGTCGGCGACGTCGTCACCTACCGGGCGAGCGCGAGCGCCACCTTCACCCAGGACGAGGTCGACGTCACCGTCGTATCGACGACGCTGTGCGGCGAGAGCTACACGGGTCCGTCGCGCACGGGCGTGAACTGCGCCGAGCACAACTACGGCACAGTCGCGCA
>CAZXYN010000011.1:0-1816 GCA_964644965.1 uncultured Candidatus Saccharibacteria bacterium | reverse complement strand
GTCCGTCGCGCACGGGCGTGAACTGCGCCGAGCACAACTACGGCACAGTCGCGCACACCGATTCGGCGAACAACATCTTCCTCCCCGGCCACGGGTTCCAGACCGGCGACGCCGTCATCTATCACGGCACGTCGGTGACGGTGAAGGATGCCGCCGGCAACACGCTCTACACGGGCACCGGCCTGAACCTCGTCGACGGCGCCACCTACTACGTGATCCGGGTCAACGCGAACGTGATCCAGCTCGCGACGAGCTACCTGAACTCGGGCGCGTTCCGAGGCATCGACGCCAACGGCGACAACGACTTCGAGGACGCCACCGATGTGCGGCCGATCGACGCGTTGCCCGGGATCAGCATCGTGCGCCAGTACACGAGCCGCGAGACCCTCGCCGTGAGCCACTCGTTCGCCCGCGTGCTCAGCGGCCTCGAAGACGGCCAGGCCTACTACATCGTCGACACCGACACGTCGACCCCCGGCACCGTCGCGCTGTCGGCGACGCACGGCGGCACGGCGATCCTCGCCCGCACGACCGAGCAGATCACGGTGACCCGCAACAACAACACGACGGTGAACGTCACCGTGGCGTCCCGCGGCGGAACCCACAGCATCGGCCGGCTCGGCATCGATCTGCGCACGGGCGCCGATTCGCAGCAGGCCCTCCGCCTCGACATCGGCGCCCTGCCGGCGACGGGCACTCACACCCTCGCCGCACCCGGCGGGCTGCCCCTCATCGATCTCATCTCGATGCCCGGCGACGGCACCTCGACGGCGACGGCCAAGGGCGGATCCGGCGGCCTCGGCAACTTCGGCTTCCCCTCGGCATCCGTCACAGCGGGCGCCACCGTGACGACCGACATCCGCGCTTCGGTCGTGATCCGGGCCGGCGGCGACATCGTGGTGGGCACCGCATCAGCCTCCGACCAGCGCGCGGTGTCGTCCGCCGACGGCGGCGGCGCCCTCGAGGTGGGCGAGGCGCACTCCGATGTCAACGCCGGACAGACCGTCGCGCTGAAGTCGATCGTGACCGTCGCGAACGACGTCGTGCTCACCGCCGGTCGCCACCAGACGATCACGGCGCACTCCGACCACTCCGTCTCGGCGAGCGCCACGGCCGACGGCGGCGGATTCGTCAGCGCCAAGATCGGCGAGACGACGGCGGCCCTGTGGTTCGAGACGACCGTCTCCATCGGTGCGCGCGCCACGCTGACGGCCGGCGACGCACTCAGGGTCGAGGCGACGAGCGATCTCGAGGCGCGCACCTACAGCCGCACCGAGTCTTGGGGTGTCGGCGCCGGCGCAGACTCCGACAACACGAACAGCGACCGCGGCGCCCGCATCACCGGCACGACGAACACGCTCGTAGCCGCGAACGCCGTCCTCACGGGCCGCAGCGTCACGCTCAACGCGATCGTCGTGCGCCTGTACGCACACGCCGAAGCTCGCGCCAAGGCGATCAACCCGATCCTGTTCGGCGTCGCCTCCGCGTTCGCCAACGCTGAAGTCGGAATCGCCTCGACGACGACGGTCTCGATCGCGACCGGAGTGCGCATCACGGGCGAGCGGGGCGTCGACATGCGCGCTCTCCACACCGGCGTCGATGTGAACCGCTACAGCTACGTGCTCGCGGTGGCATTGATCCCGCCGCAGCGCGCTGAAGACAACGGCACGACGAACCTCAACGACGCCGTGACGTCGGCAGGCGGTGCGCTCGTGACGGCCGGCGCGCGCGACAACTCGCGCACATCGATCACCGGACTCGTGAACGGCACGACGCAGGGCCTCGCCCCCAGCCCCACCCGGCCCGTCGCGCTGGC
>CAZXYN010000010.1:2637-12219 GCA_964644965.1 uncultured Candidatus Saccharibacteria bacterium | reverse complement strand
GCAATTATAGATGGCAAAAGCGTTTTTTATCGTGGCTATTATGCAATGCCAAATCTAAGCACCAAGGACGGTGTACCGACGGGCGGAGTTTATGGCTTTGCAGCTATGAGCTTGGAGCTGATAAAGAAGCTAAAGCCGGATTATGTATGTGTTGCGTGGGATAAGCCCAAGACCAATATTCGTTCGAGACTGGCGATTTATCCTGAATATAAAGCAGGCCGCAAGCCAGCACCGCCGGATTTTTATGCGCAGATACCGATTTTACATGATCTTCTGAAGGCTTTCAGCTGGCCGCTTTATGAATACGATGACTTTGAGGCCGATGACATAATGTGTACATTGGCTAAGAAAGCTCATGACGCAAACCTTGAGACCATGCTAATCACATCAGACCTAGACGCATTACAGTGTATTGATGAGCATACTCACGTTTATGCACTCAAAAAAGGTTTCTCTAATATCGAGCGGTTTGATATTGAACATTTTGAGGAAAAGCACGGGATCAAGGTTGAACAATTCTTGGATTTGAAGTCGCTAAAAGGCGATAGTTCTGACAATATACCAGGGGTGCCTGGTGTGGGTGAGAAGACTGCTGTCCAGCTGTTGCAGGACTTTGACAGTCTGGATGGTATTTATGAAAACCTGGCGCTGGTTAAAGATTCTGTGCGCAAAAAGCTTGAGGCTGGCCGTGATTCTGCAATGATGAGCAAAGAAATTGCACGACTTTATGACAATGCACCAGCGCCGCTTGATCTAGAAGATATGGATACTCGTGATTTGGATGTACATGCGCTGAAAGTATTGCTGACGAGTCTAGAGTTCAGAAGCTTACTGCGTAACCTGCCAGAGTACATGCAGGTTATTGATGGCGACGGTGAGGTAGAACTGCCCGGCTTACAGACAGCAGCCGGGGAGATAAAGCCGCTCAAGACAGTGCGCGTGACTGACAAAAAGCAGCTCGAAAAGGTAGAGCTGTCCGGTGAAATTATGCTGCACGCACTATGTGCGGGTGCGCATGGTCGCAAGCCTCAAATTATAATTCTAGCCGATGGCAAAACCGCCTATGCTCTAGAGGTAGACAAGCTCGGCAGTGATCCAATTAAGCATTTGGTTAGTGGCGCTGATTCGGTGATTGGCTACGATACCAAATCGTCACTAAAGGCACTAATTGATTTAGGGATTGAGCTGCCTGTGGTTTCGCATGATGTGCTTGTTGGTGCGTTCCTGGTGAATTCGCTGCGCCGTGAGCACAGCCTGAATGAACTAGCCTTTGCCGACCTAGGCTACGAGGGCGCAAGCTTTGATGAACTAACGCCAGACGAGCTGGCCGACAGGGCGGGTGAGCTGGCGGCAGTTGTGACTGCACTCAAGAATTACCAAGCCGAATCTATCAGCGAGCTAACCAAGCTTATACAGCTGGCAGAAGATGTCGAGTGGCCAGTGATAAATGTGCTGGCTAGAATGGAATACGAAGGTATCGGGCTTGATACCAAGTACTTGGCCAAGATGGGCGAGGAGCTGGGCGACAAGATTAGCGATATCGAACAGACGATTTATGGCTACGCTGACCAAGAATTTAACATCTCTAGCCCGAGCCAGCTATCTGATATTTTGTTTGTAGAATTAGACTTGCCGTCTAAGGTCAGCAAGAAGGGTAAGTCTGGACATTTTTCTACGGCCAGCGATGTACTGCAAAAGCTAAAGGGCATGCACCCGATCATCGAGTGCATCGAGCAGTATCGTGAGTACACCAAACTCAAGAGTACCTATGTAGATGCACTACCGAAATCGGTTGATGATGAAGGTAGGGTGCACACGACATTTAACCTGACTACAGCGGCGACTGGGCGATTGAGTTCGGTTGATCCAAACTTGCAGAATATCCCGGTGCGCACAGAGCTTGGCAAAAAAATCCGCACAGGATTTGTGCCAAGGCCGGGTAATGTGTTCGTCAGTGCAGATTACAGCCAGTTTGAGCTACGTTTGGCGGCTGCGCTCAGCAATGACGCCGACATGATTAAGGCTTTTAATGACGACGAAGACATTCATAAACTGACAGCAGCTGCGATACTAAATATCGATCCGGCTGACGTGACCAAAGACATGCGCTACCGAGCTAAGGCAGTGAATTTTGGGATCCTCTACGGCCAGGGTCCACATGGATTGGCGGCTGGCACCGGTATGAGTTTCTCGGAAGCCAGAGAGTTTATAGACAAATACTTTATGATTCGGCCAAAGCTCAAAGAATATGTAGACGGACTGCGCGAGCAGGCCAAGAACAAGGGCTTTGTCGAAACGCTGCTTGGCCGCCGCCGCCCAACTCCTGATGTCCAGAGCAGTAATTTTATGGTGCGCGAGGGAGCTTATCGCCAGGCGGTGAACATGCCGATTCAGGGAACGGCGGCTGATCTAACCAAGCTTGCGATGGTCGCCGTAGACGGCAAATTTAAAGCAGAAAGCTCAAAGTTCAAAGTTGAGCCTAGACAACTGTTGCAGATACACGACTCCATTTTGGTTGAATGCTATGAAGAAGATGCAAGAATTGTCAGTAAGATGATGAAAGAGACCATGGAAGCAATTTATCCAGACCTGGGTGTAAAACTAAAGGTAGATGTAGACAGCGGCAAAAACTGGGGTGAGATTTAGTGAAATTAGAGATTAAGAAGCTCAATGAACGGGCAATAATACCAGAGTACCAAAGTACTGAGGCGGCCGGGGCTGACTTGCATGCCTGTCTAGACGCGCCAGTAGCGATTGCAGTAGGGGAGCGGGCGATTGTTCCAACCGGCATTGCCATTGCGTTGCCAAAGGGCTTTGAAGGTCAGGTACGTCCTCGCAGTGGTTTGGCGGCTAAGCACGGTGTTACTACTTTGAACACGCCCGGAACGATCGACAGTGATTACCGTGGCGAGCTCCATGTCATACTCATAAATCATAGCCAGGAACCATTCATCGTCAATCACGGGGAACGGATTGCCCAGCTCATCATTGCCCGGCATGAGACTGCCGAGTTTGAAGAGGTGCAAAAACTCTCTGAGAGTACGCGAGGTGAGAACGGCTTTGGCAGCACCGGAAAATAACAAACAAAACTATTCCATTATTTGCGAATATATTGTATAATGACGTTAATTAATGGAGTTGGTTGCTTTGAAGGCAATTTTAGGATTCTTAGGATTTGTAATATTCATCATATTTATTGTGGTGCTTATTGCGCGTACTAACAACAGACGCCCTGATCTTGCACCAACGCCACAGCTAACAGAAGCTGCTAGCTCTGATGCTGACTTCTCATTTAATACCTTTGGACCAATTGTTGCCGAGGAAAAACACTATCGCATAGTGATTAATATCGACCGTAACTCACGGAGTGTCGAGGTCTACCAAGGCTACAACAATCTACGTGTTGCTAGTAGGAATTTAAGTAACAGTGAAGCAGCTTTTAGTGATTTCTTGAGTGCGCTCGATAGGTCTGGCTACACTGATATACAGCGGACACGCTATGACACCGAGGCAGGCATCTGCCCAACAAGAAACCGCTATACTTTTGTATCCAACCAGTTCGGCGAAGACTTCAGTAGATGGACATCAGACTGTAATGAAAAGGGAAACTTTGGTGGCAATTTCGACATCGTAAGCTCATTGTTCGAAGCTCAGATTCCTGATTACAGTAAGTTCATTAGCGAGACTCGTTCTGCGACCGGTCTTGCGTTGTAGTCTGATAGATTTTTCTGCATACTAGAGTTCGTGATTAAAGCGATAATTTTTGATTGTTTTGGGGTGCTGGCAGAGGATGGCTGGCTACCACTAAAGCGCAAATATGTTGGTGATAACGAAGCGCTATCTCGTGAGCTCACAGACCTAGGCAAACAAAACGAATACGGGATGCTTGGTAACAGAGCCTATCTTGATCGAGCTGCGAATCTAATAGGCGTAGAGCCAGAAGTGCTACTAGAAGCCCTGAATAGAAAGGCGCCCAACCAAGAGCTATTTGACTATATTTCCTCCGAACTTAAGCCCAATTACAAAATCGGATTACTGAGCAACGCGAACTATGACGTCGTCAGCGAACTTTTTACAGACGAACAGGCAAGTCTGTTCGATGTGACGTTACTGTCTTATGAATCCAGACTGACAAAACCAGACAGCAGAATGTTTAGGCTAATAGCCGAGAAGCTCGGTGCAGAGTTCGAGGAATGTTTATATGTCGACGATGTGGAGCGCTACTGCACGGCCGCCGATATACTAGGCATGCAGACGATTGTCTACAAATCACCAGAGCAGTGCCGGACTGAAATCCAGGCACTTATTCGATAGAACGGACTCTTTCGTTTCGGGCAATTACTAAGTCCATTTGTCGCATGCGCTTGGTAATAAAATCACGAGCTGCTTCAGCTTCTGGCGTGAGGTTTTCTAGTTCCATAACGCCCCAATCTTCCAGAAGCTCAATATAAATATCCTTGAGCTGTTTTGCTCCAAAAATACCTAAGTGTTCTATATCTTTTGACTTCTCACTAAACCCAGGGATGCTTTTACCTGGCATCGCAAAACCTTTTATCTGTCTCGCAAGCCCTATAGTCGCAATGGAGGGTGCAACGATAAATGCTTCCGCAGCAAGTCCTCTATAAAAGATGCCGTGCTTAACTTCGTCTCCTGTTACTGAGAGTAATGCTTGCTTGCCTATGCGGTGCTCTGTAGGCAGACGCCTAGCGGTATTGCGGTGGCTTATCTCGGTAGCAGGCTCTTGAATTGCAGGGTAGATGATACCTTCTACAAATGATTTTGGTTGTGGCGTGTCTGGATTTTTCATCATTGCCATCCGTGCGTCTTCTAGCTCATGCATGTCCATAATTTTTGCAGCATGGATCCAGTTGGCAATAGTTGGTGCGTGACGACCCTCTTCGGCGGTCCAGCCGTACATCCAGTACCTGAAAGGATGTTCATCAGGCAATCCTTTCAGAAGTGTGGCTGTGTAGTAGGGTAAGCCCTCCTCTGTGTTGAGATTAACGGATAGAGCTGCAGCTATCTCTGGCGAAATTGGGGCATCTTCTGGTATGAATCCTTCATTCTCGATAAGCGCAGAAAGCTCATCCGCATGGTCATAGGGATAGAAGATACGGGGTGTTGATTCATGTTTATTAAGAAGTTCCTCTGTTTTGTCCCTGAGCTCACTAAAGAACATGTCGTCATATTGCTGCAAATCATAGGATTCGAATTTTTCTGCCATCTAGCGACCAATCCGTATGAAGATTTTCTTGTCAGTCTCTAGTTGTTTTTTGAGATTGTAGAGCTGTGGGCGTAGGCTGCCAGCCAAACTCGCGGATTTGGTAGTAATCGTAATACTGTAGGCCTGAATAGTGACACCTACGTCTGTACTGTATTTTTTGCGCACAAAAGTTTTGATCGTCTCGATTTCTGGTGGTTGATCAAAATCTTTGTTCCCGAGTATGTCCTGTAGGCTCTGCATAGCTTTAGTATAGCAACTCGGAGCATATTCAGTAGGGTATAATGCCATCTATGCCAGAGTTACCCGAGGTAGAGACCGTAAAACGTGGACTAGAAATGCTGATCGTAGGCAAAACGGTTAGCAAGGTGGATTTTGATTGGCCAAAAGGTTTCCCAAACTCAGCCGCCGATGTAAAAAACTTTTTGATAGGTGCAAAAGTTGCAGGCGTTAGTCGCCGCGCAAAAGTACTGATGATACAGCTAGATAGTCAGTATAGCCTGGTTATTCATCTGAAAATGACAGGTCAGATGGTTTTTGTCGCAAAGGCGGCAAAAAAAGTACGAAGTACTAAGGACAAAGTACAAAGGGAAGCCAACTTCGTCCTCCGTCCTCCGTCCTTTGAACTTAGCGAAGCTTCACTTCGCTTTGGAGCCGGGCATCCCAACGACTCATTAGTAGGCAAGTTGCCCGACAAATCTACTCGGGTGATAATAACTTTTTCAGACGGTTCCAATTTGTTTTTTAACGATCAGCGAAAGTTTGGCTGGATGCGGTTACTGCCCACGGTAGAAGTACCCAATATTGATTTTATGAAAAAAGTCGGACCTGAACCGTTGAGTGATGAGTTTACAGCGCAGGTCTTCATCGAGCGGATTCGCAGGCGGGCAAACACGGTGGTCAAAGCAGCGCTGCTTGATCAGACAGTTCTTGCCGGGATAGGAAATATTTATGCCGACGAAGGTCTGTGGGGTGCAAAAATTCACCCTAGCGAGCGTGTACGGGATTTGTCTGATGCGCAGCTAAGACTGCTGCACAAAGAACTTAGGTTTGTGCTGAACTTATCAATTGAAAAAGGTGGCTCAACAGATAGGAATTACGTTAACGCAGAAGGCAAAAGAGGCAGCTATATGGACTTTGCGCGGGTGTTTCGCCGCGAGGGTCAGGCTTGCCCTCGTCATGCTGGCACCGACATTATCAAAACTCGAGTGGCTGGACGTGGCACGCACTTGTGCCCAAAATGCCAGACGCTACATTTGCTTCAGTAGGGCAGAGACTTTGTTGGTGTCGGCAATTCTATAACGTGCAGCTGTTTTGCCTGGTCCAACCTTGAGCGTAAAAGCGCGTCTTGGAAGAGCACTGAACATATCCTCGTCCGTAAAATCATCACCGAGCGCTAGAATGAAATCATAGGCTTTAGTCAGCAGGGCGTTGGCGGCGTGGCCTTTGGTTATATCTGGTGATTTGATCTCTACAATCTTGCTGCCCATGTACAGTTTGAGTCCGTATTTATTTATTAGTGGTTTGAGTTCTTTTTTCATAATTCCGATTTGTTTCCCGGCTGTATATGGACCGGCTTTTCGGTAGTGCCAGACAATCGAACAGGCCTTTTCTTCTACGAAAGCACCTGGTGCTAAAAAGGCGTATTTTTCTAGCAGGGGGTGAATCTCATCAATCCATAGCTTGGAATCTTTGACGGCGAGCTCCCATTCCTTGCCTGGATGCTTGGTGGCAGCACCATGCTCAGCTACCAGTGTAATTGGCAGATGCTCCAGCCAGTCGTCTAGGTCGTCTTGGCTTCGGCCACTGATAATCACAACGTCGTTTTCCTTTTCTTCGGCTAATCTTTTGATAGTGTCTAGTAGTTTCTTCGATGGCTTGGCGTCCTTAGGATCACTAACAAACGGAGCCAGCACGCCGTCGTAGTCTAATAGTAATAATCTTTTGGAAGTACTCTTGTAGTTTTCTATTAAATTCTTTGTGCGCAAGGCTGTTAGCGAAGGGGTGCGAACAAGGGATGGTTTCTTGAGAGTTGTCATAAAATCACCAGCCCAGTCATAGACCGTATTGTCGGCCAGAGTATCTTGCATAGACGATACACGCTGGCGGAGTTCTTTTTTGGGCATGTTCAGAGCCTTTTTGAGCGCTGCTACGAGCGTTTTTGGTTCTTCTGGGTTGACTAGTAGGGCATCTTTTAACTCCTGCGAAGCGCCAGCTGTGCGGCTTAGAATCAACATGCCTTTTTTGTCGCCTTGGCTGGCTACATATTCCTTGGCAACCAGATTCATGCCATCGCGAATTGGCGCAACAAAACCTACATCAGCGATTTGATATAGTGCGTTCAGATATTCAAAACTAACAGATTGGTACATGTAATCAATCGGTTGCCAGGTCTTATCGCCGTAGGTGGAATTTATTTCCTCAACAAGTTCATCGACGCTTGCTTTGAGCTTTCTGTAGGCATCTACTTCGCTGCGTGATGGCACGGCTAACATAATCATTACGACCTTGCCGTGCATCTCGGGAGTCTCTTTTAGAAAGGTTTGGTAGGCCTTGAGCCGCTCGATAAAGCCTTTGGTTGGGTCAAGCCTATCAACAGTCAGGATTATCTTCTTGCCCCGATATTTCTTCTGGAGTTTGGCGTACTCCTTCTGTACGGAGGCTTTCTTAGTTGCCTCTTTGAATTTGATGTAATCAATACCCATAGGGAAGTCAGTAACACGAATCGCACGCCCCCTATAAGCTAGCCCGCCCTTTAGAATTGTTGCGCTTGTCATCGAACTAGCGCTTTCTAAGAAATTGTCAGCATATTGGGTGGTATGGAAACCAATCAAATCTGCACCCATCATACCTCTTATAATTGAAGACTTTTCACTGAGCGTAGAGAAATGCTTGGCGGTAGGGAAAGGAATATGTAGGAAGAAACCAATGTTGTTATTCGGCCTAAATTCGCGCAGAAGCTTAGGTAATAAAAGTAGTTGATAGTCGTGAACCCATATATCAGCACTTGGTTGACTAGCGGTTACTACTGCTTCACAGAACAGCTGGTTTACTTCGTGGTAGGCGCGCCACTGCTTCTTTTCACTGGAGAAATCTGGTTCCAAAGTATGCAAGAAAGGCCAAAGTACGCTGTTGCTAAAACCGCTGTAGAAATCATCCAGTTGTTTTTTAGTTAGAAAAACAGGCGAACAGTTATACGTAGCTAGTTTTTTGATAATTTCGCGTCTATCACTATCTGACAAATCATCAGAAACAACTCCTGGCCAGCCAATCCAAAGATTGCCCTTTTTACTGGCATACGAAGATAATCCAGTGGCTAGTCCACCGGCGCTTGGGTATACCTCTAAACCCTTTTCACCTTTTTTGATGCTGACAGGCAGGCGATTTGAAACGATAATAGTCTGACTCATGCCCATTACCAGTATACCGCACTCCATTGGCTCTGGTATGATTAGGTACATGATAGTAGTCTTGAGTGGACCAAATGATTACCAGCGCCATGCAGAACTAGCGCGACGTGTGAGTGAATTTTCTGAAAAATTTGGTGACATAAATATTGAGCGAATCGATGCAGCTGATATTGAACTAGGAAGCTTATTGGAGCGCGTAATGAGCATGCCTTTTTTAGCAGAAAGACGCTTGATTGTAATTACGAACATTGCCGCAAATAAGTCGCTGACGAGCGAGATTGAACAATTTTTGGACTCAGTTTCTGATACCACAGACGTGATAATTGACGAACAGAAGTTTGACAAACGTTTACTACTGTATAGAACACTCAAAAAACGAACAGAATTTATTGAATTTGGCGAACTTGATGAACGAAAACTCGCATCCTGGTTGAGTTCAGAAGCTTCAGATCGGGGAGGCGAACTTAAAACGAACGATGCACTATATTTGGTGATGCGTGCTGGCTTAAATCAACAATCACTGAGCAACGAACTCGACAAGCTTTTATTGTGCGGAAAAACGATTACAAAGAGCACAATTGATAAGCTCGTAGAGCCGCTGCCAACTGGCACAATGTTTGATTTGCTGGATGCTACATTTGCCGGCAACCATGCAAGGGCACTGAGCCTGTATAGCGATCAACGCAAACAGCAAGTAGAACCGCAAGCTGTGATGGGAATGATTGCTTGGCAAATGCACACACTTGCTGTCGTAAAGGTACTTGAAAAAGAACCAGTAGACAGTATTGCTTCCAGAGCGAAGCTAAACCCGTATGTGGTTCGTAAGACACTGCAGCTTGTTAAAAGTTTGACTCTCAGTGATGTTAAACAGACTGTTGCTCGGGCAGTGCACCTGGATGCAAGACTCAAAAGCGAAATGATAGATGCTGACGATGCTGTGCAGCAATTCTT
>CAZXYN010000010.1:0-2537 GCA_964644965.1 uncultured Candidatus Saccharibacteria bacterium | reverse complement strand
CCGGCTTTTTTAGCTGCAGCAGCAAGCTGGCGTTTCTTGCGAGCGACTTTGTTCTTGTGAACCAGGCCTTTTTTGGCAGCCTTGTCTAGGTTACTCTGAGCGGCACTGTGGCTAGAGGCAGTAGGCTTCTTGACGAAGTCTTTTAGGGCGCTTCGTAGGCCGCGCTTTGTTTTGACGTTTCTGGCAGTTGCTTTACGCGTCTGCTTTACACGCTTTTTTGCTGATTTGATGATTGGCATTAATTCGATCCTTGATTAGAGATTATTTTTTGCTCGAAGGCTACTATAACACAGGGGTTAGCATTAGTCCACAGCCTAGCAGACCATTTAGGATTAATACTTGTAGACTTTACAAATTGTTTATGGTAATGTAACAACAGTAGTCAAAAACATAAAAACAACAAAAAATGGATACACCTCAGGATCAATCCCCATCTTCGCCCAAACAACAGGTAGTCGAACGCCTGCGACAGGCTGCCAACGTGCTCGTGACGGTGAAATCAAACCCGAGCGTCGACGAGCTAGCCGCCGCTATTGGTATGACCCTGATGCTAAACAAGCTCGACAAGCACACCACAGCAGTATTCAGCGGTGAGGTGCCATCAACGCTAGAGTTCCTGAAACCAGAAGAAACTATCGAAACCAACACTGACTCTCTTCGTGATTTTATTGTCTCACTAGACAAAAGCAAGGCCGACAAGCTGCGCTATAAGGTAGAAGAAAACGTCGTCAAGATATTTATTACCCCTTACAAAACATCAATCACAGAGAATGATCTAGAATTTACTCAAGGTGATTTTAATGTCGACGCGGTTGTAGCACTTGGTGTGACACAGCGCGAGGAGCTCGACCAGGCAATTACAATGCACGGTCGGATTCTGCACGATGCTACGGTGATTACTGTAACTGCTGGACAGGACATATCGGAGCTAGGCCAAATCAACTGGCAAGAGCCGGCAGCTAGTAGCTTGAGCGAAATGCTCGTAAGTATTAGTGAGGCCTTCAAAGGCGGGCTTATCGATGAGCAAATTGCCACGGCTTTCCTGACCGGTATCGTTGCCGAGACGGAACGATTTTCTAACACCAAGACATCACCAAAAGTTATGACCATGGCAGCTCAACTGATGGCTGCAGGCGCCAACCAGCAATTGATTGCCAACGAGCTACAAAAAGCAGTAGAAGTTGACATGTCACCTCAGGCATTGATGGAGGCCGAGCCTCTACCAGAAGAACCGGCACCTGAGTCAAGGACGGGCAGCGATGGATCGCTGTCGATTTTGCATAACGACCCACCTAAACCTCCCGAAGAACCAGCTCCGCTAATTCCGGACGAGCCAGCTGAGCCCGAAGCCTCGTTGCCGGAATTGCAGCCAGAAGAACCACTGACACCGCCCTCAGAGAATCAAAACAGCAGTTTCTTGCCGCAACCTTCCCAGGCAGAGACTCCAGAATCGTTTAACCCACTGGTAGAAAGCTCCGTAGATAGTCCAAGCGAAGAACCTACCAATGAAGAACAGCCTAGTCCAGAGGAAATACCTGCTCCAGTCGAAGAACCGGCACCTGAGCTGCCGCAACCAGAGTTAGACAGTGCTCCTCAAGAAGAACCTGCTCCAGAACCGCTGCCGGAGCCGACACCAGAACCTGCTCCAGAGCAGCCAGAAGTACCTGCGCCGATGCCCGAGCTGACTATGCCATCATTTGACCCAGAGCCAGCTGCGCCACAGGTAGAAGACGGGCAGATTCATATCGATCAAGAAGGCAACTTGATGCGAAATGCTGCGGCCAGCCCAAAGCACAAGACCATCCAACCGCTAGGTGAGGACTCAGCTTCTAGCGAGCCAACTGTCCCAGATACTCCACCAGAGGGCAGCGTACTACCACCTCCACCAGAACTTGATTTGACGCCCTCGGAGCCTATAAGAGACAACACAACTCTAGAGCAACTAGAGGAATCGGTGCACAGTTCTCATGTGGACCAGCCGGTAGAGGGGCTAGATTCGGCGCGCGACGCTGTTGATAGCGCCATTACCCAATCGCCAGATGTACCACCAGCTGCTCGTACTGACCTAAACGCTATGCCACTAAGCGAGCCGCCAACCCCAACACCGTTTGATGCTTTTCGATTACCAAACGGCTCTGATGCGCCGCCGTCTAATGCCACCGATGTTTCGGGAAATCTAGATAGCTTTCAAGATTCTCAGGATGGGATGGCACCACCACCGGTTCCACCGCCTTTCTCTCCTCAGCAGTAATTCCTGCACCACTTTGGCCTGCCTAATCTACTTTCAGCTTTACAAACTTTTTACTGAGAAGCTATGCTCTATAGATGGATGGAATCTTGCTTATAGATAAACCGAGTGGCTGGAGTAGTTTTGACGTGGTGGCGAGAGTCCGCGGCCAGGTCAAGCGTGAAACAGGGCTCAAAAAGCCGAAAGTTGGACATACGGGAACACTTGACCCGCTAGCAACAGGTCTAATGGTTGTTGTGGTGGGCAGTTACTGCAAGCGTGCCAGCGAATTCTCTAAGCTTGATAAGAC
>CAZXYN010000009.1:0-23242 GCA_964644965.1 uncultured Candidatus Saccharibacteria bacterium | reverse complement strand
CAGTTCTGACTTTGTCTATTCCAGCTTGGCTCACAACGATAGAGGAAGTTATAACCGCAATTAAACAAGATGTATCAGGGGTAGCTTACGCTAAGTAAGGCTATTTCCTGCAACATAAGCATCAATCCTGATATTGCGAGCCTTGACGAGCCTCGTTGTATGCTCCATATATACAAAATATTCTACTTCGGTTGATGGAACTGGGCTTGATTCAAAATTATCAAAAGGCTGTGCGATATTTACTGAACTATAGTCATCGTTGACGAAATCCTGAAATAAGAAGAAATCGACATAGCCCTTGAAATCCACAAAAAGTCTGAAGAATTCATCATATCTTTTTAATGTGTCGTTTAGCGGACTACTCTCGTTATTGTAATAACGCCTTATGCATTCAATCGTTAAGTCTAACCTATCGCATATCTTTCGGTTGAAACCTCGTTCGCCGTTAATAGTATTCTTGCCGTCAATCTTTGTACTTGGCCAAATGATGATCCCGCCAATTGTTTCGGTTATATTTATAAAATCGTCCAATCTTGATTGGGGTATCTGACTTATTATGTGCTGTAAACGTTTCCACCTAGTGAATGTTGCTACTGCTCTGTCACTAGACAGAATCATGTCACCCTGTGAGTTAGCAAATCGGAGTAAACAGGCTGTGTCTAATTTTTCTAGTTGAAAAATCTTTCCACTTGGCAACGGTTTGCTCCATAGTAAGTGATGATAATCTTGCAAGACAATACTGCATTTGTCGGCATCCTTATTCGGGTCTTCTAGTGCTGCCTGAAAATTGAATGATGTGTCTATATTCATTTTATTGCTATCTCACGCCCTGTTATTTTTCAAAACCACAAAACTATTTGTCATGCAGTTCTTTAAGCTTCTTGCCGTTCCATTGCCAATAATTAGCCCCTTGATATGCACCGCTACTATTCAGCTGACCCTTATCTTCAAATATCTTGTAGGTTAGTGGTGACAACTTCCATAACTGACCACCATATTCAACTTCACGCTCACCAGCAACGGTTGCAATAATTGCCTTATCAGAGATAAATCTAATTTCATCGCCATCTTTGAGGCCTTTTCTATAAAAGCTAAACAATGCGGACTGCTTACGAGTAGTCGCTACTTCATCAAACTCTTTTTCTTTATTAACCATTTCTGGGTAGATAACTTTACCATCAAATGAAAGTAGTAATTGTCTGATTAAGTCTTGATCCAAGGCGAATAATTCACTAGTACCTACTTGGTGTTTGCTAAATATTTCATGAAGTAAGCTCTCTTTAGCATCATAATCTTCTAACTCAATGGCGAAGAATCTTTTAAGCCCAACAACATTGTAGTAGCCATTTGCTTCGAGAAAACGCATACGCTCAGGGTAATTACTAACACCAGTCTTACCGATTTTAACCAAGCCAGAAACAGCCGTAGTCATTACATATATTATCCCCTTTGACTCGAAGCTCACTTCAATAACTCCTCTAATAGTTCGGGAAACTCTGTAGATTTCATGCTTCCTGATGTGAAGTGCCCAAAATGGAATTCCCGATAATTCAAATTGTTCAATGTGCCACGGAGTTCTGTAACAGATTTCTGAATGCCTTGTTTGTCGTTATCGGAATGAAATATGTAAAGTCCATTCGTTCGATTCGCAAGATTAGGATCAATCTCAAACTTACCAAAATACAAATCATTACTGTAATACCAACCCAATGAAGGGGCGACGAGTACAACTTTCCCTACGGTAAGGTTCCTATTTTCACTTAAATATCTAAGCCAAAATTCACCGCCCCGACTATGTCCCACAATTAAGGTCGTTGGTGTAATTGAGAAGCGTTCAACTTCCTTTTTCCACAATTCCCATTTTGGTTCGAATGCAAATGGAACTTCAGGCGTCGCAGCTGCAATATCATTTTTTAGTAGTTGTCCCTGCAGCCAAGGAATCCAGTGAGCATTGCTCATGCTTGGCATTTTAGGGTCATAATACTCATCACTGCTTGGTTGACCGTGTAATATAATTGCATTTTTTGTCATGCTTCATACTCCCATCCTGGTTTCCAGGCTTTTTGTTTTCGCCAGTCATTTGCAAATGCTTCTTCCCACGTCATACCTTTAAGTATCACGTCTAGAGCAAGCTGTGGTGCTTTGTGAGCAACAATTGCTATATGCTTACCATCGTACTTACTCTTCATTGAATCTAGGAAATCTGCGATCCTAGCCTTAACGTCTTCATAACTTTCACCACTAGGCATTGGTGTCGTTATTGAATTTTCCTGCATTGGCTCAACAACATCTGAATCTTTGCCATTCAAATCACCATAGTTGCATTCACGTAATCTTTTGTCGGCGAAGGTGGGATATTTATCACCCCAGGTTAATTTTGCCGAATCTATTGCACGCCTTAAGTCAGAGGTAAAGACAGCATCAAATGACTTGTCTGCTGTCATTTTGGTTAAGTCTTTAGATTGCTGAATTCCTAAATCTGACAGCTTAACATCATTCCAGCCAGAAGATTTGTTTTCTTCGTTATCTGTCGTTGTCCCATAACAAAGTAGGTGATTTTAACTGCCATTATTTCCCCTTTATTGAATAGCCACCGTCGGCAAGATAATCCGCACCAGTGATGTAACTAGCTTCATCAGATGCTAGGAACATTACAAGTGGTGCAATTTCTTCTGGCTTGGCAATTCTGCCTAGTATAGTGCCATCGCTGATACGCTTAAACGTTTCTTCATTCCAGTCATTCACTTGGTCCGTTTCAACATAACCAGGTGCTACAACATTGAAACGTACGCTAGGGTAGTTTTTTGCTAAGGCTTTAGTGATTGAAATAACCCCTGCTTTAGCAGGAGCGTAAGTCAATGTACTCATTGTTGCTAGGTTTGAATAACCTTTGATTGAACTGATGTTCACGACACTGCCTGAACCTTTTTCTAGCATTTTTGGCAGTACAGCCTGAATACAGTGTAATGAGCCTAGTACATTAACCTTATATTCTTCCAGAGCCTTTTCGTCATCAACTTCCGAAATATCTTTAATGAAGTTACGAGCTACGCCAGCGTTATTAACCAGTGCGTCAATATGACCCAGTTCCTTTATAACTGCGTGAGTGGCTTCTTTGTCAGATACGTCGAATACTACCTTAACCGAACCTGTGAGCTGCTGATGAATGGCATTTAGTTCTTCGCTATCCGATTTGCCGTGGACGATTACTTTATAACCCTGCTTGTGTGCTAGTGTAGCAATCGCTTTGCCAATGCCTCTACTCGAACCTGTTATTAGAATTGTTTTCATTTTCTTGCACCGTTCCTTTCTGGTACGCCTAATTGTTCTCTGAAATATTCTATTGTTTCTGGGTCCGTACAGTAAATGTAACATCCCTTTTGTCCACGTGTCATAAGAGTCCTATAGGTATTTTTAATGATAGCATCGAACCTTGCTTGTGCACTACAAGATTGAGCAAAAGCTAGACAACCCCTTCATCGAATACTCACGATACGTACTAGCAAGCGGAACGGAGACCGAAAGAATCATATTCGCGGGTGGTATAAAGACAAAACTGAAGATTATAGGCGGCGAACTTGAGTTTTATGAATAGAATCTTACAAATTTGATTTACGTTGCCAAAGGCTCAGTACTAAAGCGACCCTTACCATTGAAATATAGAGTACTCGCAGTACGTTGACAGCTTGCATGATTCATCTGTCCCTTTAGCTCACTAAATGCACCAACAAACTTGTAATACTTTTTGTTTGTGACGAGGTCGATAAGATGTGCGAAAATTATACGTTCCCCAGGCTCATCTTCTGGAAAAATCTTCTTGCTTACTATTTGCGAAGTGGGTAACTGATTCATTTCAAAAGTGTTGCCGTCGTTGACTAGCTCATTGATGAAGTCACGATTCTTATAAAGTTTTGGGAACCATATTCTCCAGTCATCTTCTAGCCTATAGGTGGCCGTCATGTGTCCCTTTAAGTCCTTACCGAATAGCTTTAATACACTAATGTGATAATCAAATCGTATGTCGTCATCAACAGAAATCGAGCCTCGCTTAATCACATCTTCTAAATTCATGTTCTCATTATAGCCGATAACTTAGCATCCAGGTCTAGGGAACAGGTCTGTTTTTAAGGTGCTTGCTCCTTCAAGAAGAGAGGGGCTGGGTTAGAACTAAGTTACAGGGGTGAAATGAAAGAACCGCTATTTCTAGCGGTTCCAACATCTGTACTTTGTAATCAGCACGTTTCTTTCTTGGCTGACCAAGGAGTCAAATAAGGGATCGGTCTAGGAACTCGGTCTACCTTTTTGACTGCTTGGTTTGGCTCACACTAGCAGACACATTGCGAACTGCAAGTATCGACTTTGATAACGAAAAGCTAAGAATAATTAAAGAAATTTTGGTTTGAACTGAAGCGATTAATCTGGCTGCTTTTGCTTAATCCATTTTACGAAATCATTCCACACATAATCTTCAGGCTTATGGCTGTATCCACCTTGCTCACGCCTTTCACCTAAAGTAAAACCTTCAAATTCAGCAACATTTTCTATGCTATTACCTGTTCCTCTAGCTTCTGTGACGATAATGCCCTCATACTCCTGTGAGAATTGCTTAATGGTTTCGGCATCTTTATAGGTAATATTCTCACTAAAGAGTATCTGTCTATTTTCTTTCTTTTCCATTAGTGAAAGAAAATCTTCACTGCTGAACCAGTTAGCGACATCTTTCATGTATGCACCGGGGAAGCCATTAAGTGCCGGAATTCTCCAAAAGCTGTCTGTTACAACTAAGGGTTTATTAACTAAATTGTATGCTTTTTCGGCTTTATCAATCGATATAGCGTTAGGGTTTGTTGACTGGATTTCATCAATTTCTACTTGCTTTTGTACTATTTCAATACCAGCTGGCTCACACGCAAGCTTCGCCTCACCGACTTTTCTGGCATTTCCAGTTATAAAGTAAATTTTCATGTATTGAGTATATCAAAACAAAAACACTCTGCTTTCGCAAAGTGCTTATGCTTGGCTCACAACCATAGAGGAAGTTATAACCGCGATTAAGTTAGATTGTAGAGCCCTTTGAAGTTGCGGGTTATGGTTTTGTCTTTGAGCGGGAGATAAATGAAGCCAGTATCAGTAGAACTAACAAACCTGCTAAAAATGTGAATCCTTGAGCCACCGATACCTCAGAACTGAATATATCCAATATATATCCCAATATCGCAATCAGAGCAAAAAATAGAAGAACAGCAAGCCAACCTTCCCAGGTTATAGGAATCCAGCCCCAGCCTAAGTCTTTAGATTTTAATCCTTGCCGTTTTCTGAACCAATACTTATTCATGAATGTATTTTATCAAATATCAAATAAAATATGGGCCATTGGACGAGTCTTGTATTTATATTTAGGTTTCAATTCTATTGTGGGCAAACAAAAAGCCAGAACCATTTTCTTGAGTTCTGACTTCATTTAGTACGGCTTGGCTCCGGGGACTGGATTCGAACCAACGGTAACTACCACCTGATTTTAGGCTCGCCTTACTTTAGCTTACAGATGCAATAATTCATAATAACTTTAGTGATAAAGATAATTACTGAGGATAGCTAAGTTTACTTGTAATGGCTAGTTCCAAAATGTCATTATGCTCAGCTTTTTTATTTATCAAGTTAATGAATTTATTTTTCTCGGTAGCGGCCCTAATAACAGAAATAGGGCCTGAATGCGTAACGATAAGCACAGTTTTATCTCGATTGTCCTTAAAAATATCATTGATTGCGTCGATAACCCTGCGTATCATCTGGCTATTTGACTCACCGTTCGGAAAGCTCTTATATAGATTGGTCACGTAGTCTCCTTGTATCGCCGAGTGGGGTTTGCCTTGATAATCACCAAAATTTATTTCTCTTAGGTGAGAGACGAGCTTTACTTCTAACCCTCGACCTTCTGTCAATATGTTTGCCGTTCTAATGCACCGTTCAAGATCGGATGAATAGACTGCGTCAATAGGATAATTGTCTAGAGTTCTTTTAAGTTTCCTTGCGTCTTCTTCTCCGTCTCTGGTCAGAACGCCGTTGCGCTGACCTAATACTATCCCGAGTTCATTCTCTTCAGTTTGTCCATGACGAACTAGTAGTACTCTCATATGCTTTCGATGCCCCTGAGAGATCTCATTATTGCCTCCGTCTGGCTCTCTATAAGAGCTTCGGCCTGTTCGGGATTTTTAACTGATTTTAAGTATGAAACTGCACGCAACAAATAATACGGCGTAAGTGACTTTGCTAGATCATTAGCACTGTATTTTTCAATATTTTTTTCATGCCAACCTAATATTTGTGCCCATTCCTCTCCTGAAATAAATCCCTCCTGAAAATAACTTTCTCCGTTACCTACAAGATTTGTTGAGCTATTTTGTAGTCTCCTCGCCTCATCAAGCCTTTCTCCCAAGTCATCTTCACTGATAGGATCTGAGTCAAGGAATCCAACGTTATCTGCAGAGCTAATGAATTTTGCCCTGACACCCTTTTGATTCTGCCGTACGAAATAATATGATGCAGCCTCCTCTTGAAATATCTGTACCATTTTCGGAAAACTTGGCTTGTGTAATTTTTGAGCTAATGGAACTTCAGAAATAGTCCCATTAAATGCAAGTGCATTAATAGATATAAACATATCTATACCATACCCATACGTGGTTTCGTGTGTCGGTTGACTCAATATATATTCAATAAACCGCCTGGATAGTCCTATGTCGCCAGCTATTGGTTGACGCGGTGCTGGACCATCTAGTAGGTAACGCATTAAAGGATAGGAGAAGTGATTGGTTGCGTTACCCTCAATATATTTCCTTTTGTATTGTGGCAAGACATAATCCATACCCTGTTTGTATTTTGCATAGTGAGCTTCGAGCCACATTTGGTCAAAGGAGGTGATGTCAGCATCAATGAGAAAACAGTATTCGATATCGTCTGCGCCAGCTACGTATTCAAAAATTGAAAGTACATTTCTGCCCTTACCCTTATCCTTTGTGAGAATGCTGATTTTTTGATTAGTTGTTTTTGTCTCTTTAAATAAAGTTGCAGTGCCGTCCTCACTACTATTATCGGCATTTATAATGCATACCTCGATACCTAGCTTCTGTGCAGCCCAGTCAACTTGCTGAGTGAGGTTAACAATATTATCGGCTTCATTGAGGCTCGGAATACCGACTGCAAATTTAACCATGATTACTCATTATAGCGTCGAGCATTGCGTCAGTTGATGGAGCGTATATTTTTGTCACGCCTATACCAAGGATTGTACTAACGAGTGCCTGCCTGTTGGCGGCCGTTTCGGGTGTATCTAGGCTTGGTGAGAATGCATCAAACATTCCATCATTGTTTATGATTGGTGTAGCCACACCTCGGATATGTCTACTTATCTTCTCAGCGATAAACAATAGCGTTTGAGTGTCGTATCGTTCATGCAAAACTGTGGTTATTTCAAGTGTTCTGTCTATGACTACCTGAACGACATCAGTAACTTGAGGTGCAAATTGTGCCTCATCGATATCAGCCTGCGCAGGTGAAATAGTTTTCTTATTGTCCCAGTTCGGCTTTTTCTGATCAGTAAATGTAACTAGTGACCTAAGTATAGGATCTTGAATGGCTGCGGTACGACGAATATGAATGTCTTTACTGCCGTCCAAGAGTTGAACCGTTTTGCCCGATGATGCCAATATGACCTGGTCATTCCCTACCAACTGACCTTCAGCACTTATGCACAAACCAATGGCGGTAGATGTTTTTCCTGAGCCTTTTTCACCAAGAATTAGTATGCCTCTTTCGGATTGAGGTAGATATACTCCCGCTGCATGTAGCATAGCGCCGCCATGAAGTTGTCTTTTTTGTTCTGCAGCCAGCTCGGCTAGATAGAAGATAGTTCCGCATTTATCGTACTGTTCTGCTGGAGCCACAAATTCTAGATGATTTTCTCTCGCCATACAGACAACCTGGTCACCGTCATGGTGTATGAGATCAGCATAGTCACTTCGCATCATTCCAGAATTAAGACCAACCAAATTGGGAACTCTCATTTGCGTTAGATCAATACTGTCACTATTGATCCTTGTTTCAATACCAGCGAGGTCGTACGTTATGTTCATTAGCTTGCTCTATATGGTGATGTACGCGGTACAAAATGTGCTTCATCTAGAATCTTGCCTGTGATTGCTCGTCCTTCGCCGAATAGTTCATCAACGACTGCGCGCACCGCCTCTTCCGAGACTTGATTTTTTGTACTCACAATGACATTTGATGGTGCAAATAAATTGTCCCCCATGTTTGCCTGAAGCACTACTTGGCAAGGGCTGCCAGTGGCATCATAAACATTTCGAGCAATCTTATCACCAAGATATCCAAGTATTTTACCGACAAAGTAAGTTGGGTTTTTACCCTGGGGGGCTTCCATTGTGTTTGGCCGATAACTAGAGATGATGCCGTGTGTCTTATTCCCACGACCTACCGCACCTTCCTCACCGAAGTCTGTGCAAGAACCACCAGTAACAAGATAAGGGTGAGGATTCTTTGTTTTCGTTTGCGTATTTAAGACGACTTCTATTTTTTCCTCACCGCCTGTCAGTAGCTCAGCATAGGCCTGTAGGTCTTGCTCCAGTTGTCTTTCTCGCTCAAAGTATGTTTCTGTGTCCGGCGTTTTTGTTGTTACTTGAGGTACACATAGAGTGGCAGTAATATTGTCGCCGCTGCGGACTGCCATAACTTTAATATCCTGTCCAATGTAGTCGAGTCTGGGTAGTGGCATGCCTAATTCGTCATTAGTATAGAAATAACCCTCAAGATCTAGCGCAAGCTGCTCGGTTGTTGTTAACGGCCAATAACTAATCATGGTTGCAGTGTCATTTGCTCTTGGAAAATCACCCGCATACTCGGGTAAATCGTCTATGGACCGTGGCGAGAACCAGTATGGTCGTGTACTACGAGAAGTTGTCATCGAACTAGACTGATAGACATTTGGATCGTCGATAGCAAGGTGGGGCATGATTCTTGCAAGATAACTTCTTGCGGCCACATCTTGGATATCCTCTAGCGGTATTTCGGCTCCGCCGAATGAGCGACTTGCCCGACCCATAAATATCATATGCAGAGGTGCCTCAAACTCGCTACCACCGAACTTCTGAACACAAAGTCCACCAAGAAGCATAGCCTTATCAAGATTATGATGAGGAATTGCTCCAAAATTCTCCTGACAATACTGCGCGTAAGCAATTTCACTTGCTTCTGCAATCCCGTCAGTGAGCGTATCCGGATGTCCTAGCCCTTTTCTTTCAACAACTTCAATTTGCCCTGCGTCAGGTGGTAAAAACCCACTAATAATTTCTAATGCCATTATATCTCCTTATCTTTCTTGTTGAATCTCTCGTTATCTTCAACTGCTTGCTCTAACTCAATGACTTTACAAGATTCTCTCAAGCGTAATAAGGTTTCCATGATCTCAAGTGCTTTTGTAATACCAACTGACGTTTCGTGCAGTGGCTTACCGTTCAGTACTAAGCGTAACTGCGTATCGAGGTGGTTATCTAGGATAATTTTCTCCGATAACATAACCCCTTTTTCAAGAGTAGTTAACCTACCATGGAACCGTTCTTGATCAAACAGTGGATCAAACTCTATTTGATAGTCGAGGATATCAGTTGTGATGATTGCCTTTCTGGTTATTCCTGTATTGTTCGTGACCCATGTATCTTCATATCTAAAGTTACCCATATATGATTCAAGCACCACGACGGGACCTCTCTCGTTTGTTTTCAAAATAAATGCCTGATTGGCACGTTTGAGCTTATCTACAATAAGTGAGGGCTTGTAGTTCTTTGGTAACTGAACCCCGAACCTATCAAGGATAGCGAGCATGTGCGGTACTTCAAGACCAACCGCCTCCAAGTGATTATCAAAAAACCTTCCTATCTCTAGATCATTAAGCCGATTTTTTGATAGTTCAATATGAATACTTTCTATGTTTGCGTTTCTTGCTTCTATGTCCTTAACTACCTCTTCTATGAGACTGGACTGGTAATATGATTCGTTAATGACAATTTTGCGCGATAGATCTGGGCTTTCTGAAAGGAGTATTTTAAACGACTCTAGCTCTTCCCGTGTCGATGCTAAGGGTTTTTCAATAAGATAAACATTGGGACCTGCGACTGTATCCATCGCCCACACCAGTGCCTTGTAGTGCGCACCAGCAGGCGTTGAAATGTCGATAATATCAAACGTTTGGTCTTTAGATTCGAACAGACCATAGCCATCTTCAAGAATTTTAGAGTAGAGTGTATCGTTCTGCTCGTATACGTAAACCTTCGCACCCATTGCCAACCATAAGGAGGCCTTGATTCTACCTATTTTCCCATAGCCGATAATCAATACTTGCATGCTTTACTCCAATTAGGGGTTATTGTAAAATATAAATGTAGATAAAACAATATATAATGAAATACACAGCACTTATAGGCAACCCTACCGGACACAGCGTTTCACACGTGATGTATGAAGAGATGGCAAAAGCAGCATTATTTGATCAGCCATATAAGCATATAAAAATAGATGTAACAAATGAGGATTTAGCCAAAGCAATAAAAGCCCTCCAGGATCTTCATTTTGCCGGATTGAATATCACACTGCCACATAAATTAGCCGTGATTCCCCTTCTCGACCACATAGATGAAGTTGTCGAAGAACTTGGTGCGGTCAATACTATCAAGTTTGGCGACTCAACCACCGGCCACAATACTGACTGGGTTGGCATATATACACCAGTGGCTGCCGTAGGACGTGAAATAAAAACAGTAACAATATTTGGTACTGGTGGTGCTGCTCGAGCGGCCATATATGCAGCAAAACGCTTAGGTGCACACAGAATTTTTGTACATTATAGAAACGAAGCGGATAATGTTAAAACAGAAGATCTGAAAAATCGAATCGATGCACTAGGAATAGAGCTTCACAAATATGATAAGGTCAGAGAGAATATTGACGTATCCGATCTTGTTATCAATGCCACCTCTGCCGGGATGGTAGGCAAAGACAGGGTTCCGTTTGATTTGGCACAAATAGCCGGACTCGCTGTAACGGAAAAGATTTACTTTGACGCAGTATTTAACCCACTGGACACTCCATTACTTCGTTACTTTCATGAACAAGGCGCGCATACTATAGATGGGTTATGGATGATGATTTATCAAGGAGTTGCCGCCCTCGAAATATGGCTGGATAGGAAAATAGAGATCGAAGACTCTCTGCTAGAAGATATTCATAGCCTACTAACTAAGGAGTTGGCTTATGTATAAAGTTGGTATCAATTTTGACGAGATTTCGGATGACCTAGATGAAGCAATCAGTCTTATGCGACAACAAAAGGTTGTATATGGTGAACTCCGTACAGTGAATAAAAAGAACTTTGTATTTTGGACAGATGAAGAGGTGCGAGACTTTAAGGCAAAGATTGATGCATCTGGCATAGAACTTGTTGCCGCGGCTACGCCTTTATTTAAATGGTACGATAAAACGACTGACCCTGAAGTCGTCCATGATAATTTTGGCTTTAACCCAATGTTATCTTACGAAGAAAAGAAGCAGGTAATCGATCGAGTGCTAGACATAGCAAGTCAACTCGCTATCCCACGGCTTAGAATCTTTTCTGGCCTAGGTCGCTTGGAAGAGGCTGGTAAAATCTTTGCAGACAGCGAACTTCTTGCATTTGCACTTGCTCAAGCTGAGGCACGAAACATTGATTTGTATCTTGAAAATGAGCCTGTTTGTAAGGTGCATACAAAGGACGACATTCTTGATCTTTTAGAACACAATGGCCACCCCCGCTTAAACCTATGGCTAGATATTGCTAATCTAATAGAAATTGGTGAAGATCTTGATTCTGAATTTATTAAGTCTATTGTTGGACGGTTGGGCTATGTACATGTTAAAGATTTTATAGAAGAAAATGGTGAGAAGACCTACGTTCCTGTTGGGAAAGGTTCAATCGCTTACAATACAGCCATCCAGATGCTCTACAAAGCAAAGCAAGATGATATTGTTATAACCGTTGAAACACATGCAAAGACCGATAAGATGTCGATGTCTGAACAGTCAATTATAGGCTTGAGAGATATTTTAGAAAAACAAGGAGTTACGTATGAGTAGTGGAATTTCAATAGAAGCCGTTCCGGGCATACCGTATATCAGTGAAGGTGACAATGTTGGTGAAATACTTGTTAATACCGCCAGAGATGAGGGCTTTGGCTTTGAAGAGGGTGATATTCTCTGCGTTGCTTCAAAAGCAGTCTCGCTTGCGGAAGGTAGACTCGTTACACTCGATACTATCACAGTTGGAGATGTAGCACAGGAACTTCATGAACGTATTCCGCGCAAAGATCCTCGAACTCTACAGCTTATTATTGATGCGACTGGCGTTGATGACATAAGTCGCCTAGATCTCAATAACAACTATATTGCTGGCTGGCTTCCTAATGGCAACCGGCTGACAAGTGCTGGCGTAGACAAAATGGGGCCCGAACATGTCATTCTCCTGCCTGAAGATCCAGATGAAAGTGCTCGTGCAATAGGAACAACAATACTAGAAGCAACAGGAATAAACGTGGCTGTGATAATTACGGATAGTGACGGTCGTATAGAAAAGAGGGGCGCAACTCAGGTAGCTATAGGTATATATGGGATACCTCCCGTGCGTGTTACTGAACATGCGGAAAAGGGTGAAATCAAAAGGAATGAAGAAACAACTTGTGACATGCTTGCAGCTGCAGCAGGATTAATAATGGGACAAAGAGGCACGAATAAGCCGGCTGTCTTAATTCGGGGGCATGAATACGAATTTGATAGAACAGCTACGATAGCCGATGCGCTCGTGCAATCAAACGCGTTAGAATCCACGCTAGAAAAGACCAATGAGTGAGGTAGCTCCTGGCACTGAGTACCTCTTGGCACATTCAGATGAAGCGTACTTCGGTGCTATTAGATCAAGCCAGACCTACCTCTCTAAACTCTATAGGCTGAGAGAACACTTACCTGAGGCAGAGACTATAGCCTCTCTGGGGATGGCTGGAGGAGGAGATCTTTGTACGCTAGCCGAAATGTATGGGGATGAAACGAGACTTATTGGTATTGATATTTCTCCCGTTGCATTAGAATTGGCGCGAAGAGCAACATCAATAGCAGGAGTAAAGGCAGAATTTATTGAAGGGAATGCCGCCAGTTTAGATATCCCCAATGGGTCAGTTGATGGATTTATCCTCTTTGCTATATTGCATGAGGTGTATAGCTACGCTGAAGATGGCAAGAACGCGTTCGCTAAGGCTATAGAGGAGTCTTATAAAAAGACTTCTGGGGATGGCTGCATCTTTATCTCTGACTTTGCAGGCCCCAGAATCAAAGGTCAAGCTAGCCTACAGCTGAAGAGTGATGAAGCGAAGCGATTTATTGATTACTTTTTACATAATTTTCGTAAGTTCAACGACACTGAGCAGCCTCTTGCTACCAACGATCGTCCCTATATGGACTCTTTCGCTTGGGAGGGTGATGTTCTGCATTCAGATACAGCGCTGGTATCTGAAGTATTGTGGCACTTCAAGCATTTCAGGAAGAATGTAGGTGATTTCACCTTCGATAAAGAGCCTCAAGGCTGGAAAGAAATTAATGAAGTTTATCTTCCTCCGAACCCATTTGAATCCGAGCACAGGTCAATGTCAATTGATGATTATGCAGCTGCTGTCTTACAAATTTGTCAAAATGCTGAGACCTCAGGAGAAACTCCCCTGAGGTGTGTGAGTGCCACCTTAACACCATAGCGACAGGATACTATTGATATGTTGGATGAGCACTTTTCAGTAACTCTAGATGATGAGACAACTTCTAGAACTCTAATTACGGAGTGCACGAACTGGATGGACCTAATTTTTAAAAAAACACCAACTCAACAGATTTTCTAGTGGCCTTTCGAGGTTTTTTGGTAACGAGATGAATTTCTGTGTCGTAACCTGCAGCTTACATTAGTTAATGCTGCTGCATCGTAAGACCAATCTACTTCAAATGGACTACTCCAACCATTGATTGAAGTATTGAACTACTCCCTGGTGAAAACATACTGAACATACATATACCAGTTAAGTGATGACGGGATTCTATGGACACAAAATTGTAACCGATGTATACATAAAAGCTATAGATTCATATTTTGTAGCCATTTTATCAACTTCATGAGTGAAATCGGCACCGGACTAGATATGACATATAAAAAGAAGGTCTCGATATTTTAAGTGGTAGGGAAAGCTGGCAAGTTAAAACAACGGAGTAATTAGTCTAAGAACCCGGTCAGTTTTTCAACTGCGCAGCCCTCATAAGGGGAATCGGTCAGTTTGGGAACCGAATAACAGGGGTAAAACGGAAAGAACCGCCATTTCTGGCGGTTCCAACCTGTTGTGCCTTGTAATCGGCAATCATGCTTCCTTGGTGACCAAGGAGTGAAATGACCTCTCGGTCATGGAACCCGGTCAGGGTTTTTCACTGCTTGGTCTGGCTCGGGAGGCCGGACTCGAACCGGCAACCTCGAAGTTAATCCTGTCCGCCTTTGGCGGAAGCTTCTTGCTCCACCTCTGCTGTACAGCAGAGAGCTACTTGATTAATTATAACTTTTTTTCTTGGCTCGGGAGGCCGGACTCGAACCGGCAACCTCGAAGTTAACAGCTTCTTGCTCCACCATTGAGCTACTCCCGAATATGGCCAAGAAAAAAAGTTACAATTTTAACTATCAATAAGTGATTTGATGAACGCACGTCCATTGCCTGATTTGAGTTGCTTTTCTCTCAACAATGCTTCTGAACGAGTGGCGACTGATTCTTTGTAAATCAGCTCCCACTTACCCGGAAATCTTGATGTGTATGATTTGAATGTATGGTTATTATGCTCTAAAAGACGCTTGTCGATACTATGAGTTTGCCCAATATAGTACTTCTCAAATTCCTTATTGTAAATTGCATATACGCAGAACATACCTATCATCTTAGCTTGCTCCACCTCTGCTGTACAGCAGAGAGCTACTCCCGAATATGACCGCAAAGTACAGAGACAGATTATACTGCTCTATCTGTTAGACGTCAATCATTTTGCCCCATAGCGAGCAAAGAATTAAGTCAAGTATACCAAAAAGCTTATGTTTTGTCAATATATTGCACCTGGTCTACTTTGATTGGTTCGACCGTTTCTTGACCGCGGTCAAACGCGGCACAAAGGCCCGCACCGCGTCATCCAGCCCCAGCACGTGTAATGCACCAATTAGCACATAAACATCATCGATCGGCTTCTCCTGGGGCGTGGCAGCCTTTTCTAGCTCACTCAGCATGCCGTCAATCCTATCTACCAGCCATTTTTCCTGGCTGGCTTCTACAGCATTGAGTTTGCCAACTCGCTGCGCATCAGAACCAACCACTTCTAGGCTCCGGGCTGAGTGGTCGCGCTTGCGCAAATGCCCTCGCTTGATCAGATTATTGACGTGCAGCGCAACCGTTGCGACAGAGTTGTAATTAAGCCCGTTCATAATCTCGCGGTAGCTCGGGCTGTAGCCGTGCTCCTTGATAAAGCTCTCGATGAAGTCGAGAAGTATTTTTTGTTTTTTGGTTGGTCGTACACTTTCGGGATTTGCACTCATGACTGGCTCCTTTCTCTTATTGCCTTGTTGTTAGATGTTTATGAATCTTACGAACACGCGGCTTCTCCTTGGCCGGGTGATCGTCTTCTGGAAAGACCCAAAACTTGTACCAGAAATAGTTCCAAAACGTAAAGAATCCGCTAGCGATAAACTGCCCAATCTCTGGCTTGAGACCCAAATATTCCTGCAACCCATACAGAATTAGATAATTTAGCAGGAAGGCATTGAGCAAGGTGTAGACGATGTAGCGACCAGCAGTGAAAGCAACCTTGCCAGGACGCTTGGTCTTAAACACCCAGTAGCGCTGCAGTAGGAAATTTAGCGTAATTCCGACAGCATTACCGATGAAGTTGGCTGCAAATAGCCCGATATGATCGTCCAAGAGCACTATCAGAATGTAGCCGCTCCAGAACCATACGCCACCGCTCACCATATACTCGGCAAACTGTATCAGCAACCGCCGTGTCTTTCTCGAAAGCTTCATGTCTCTATGTTACCTTAAGTTTTCGGTTTTTGTACATATTTATTATGCGCTCTTTAAAGACCCTCATAGCTCTCAGCCAGCGGTAAATGGTAAAAGCTAAATTTACAGGTTATAGTAGACACTATATTATGCGAAATAATGCATCACTCCTCTACGGCCTATTCCTCGTCATCGGTGATTTCCTGGCACTGGCCGCAGCCTTCGTCTCTGCCTATATTTTGCGCGTAAAACTCGACGACCGACCACTGGTAGCCGAGGTCGCAGCCCGCGAATACCTAGAAGCATTTTTGATTATCTTGCCTATCTGGTTGATTATTTTTGGTTTGCTAGGACTATACAATCGCAACACCTACGAAAACCGCTTTTCCGAATTCGGCCGGCTACTTGTCGGCTGTTTTATTGGTATCTTGGTAGCAATTGGTTACGAATACGTTAGCGAAGTCGTCATATTCCCAGCTCGCCTTGTTCCCGTCTACGTCCTCGGTCTGTCGTTTGCCTTCGTACTACTTTTCCGCACGCTAGCTCGAGCCATCCGGCGCAGTCTGTTTAGCTTTGGTATCGGCGTAAATCATGTTTTGATCGTTGGTGACAGCGGTATCACCAAGGAGTTTGTTGATCTTATTGGCGACACACGCACCACCGGCTACAAAGTTGTCGGAATTGTCGGCAAAGCCGGAGCGAAAAGTAATCATCACTATTTCTCTAGCTTCCCAGCCGCCACCAAGGCACTAGAGAAAATTGGCATTCATAGTGTCATTCAGACAGAGCTCTACGCCGACGCCGGCAAGAACGCCGAGATCCTGGCCTTCACCCAAGGCAACCATGTTGCATACCGCTTCGTACCTGGCAACAGCGAACTATTCTCCGGAAATCTAGACGTCGACCTGTTCTACTCAATCCCAGTCATCGCCGTCCACCAGACCGCACTGACCGGCTGGGGCCGTATTATCAAGCGCCTATTCGATATTACTTTTGGCAGTATTATGCTGGTTATCACCCTGCCGATTATGCTGATAGTCGCCCTGCTCATCTTGATATTCGATTTTGGTCCGATCTTCTTCCGCCAGGAGCGGCTCAGCAGGTTTAATGCCAAGGTAAAGATCTTCAAATTCCGCACCATGAAAAAGCGGTATAGCGGGCTGCTGCCAGAGGAAGCCTTTCAGAAGATGGGCAAACCCGAGCTCGCCGACAAGTATCGCAAAAACGGCGATTTCCTAGACAAAGACCCACGCGTCAGCGGACTTGGTCGCTTCCTGCGTGCCAGCTCTCTAGACGAGCTCCCGCAGCTAATCAATGTAGTTAAGGGCGATATCAGCCTAGTCGGCCCACGGGCTCTAGTAGAACGTGACCTAGATCACTCCGACAAAAAGAGCCTAATACTTAGCGTCAAATCTGGCATGACCGGCCTAGCCGTCATCTCCGGCCGCAAAGACCTGCCGTTCGAAGAACGCCGTAAACTCGATCTATTTTACGTACAAAACTGGAGCTTCTGGAACGACATCGTCATCCTAGCCAAAACCGCAGCCGTCGTTTTGCTCCGACGCGGAGCAAAATAGTAGATAGTAGAAAGTAGTTGGTAGATAGAATAATGAATAAGATACAATCTTTTGAACAACTAACAGTCTGGCAGGAGTCTCAAAACCTAGCTGTGACGGTTTATTCTTTAACAAAAACATTTCCTAAGGAAGAGACTTTTGGACTAACGAGCCAGCTGCGACGGGCAAGCTCTTCTGTATCTGCCAACATCGCTGAAGGCTTTGGGCGTAATACGGTAAAAGACAAGTTACACTTTTATGCAATTGCTTACGGTTCGTTATTAGAAACTAAGAATTTCCTATATCTAGCTAATAAATTACGGTACATAGAAGATTCCAAGTTATCTACTACGCTTGATCATGCTACCTCCTGTCAAAAGTTGCTAAACGCTTATACTAAGGCTCACAAATCATAATGTCCAAGCCAACTACCAACTACCAACTACCAACTACGGGCAACCCAAAGGTTGCCCTCGTGGCCGACTGGATCTACGGTGGTGGCTCCGAGCGGGTTGTCGAGCAGCTGCACAAACTGTACCCAAAGGCACCGATCTATACATCGTATTGTTCTGATGAATGGCGTCAGAAGCTTGATGACAAAGTAATAACTGGCTACTTACAGCACCCACCGTTCCGGCAGCTCCGGAAGTTCCTGCCACTCCTACGCCAGTGGTGGTTTGCCCGGCTTGATCTGTCTGATTTCGACATCGTCATTTCCTGCACCGGCAACGGCGAAGCCAAATTCGCTCGCCCCCCTCAAGTATCAAATATCAAGTATCAAATATCGGACGCGAAGCGTCCAATTCATATTTCCTACTGCTACACCCCCGTGCACTACTACTGGCGCCACTACGAAACTTACCTGCAAAGCCCAGGCTTCAAACCCGCCTGGCTGGCTCGATTGGGGCTCAAACTTCTGGTAAGCCCTCTCCGAAAGCGCGACTATCAGGCAGCCCAAAAGGTGGATCAGTTTATTGCGATTTCGTCGCACATTCAGAACGATATTAAGCAGTATTATAATTGCGACAGCGTCGTAATCTATCCACCCGTCGGCACGAAGCGCTTTTCTCAAGTATCAAATATCAAACCTCAAATATCGAAACCACGGAGTGGTTTCGTCACCATGGGTCGCCAGGTGCCACTTAAGCGTACCGAGCTACTAATCCAGGTCTGCAATGACCTGTCTGCTCCCCTCACCATCATCGGCCGTGGCCCAGAGCATGACAGTCTTGTCGCAATTGCCGGCCCAACTGTCAAGTTCAAGACAGACGTAACAGACGAGCAAATGCCAGCAGAGCTGGCCGGTGCCGAGGCCTTTCTGTTCGCCAGCTTCGAAGATTTTGGCATCGCGCCAATAGAAGCCATGGCCGCTGGCACACCAGTAATTGCTTACAAAGCCGGCGGAGCTCTTGACTACGTCATCCCAGGTAAAACCGGCGAATTCTTCGCCGAGCAGACAGTCGAATCACTTACAAAAGTTCTGAAAAACTTTGACGCTTCCAGATACGATTCAAATAATATTGCAGCACTTTCGCAAAAATTCTCCGCTGAAAACTTCCGTTCCCGCTTGCCAAAATATATTAACTCCCTGACCAAATAATAATTTGGTAGTCCATATCTCTTATGCTAAACTTCCCAGTAATTAGAGTAAGTTTGTCTTTGTACCTCCTTACAGAAAGATAGAAATACATTAAAAGATTGCGTGAGGTTAGCAAATCTAGGGGTAGCCCCGGGTTGTTCCCTTGCGCTGGAAACAAAAAGGGAGTTCGCGCATGGATCCATGCACACTAACAGAAACCGGTACTAGTTTTCTACCACTGATACTTCTGGCAGCAGTGGTGGTGCTATCGATAACCGGCCTAATTTTTTACCGCAAGAAACCACCCGTAGCTTTGCTGGTAGCTGCTTTCATGTTTAGCCTCAGCCTGGGACTTGTTAGCCTCAGCCCTGCTGTATCTGCCCAAAGCACGCCAGTCGGCTGTATCAGTTCCAGCACGGATGATGACGACAGTGGTTCCAGTGGTCCAGGCGTAGTACTTGGGCTAACCGATGATTTTGGCCTAATGCAAGTACCAAATGCCATCGACACCTGGACAAACAGCTGGCTCGCCATCCTTAGCAATGACAATCCCCCGGATGGCGATTCGTATGATTGGAGCACCGTTGATCTAGATCCAGAAACCGCTGGTCAACAGACTTCTATTGAGTCAGTCCACCCGAATAATGACGATTACGTCTGCGGCGGTATCTATGTTGAGGACTTCGGCGTACTTAGCATAAGCCTGGATTACCTATGCGCCGATGAAGAATCGAACACCCTGCCAATCCCAAGCGACTACGCCGTACCACTGTTCCAATACACCGTGCAAACACTTGGCGGTGATCCAGCACCACAGCCCGCTACCGTAACCATAACAACCCAGACAGATCCAATCATCAGTGTTGTTACTGCCAGTGATGATTACTTTGGTGACTGCAGTGCATACAATCCCACTGGCCTTGATATCTTGCTTAACGACTCGACTACTCTAGGAGCTTTAGATCCTCTCACTGTAGATCTGGATCTATCAAAGCCTGGACGCCAAACCTCCGTGACCATAATGGACTACGTAATTTCGGTGGACTCAAGCGGTGAGCTGTCAGTTATTGCGCCACCAGGTGCGTGGGATTATGACCTCTTACGTGGTTACTATATCGTTGCCAGCACCTTGGGTGATATTTCTAACATCGCTAGTTTCGAAATAGGCTGCCCTCCTCCCTTTTAGCAAAGCGTCTATTGACAAAGCATAAGCTTTGTGATACAATGATAGTATAGGGGCTTTTTAGCCTACGCTCACTATCCCTTCTATTGCGTACGCTGTATCTTCCCAGCCGCGAACAGATATGCAGTCTATGCCCATTTCCTTCACTGGATAGTCGTTACCACCTGGCATAATTTTATCGCCCATAAAGAGTATTTCTTCTTGCTGTATGCCTGTGTGTTCGATTAATTTATTCATGCCGTAAGCCTTGTCAACACCGGGTATGGTCACGTCAATCGAGGTCAGGCCTGCGACTTTTACGTTATAGTCAGGCAGCTTTCCAGCTACGACGTCGCGGACTTTCATTCGTTTTTTCATGTCTGGATCCCAAGCCTCTTTGATAGCAACACCCCCATCACCAAGCATGGCAACGACTTCTTGACCAAGGGGCGACAATGTAATCTGGCTATCACGGTCTTCGATTGTTGGGCCATAGGTTTTTTCTATAGGCTCACCGGCCTCTGCCCAACCGTCTTCTAGTGCTTTAATGATTTTTGATTTTTCGTCGGCAGAGAAATCCTCGGCATAGACAAGCTCCCAGCTACTACCACTAAAACGATAGTAGCGAGTACCGGTCGTCGGCAGCAGGTGAAGCTTTTTTAGAAGTTCGGGCGCTTGGGTAATCTGGGTTAAAAACTGGGTCTGGAAAAGTTCGTACTTAGCACCAGATATGACACATACTTCGTAGCTTTCTAGCAGATTGTTAAATTGTGTAACCATCCGCGGATCAAAATGCGACTTGCTCGGCGCTAGTGTACCGTCTAAATCAAAGGCTATGAGTTTCTTCATCCCGTTAGAGCCTCCTCATAAACTCTAGTTCTATTTATTAGATCTTCAGTACAGCCCGTATAGAATTCTCCTACTTTGTTCTGGAGTACATACACATAGTAAAAGGCACTAACGGGATTCATGTCCGTAATACTATCAGCTTTTTACGCTCGCCGGAAATGTTGTAGAAATAGCAAAAGTAAGTTTGTCTGTAATCTACAACGCAAAAATCCAATAACAGATATATAATAAGGTCATGAAACACATGCTAGTCACAGGTGGTGCGGGATTTATTGGGGCAAACTTTGTACACCATGTCCTAAAAAACAGCCCAGATTATAAAGTAACGGTCATAGACAAACTCAGCTACGCAGGCAATGCTGCTAGCCTAGAGAGTGTGCTTGATAAAATCGAGTTCGTAACAGGAGATATTTGTAACGAACAGCTTATTGATGAACTGGTTGCAAAGAACGATATCGTAGTGCACTTTGCAGCCGAATCACACAATGATAATTCCCTTCAGAATCCATGGCCCTTCGTGGAAAGTAATCTGATCGGTACATACCGCATACTCGAAGCCGTGCGCAAGCACAGCAAACGTCTGCATCACATTTCCACAGATGAAGTATATGGAGACCTAGAGTTAGATGATCCAGCTAAGTTCACGCCAGAAACACCTTATAACCCATCTAGCCCTTACTCAAGCACAAAGGCAGGCTCAGACATGCTGGTTCGGGCATGGGCACGCAGCTTCGGTATACAGGCAACCATCAGCAATTGCTCAAACAACTACGGTCCGTACCAGCATGTTGAGAAATTTATACCTCGGCAAATCACAGAAATCATCGAAGGGCGCAAGCCAAAACTTTATGGCAAGGGAGAAAACGTCCGGGATTGGATCCACGTAGATGATCATAACTCTGCAGTCATGGCCATTATCGAAAACGGCAAGGTTGGCGAGACATACTTAATTGGTGCCGACGGCGAGAAAAATAACAAAGAAGTCGTAGAGCTCATTCTCAGTCTCATGGGCAAAGATTCTTCTGACTATGAGCATGTAAGCGACCGCCCAGGACACGATATGCGTTACGCAATTGATAATTCTAAACTTGTAAACGAGCTTGGTTGGCAGCCAAAATACACGCAATTTGAAGACGGACTAAAGGCTACAGTTGAGTGGTACGAGGCCAATGAGGATTGGTGGAAGCCGCAAAAGCTAAGCACAGAGCAAAAATACAAGGCAACCGGCCAATAATGCCCCGTAAGCTTAACGAACAACAGTTCTGTGGCTGGTGCGGGAGCAAAGTGGATTATGACAGCGACTGGCTGAGTACTTGCAGCTCATGCAGCTACAAACGCTATCTGAACCCATACCCTTGTTGCAACGTCATGGTAGAAAAAGATGGGCGTATTCTGATGGTAAAACGCGCAATCGAACCCCAGCTTGGCAAATACGATCTGCCGGGCGGGTTTATGGACATGACCGACGAATCAATCGAAGATGCAGCTTACCGCGAACTGAACGAAGAGATTGGAATAGATGAGAACAAAGTCAGCAAGCTCTCCTACCTAGGCTCTCATACTACTCCGTATACCTGGATGGATTCTGAGATCATGAATGTTTGCTCCTTTTTTGCTTGTTCCCTATTGGCAGATGAATCCTCTATACTTATAGACGAGAAAGAGAACCAAGCACATACATGGGTACGCAAAGAAGACTTACACGAGATTGATTTTGCGTGGGATATTGATAAGACAATGATAGAGAAATATTTTCAGGAGGTTTCATGAGCGAGCTCAAGGTTACTGAATCACCCATTCCGGGACTGTTTGTTATCGACCTAGTCCTAAATGGAGACAGTCGTGGCTGGTTCAAAGAAAATTATCAAAAAGCCAAGATGGAGACACTCGGCCTGCCTAGTTTTGAGGTTGTACAGAACAACTTTTCTTACAATGAGGA
>CAZXYN010000008.1:0-31175 GCA_964644965.1 uncultured Candidatus Saccharibacteria bacterium | reverse complement strand
GTCAATCTAGTTCACCTCTGTTAGAATGATGACTATGAGTTTATCTATTGGTATTCACAAGACGCAACCATACCATTCGATATAACTTTCTTGATGCCCCCACTAGATAAAAGAACTAGAGGTTACACCCCTCAACAGATTAAAAAGCTACAAGAAACTGTTGGTGGAGAGTGGTAACAGTCTAGCTACCTGCTGCAATAAATATACTCGTTCATCTTTTTGTTATTTGTCAAACAGTGCAACCCCACGGAATTTTTTTTTCCAGAATTCGACCCCACCACACTCACCACTATATCTTTCTCAACACATTGAAGGCTTCAACCATTGCTAGGGTGTCTAACTTACAGTACTCAATTAGATCAGCAAAGAGTACCTCTTGATCAATATGGTCTTTACCGTCAATCACTGACTGCACCCACAATCTCTGGGCAGATGCTCCTTCTTGTATACCTAGAGCCTTGTAAGACAACTGGGGTGCAATAACAGGCAGGACATTCTTTATACTTGCACTTCCACAGAATCTTTTATCAACAAACCACCCCTTAGCGAATGGAATCATAAGATCAACTATGCGATCATTTACTTGATTTAGAAATTCGCTCTGTTCTGGGACGATTTCAGCCAGAAGGCTGTTGCACTTCTTTTCAAAGCTTTCATTCCATACAATTACTGAACCTTCGTCACCTATGTGGCTTCTCAATGCTTTTGATAAAGGTTCAGAAGGATTTGTAGCTTCACGATGTAAATACTCAACTTGCCGAAGATTAGCATCTGGGCTATCTAAAATATGCAGTGAATATTGAAACGGTAATTGCTGATAAGGTCTTAAACCGTCGAATGCGGGAACAATACCTGCTAGTGTCTCGTAATCTAGAAAATATAGTGGGAACTGAAGGTGGCTCAAAAAATCACGTATCGGTTCGCTTTGGACTAATTGCTGATCTAGCTTAGCAGCTTGAACCTGTAACGCCTGTTTCGGTGACAACTTATAATCATCGGGAATTTCTTGAATAGTGGTGATCCCTGCACTTTCAAGGTCACCTACCTTTGTGGCATTTAGTCCACAGAGATCATAAATTGTATCTTCTGGCAGATCACTTAACGACTTGTAAATTCCTAGCCATTCACTAAATGCCCCTTGCCCTGCTAGTGAGGGCGAAATATCAGGAATCTCAGATAACTGCATTGTTGCGAGTGCAGCGTCAATTTTCTCTACTGTATATTCAGCTTTTTTACGAACCTTATCTGTTACATCTGTAATTACCGAAAATCGCTGTGGGTCTATATCACCATTCCGAACATATTCATTGTTCACATGTATTACAAAGACATTTCTGACCTTAAAACCAGCATCTTCTATAACCTTCACTTGGAAAGCCAAATCAATAATATGTTCTGGCTTTGCACTGGTACTTGATTTAATTTCATATAAATCAAATGTCTTATCGCCTACTACATCAATAACGTCACAAATGCACGTGATCTGCCCCGACAAAAACCGTGCTTGGAATATTGTTTTAACTCCACCCAACAGAGCTTCTAATGTCTGCTCTGGTAAAGCTAGGTAACTTGCGTAATCAGTAAAACCAAGTCTTACGCCGTTATCGAAATGCTTCTCGGCATAACCTTCAAACAAATTACCTGCATCAAAAACAGCCTGAGTATTGTCATCAATGTGTGGCAATTTTTCTTTGTCATGCTTCTTTAGCCATAACCATGCAGGGTGTTTCAAATAGAGTATGTAGTCAGATTTCGATAATTGCATCATATATTAAAACCAGTCCGATAAGTCTTCAGTGGGTTCTTCGTGTTCTTTGATGCGTTCTAGATTTTCAATCGTAGATGAAAGCTTATTGAGCAATTCTGAATACGTCCATATCTCTAAAGTAGAGCCAAGGGAGCGTACTAAATTCTCACGATTTTGTTTCCAACGTGCATCATCACTATGTTTGCCAATTACAATAATGCACTTCCCTATATGAGCTTCCCCTTTAATGCCTAGCTTCTCTAGCTCTGCGTCGCCTGCTGGCTTTGCTTCAAGGGTGCTCTTATACTCTAGAATTTGAGGTATCGCACGTGCTAAATGTTTGTGAATCTGATAAGTGCTAGTAGGGTTATTAATGCTGCTGGATTGAGTAACTTCAAAAATATCATCTGCGGGGCTTTTTAATTCAATAAGAACGTGATCAACATACTTAGAGCCTACCCTAGTAAGGACATCAAATTTTTTCGAACTCACCGAACCTTCACGCTGGAAATCTATGTACTCTAGCCCAAAGATCATGCACCTTTGCTGTCTGTACTTATGGCCGTCTTCATCGAGCCAATTCTGAACATCTGTTTCTGAAGCATTAGTCTCAATAAATTCTTCTAATTTTTCTTTATAACTTTTCAGCAACCTGATTGTAGATTTAGTTCTTAATAACTCCGATACCTCAATTCCTAGCTCATCTGCCATTTTAATAATCTCATCATTATTAGATGAATTATTCATATATTCCTTTAGCTGGTCAGCGGAAATAACATGGTATGAACCGTCAAAATCACCGAAATCGATTGTTTCTTTGAACTTAAACAGAAACGCTACCATTCTCCAAAACTCCCGATAACCGTCAGCACCGTCTGAAAACGGTATTCTTCGACTACGTGAGCTGGCTGGAGCATTTACATCATTGAACTGAGCATCAACCCTTCGAAAGATCAATCTAGGCTGATACTTATTATCAGTACCAGAACGTTTGAATTCTGTATCACAAACCGTTAGATTATTGCCTTGCGGCGATTTTGCAAGAATAAACCCTTTATATGTTTCACCTGTAGTGTTATTCACTAGACTGCAATCGAAATGATCTTGCTGATTGATAGTCAGCGAGTCAATATCATTCTCTGGAACTGTGAGGTCGAAGTATCCAGAAGTATCCATGTCTATTCCTCGTCGTCCGTAGTGTTACCGCCGTAAATCTTTAGATCAACCTTAACGCTATCGTGTGGAAGATTTAGTGCGTCAACTACATTCAGCACAAGCTGCCGCTTTGCATTCGTGTTTGTACCCGTATCGATAAAGTAGCCAGTATTATAGATTTCTCGGCTTGAACCAAAAGCTGTTGCATCGGTCTTAATATACTTAGAGAGCCACTCGTCGTTAGCGATTGTCTCGATGAAACGATCAGGACTACTTTCATAAATAGCTTCTATTATTAAATCAACTGCATCTGCCCAAGTAGAAACTGATTCTTTCTTGCCAAAGACTTCTACGGATTTTATACCCTTGCCTTTAAGATCGATGTCATCTAGTAGATAGACCGATGTGTCTTCCTCGATCGGCTTAAATGAGGTGGTAGGTAGCGGCCATACACTATTTAGCTTGGTCAGCCACCATTCTTGACGCTCCTTAAGCGTAGTCTCGTTCCACTCATCTTTTTGCTTAATCCAGTCATTTATTGGTAATGGACTAGCGTCGAATCCGACTGCAACACCTTTAACAACAAGTGTCTTCTTATCTTTATCTTGAAAGCCATTAAAGGCACGATTTGAATACTCTGAATTGTAGCCAGTCAACGTTAGGTTTGCCAGTGTATGAAGATACTCACTATGAATACGCTCATAGTCTTCGCCTAGCATATTCTTCCAACTCTGACCGTATTCTCCGCTATTGATTGTTTGCGGCATGATGTGTTCGATAGTAGGTTGAAAGCCGTCTTCAACTATACGACGCAAGGTAGGCTTCGACTCTTTATTCTCAGTATCTGTAGATGCTAAAACATAGCACAAGATAGAGTTACCATGCTGTTCGTAAAATGGGTAGGTACGCACAGCCAATTCAAAATCATCATTGTTAGGCATTTGTGTTTGCCCTGTCTGGGTCAAGAATATGTACTTAAGAACTTCAATGTATTTAGCCTCTTTGTCACGTCGTAGATAATCAAGGGCTTGCTTATGAAGCGATGCCATAAAACGGTCCACACTCGTAACGTAGTAATTGACGACTACACGACGGGAGAAGTAAGACTCTAACAACTTAAACACTGCTACTAGCTCCTCATCCGTGAGCTGACCGTCTGCATGATAGCCAAGTGCTGACATTGCAAATGGAATATAAATATCAACCCTCATGTAACGAAGCCTGAAAATCGTTTCAGCGATTCCAGCATACTGACCGAATTCTGCACTATTTTTTAGAGTACTCGTATCTGCCAGCTTCAGAAGTTCATAGAATTTTAGCGATCGCTTAATATCACCATAAAACTTATCAACCAAATCTCTTTCTTGCTCCTCCCCAACATGTCTTCCGAATTGCTTCTTAAACTCTGGGTACACTTCTGGCAATTTAATATTCGCCTGCTTCTTGGAGATAAGGTAATAGCGGAAGAAGTCTGTGATCGGATCTTTATCAGTAGCATATAGGGTACGTTCTATGGGTCGCCAGTACTCGTTATAAACGTGACTACGCAACTCATCGCTATTCAGCATTAGGGCAAAATTACGAATCTTATCACCAGCTTCAAGCGGTTTGCCCGTAGAATTAATACTCTCAAAGACACGCTGTGGGTTGTCATCGTTTGCAACCAGCGTCAATACAGCAATCTCAAAATTCTCAAGACCGTTAATGTATTTATCTAGCCCAGTCTTACCTGCAAAATATTCACGGAATTTAGAATACACAATATAAACGTTATTTTGGTGGTCTTTTTCGAGCTGTGATGCCTCACCCTTAGCATCAAAAATGTGCTGCAGTACTTCGTTGTCAGTCGTAACGGTACGTAGCTTTACACGGTTATTGTCCATGTCTTTGTTGATCAGATATTGATACTCGATCTTTTCAACCGTAGTATCTGGGTCTTCAATAAGTGCTGGATTCTTCTTTGCAAGGTGGTAGATAGCAGAAATCATCAACAATGAAGTGGTGACACGTTGCTGACCGTCAATAATTGCTCTTGAGTAGGCTTTTCCCGTGTCTTTAACCTGAACAACCGTACCAAAATAGTGATTTTTGCCTTTTGCGATACACTCCTCAAGATCACTTAAGAATTCCTCGACATTCGATGTCTGCCATGAGTAGGGTCGCTGAAATTCGGGTATTTCGAAAAACATTCCAGGAGTATATAGAAATTCCTTCATATTACTTTGAGCAAAAATCATAATTCCTCCTTCTTGTTCGATACGATCTGTTGCAAGTCTTTACTATAGTGATAATCAACAATGTCACCGTTTTGTAGCATATTAACGGCTTGCTCTATCGCTAGGAGCGGAACTGAATACCATTCACTTGGTGTGTACTCTCGCCCTTCATTGTCGATGATCTTCAAATCGACTTTAGCATCTGCAAATATTCTATGTATAAAGTGCTCAACCTTCTGAGGATTATAGTCACCAGTAATAATGTAGCTATCAACAACTTCTACTCCTGCCATAAGATACGTTGGGTCTTTTTCTGCATTCTTAATACGATCAGCTATCGTAGTGACCGTAAACCCAATTTTATGTAAGTCTTTAATTGATGTAACGTTGTCGGCAGTGTTCAAAGATTTGAGGACATATATGTACCCCACTATTTTATCGTCTTCACTAAGAGCCAATTCACCAGAGTAATCCCTATCAACAACAACTAGTCCACCTTCATACAATCGCTGTGCTAATGATCTGCGGTACATATTAGATTCAGTACCATTTTCAATAATTACTCGTAATCTCTGCTGCTTATAGCCACCAGCCTTCTGCTCAATTTCACCTTCTGCTGCAACATAAACCATTTGACCACTATTAACGTATAGACCACCAACCTTAATTTGATCTACAGAAGTAAACGGTGTTAGCTTCATCGTTCCTTCTTTAAGAGAGTTCTGTGCATTCTCAAAAAGTGGCTTAAATTCAGCGAAATCTTTGGCTGGTATTCTTTTCGCTTTTTCATCGATCTCATGAATGACTTGTCTGCGATTAGGTATATTCTTGATCTTCAGAATGTCATCGCCCACACCTTCAAAAAGTCCGAATGTGTCCTTAGTGAATAACTCATCTATTGATTCAGGTGCTTCGGGCATATCTAGTAATCCCAGTGAATCAATATCTTTAAGAGCTTCTAATTTTTCTTTACTATTGCGTATTGAATTTAATCTTGCTGCTAATGTTGCTTCGCTCATGTCATTAGATTCAATCTCAGGCGGTCGATTATTCTTTTCAACAAAGTCTACGATTTGCTGGAATGAAGCTACTAAACGATCGTCAGACGACACTACAGCCTTCTTTTTGGGCGGCACGAACATTTTACCGTCGTCCGATTCAAACAGCTTAATTAGATCGTCTGAAAAGTCCATTATTCAGCTTTCTCCGTAGTATTCTCTTGCTGCCATTTAGCGTAACGAGCCGTTAGGTATGCTTGAGCTTGAGCAAGTAATTTCTCATTCTTATTACTAGAATTGAGAGCTGGGTATTTACCATTATGAGCAACTACAAACGCTTTGATTTGAGGTACAAGTGCAAGTGCATCTTCGTCTGTCATGTCGATTCTAGAGCCTGCTATCGTGTCCTGAATGACACGGAACACATCAGCTCCAACTTTCTTAGAAATAACCTCGAATGCGTGCTGGAATGGATTGATAGAATCAATCAGATCAATACTCAGATCGTCCAAATTAACAAAGCTGTTCGCCATTGTAATAAACTTCTTGTCGCCGTCTTCAGTTACCTTAGCAGTCTTGAATGCTAGGTTACTTGCTAGGTATTGACGAGTAACTTCAATTTCTTGATCGGTTAGCCCTGGAAGCTTTTCACGAATGATCTTCGATTGCAGATGTTTCATGTATTCACCAGTGTGACCATTTGCAGCAGCACGTTGTACCTGAACATCTTGTAGTACAGCAGCCGTCAAATCTTCTAGCTCTGTAGCAAGAATTTGCTTGACCCGTTCTGTTGGTGGGTTTTTTAATCCCTTAACAAAAACTTCCCCTACTCGTGCTTTTTGGTCTGGTGAAGTTCGTGGTGTAAATGTGAAATTTGGAGCCAAGACCTGTTCCATAAGCAAAGAGGCTGTAATAGCTTTAAGCATATTATTAACTGAGATTTGAATGTCATCAGTAGTACCATTTGGCATAACGATCAGATTCGTAAATTGAGCGTGCGTCTTGTTGTAGCTATCACGAGTGCAGCGACCAATAATCTGCACGATTTCAGTAAGACTTGCACGATAGCCTATCGTAAGTGCCTGCTCACACCACGGCCAGTCAAAACCCTCCTTAGCCTTACCTAGAGCAATAATAATGTCTACTGCATCAATGTCATCTTTGGCGTGTTCGGCCAAGAACTTATCTAGCTTGTTGCGATGATTTGGTTCATCTTCTACAAGATTGGCAACTTTACGGACAACACCATTTCGATCAAGTACGCTCTCAACGCCACTTTCGCTATCTTGTGATTGCCATTCTCCGATAATATCGAAGATACGCTGAACTTCTTCGTGCTTGCCAACCTGAGTAGCTTCTTTTGAATTGACGTTAGGAATATGAATAATCGTCTTCTTGCTTGTATCAAGCACTGATTCCAATGCACCTTCATCGAGATAACTTCCCTGATAAAAGTGATAGCCAATACCGAGTGTTTCTAAGTATGAATAACCATTAAGCTGCTCATAATATGTGTAAGTTACCTTGTCGAATTCGGCTTCATCTTCTGGCGACAAAATAGGTACTGCATCACCTCTAAAGTATGAGCCAGTCATTGCGATGATCTGTACATTTGTGCTACTCATCACATTGTGTAGTAGATCACCTAAACGACTATTCTCGCTTACGGACACATGATGAAATTCATCAATGGCAAGAACTGTATCGTTGAATAAATCCGTGTCCAGATCACTAGATTCGAATGCATAGCGAAGTGTTGAATGTGTACAAACCAAAATCTGATCGTCACTATTCATGAACTTAATGAATGATTTAACTTTGCTCTTATCATCACCTGTTCCAAGACAGAGGTTATTACGGTCATCAACTTCCCAATCAGCATAAAAGCCACTTTCTGTAAGTCTGACAGTTGAAAAAGATGCACCGATTGATTTTTCTGGTACTGCAACAATTACTTTCTTTTTGTCTTGATTATGCAACTTGTCTAATGCGATATACATAAGTGCTCGTGACTTACCTGATGCTGGTGGTGCTTTGATAAGCAAATGATTACAGTTGCGTTTCTCAAAAGCACGACGCTGCATTTCACGCATACCCATTTCGTCAGTCTTAGTAGACGCACCTGTCTTTGCATATTTAACATCAATGATATTCAGCGTTTCTTCATTCATTTTGTTTTCTCCTTTTCTGACATTTTTTCGTAAAGAGCGAAAAGATCGGCAAGCCGTTCCTCATCGGAATTATAAGGTTTTGCCCTATATAGTCGATCTACGCACAAATCCAACTCATTGTGAGCTTCCCTTAAATCATCAGGCATCTTTTTTGGGTCATACATCTCAGCAAAGCTCTTTTCACTGTGATTCTCCCGTATAAAGAGTACGGCTCTAGCCAATGACGAAATTTCATCGATTATATGGGGAGAGAGTGCTGGTACTGGTAAATTGTTGTATGAGAGGGCTGAGGAAAAACGAAGTCGAGTCTCCATTTTTCCACCAGTAGCGATAACCCACTGCTTCATTAGTCGTGAAGTTAGGATTCCAAATAACCAAAGTGGTGCATCATAAATTGTAAACGCCAGATTCGACACGATAGTTCTTTCATCAACATAGCCAATAGGTATGTATTCTCTACGCTCAGATGATACAAGAGGTATCAATAATGCTTGCTTCTCTTCCTTACTCTTTTGTAAGAATGTATATGGCTTCTCTGCCCATGGGCGTGTGGTTGGTGCTTTGCTCTTTGCCCTGAACTCACGAACCATATTAAAACGTGTCTCTAGAGGTTCAATTGAATTCGCAAGCTCATAATTCTGAGCATCAACCCAAATACAAAAACGTTTTTGCCCATTGATAAAATTATCAGAACCTACATACGGGCGAATATATTCTTGTGCACTTGGGTAATTATCGATGATATTTGTCGCTTCATCAGTAGATAGACTTAAAGCCCCGCCGTCTGTTGGCATATTACCCCTTACAATACGAGGTATTTCAGAAATTGGCTTAGCTCTCCTTGGTAAGATTACATTCCTTGCTTCTATTAGATATGCATTGATATTTTCAACCTCTGATTGTATTCCTTGGCTAAAAAGATATTTAGGTGCTTTGCTGATTGAACGAAGACCAATAATAACAACTGTCACACCTGCTACATTTCGTGCACCATTTGTCCACTTGAAAGAAGTATGTGCAAATCCTATTTCAACATTCTTTCCAAATATGTAAGGCCACAGGAGTGCAACTTGCTCACCCTGACAAATTGAATTAGTAGAAACGAAAGCAAGCTTTGCCTGCGTACCACTAATGTAATCAGAGCCTAGCTTAAACCAAGGTGCAATGAAGTCGAGATTTTTATAGTTCTTAAAATTCTTAAATACACGAGACATGCTCAATTTCTGATCAGTGCTTTGCATGCTTGATCCAAGATACGGTGGATTTCCAATTAAGTATATCTCGTCCCAAATCTCATTTTGCAACTCAAGCTCGGGCTGATCATCATCAAAATCAATTAAAGCACTCTGTTCTGGGTTGGTACTTAAGCCCTGATTTTTCGGTACATTTGGACAGACATCTTTCCAATCTAATTTTGTAGAATCCCCGTGAATGATGTTTGCGTTATCTTTTAGTGGTATGAGCTTAATCTCTCTGCCGAACTGCTGTTCAAAGTCAATATTCATCTGATGCTTGGCCAAGTAAAGTGAAAGTATAGCTATTTCATGTGGGAAATCATCGATTTCGATTCCGTAGAAATTATCCAGCTTGATACGAGACTCTAGCTTCCCCGCTAACTGCCTCCGCTTATGTTCATCTCCATATACTCTTTCAATGATCGCATGTTCAATTTTTCGAAGCTCTTTATAAGCAATAATCAGAAAGTTACCGCTACCACAGGCAGGGTCAAAAACCTTGATCTTACTTATACGCTCCCACAACTTTATAAGCCGCTGATCGTTATCGTAATACTTATCAAATTCAGCTCTTAGCTCATCGAGAAACAGAGGTTCTATTGTCTTCATGATGTTAGGTACGCTTGTATAGTGCTGACCGTGAGCACTTCTCTGTTCTTCTTCTACTATGCTTTGGAACATTGAACCGAAGATGTCAGGATTTATCTCAGCCCAATTCTGGTTACCACAATCAAGTATTAGCTTTCTTGCCTGAGCGTTAAATTTAGGTATTCCTATACCGTGCTTCTTGGTATCGAAGATCGTACCGTTCACATACGGGAACTTACTGAATGGACTTGTGAATTCAGATTTATCTTCTGTATCGAGTGCATCAAAAAGAGTCTCAAGGAATAGGTCCAAATCACTTCCATCGGTTTGCGTGAAATCCTTGATCGCATTGGTGAATATACGTTCTTCAGTACGGCTAAAAACACGTGTGTCTTCTGCAAAAAAACAGAACAGAAGTCTGCTGAAGAATACATTTAGATCGTGTCGAAAATTGCTTTTAGGATCAATCAACCTATCACGATTTATACGCTCTATTTCAGCGTACAAATCCTTCATCTTGTCAGCAGCACGTCTATCAGCAACAGCTTCAGTCTTCTCGTCAGTAATTTCATCACCTGTCCAGCCAAAGAAGAAATCTACATCTCTATCTATGTCACGTAACTTAATATCAAGACGTGTGTCCTTCTTTGTATCAACAGCTACTAATCTTTCGTAGTCTGAAACAATCAAATATCTAGGGTTATAGCGAATGACTTGCGTGTCGATCGCCATTTCTTCGGCAGTAGAGTGTAGCTTATTTGGGTCTGCTACATACTTGAAATAGATTACTCCTCTTTGCAGGATTTCATTATTTTTATCTTCAGCAAGATTCAGTGAACCTTCTCGGAGCTTAGTAATGGCAGATCGTGCACGACCATAGGCAGCAAGTAGCTCGTAAACAAAGTCGATATTGTATGTTTCACGGTTGGCAATTTCAGCCACATTTTTCTGTGCTTCTGAAAATGTAAGCCTAGCCATTTTGTTTGCCAATTTTATCTAACATATTATGCAATATTGTACTCTAAAAACACCTCTGTAGATAGGGGTAAGTTCTTGAAATTTATTACATTGTGAGCAAACGACAACAATCAAGCCCTGCCTCACGCTTCCTCCCTTCTTCCTTGCGACTTTTACAGCTCGAATGAAGAATGTACCGTGCTCAGCTTTGGGCTAACTCCTACGGCCTCTCAGTACGTCATCCTTAGCTGTTTATTACGGGTAAGATTACTGTGATTATTTCATCTGTATCAAGCTGAGGCTTTTTTCTTTTTTCTCGTGTCATATTTTCATACTAACAGGAGTTATAAACTTACACAAAACCGTAGAAATCCCCACAAAAGCAAGGGAGTTTTCGTATAGCTGTCAGATCAACGAGTTGTAAAAAATGGTGTAGGTACTTCACTCTGATACTTATATGCCTTGATAATTAACTCTGTAAACTCAGGCTCATTATTCAAGTATCTATAAAACGTGTCCCTTGAAATCTTATTCTTGCGACATGCCTCAGCCACTGAGCTATTACGTTGTATGTCGTCGGCTATGTTAATCAAGGTTAGATAAGTTACCTTGTGCCTACTGCTGATGTTCTTTTTGATCATGGTCCTCTCCTAATTTTTGTTTCAACCGTCTCTTTTAATTATGACAGATTAGCTATTCTGCTAGATGTTGCAAATCACTTATAATAGTTAGCAAATGAGTGAAAATACTACTGCAAACGACTACGCATTGGCGAAAATTCTAAACGAACGTGTACTCAAAATCTACACTATGGTTATAGATCATAGTAATACCCCTGACATCAGTAGTGTGAATCGTAGCTACATATTGCTCATTGATGAACTTAGACGTATTTATGATCGGCAGCCTGAGCTGAAAAAACTTGGTGGCAGTATCTGCTGGCGTGTACTGGACAATTTAGAACAAGCCCATGAATTTGTACCAGCAATAGAATTTGAACATTCAGGTGGTGATTATGGCGAAGCTCATAACTCAAGCGTTAGTAGGTTGTGCATCATGGCTGATATTGATCAGCCCGAACTAACACCACAGATCAAAGAACTGATAGACGAAGCTGACAAGAACATTGCCGAGTTCGAATCTGAATTAAATAAGATGTATGCAACTGTATCATTTCAAAGTATGGTCATACCTGTGGTAACTATCGGCAGCACCAAATACTACTTACCTACAATGCGTGAAGGTCTAGCATACAATGTAATTTCATTTTGCTTATCAAAACACCCTAACCAAGAAATTGGTATTAAAGAACTCAAAGAAGAAATGAAAAAAGCTGGCATCGATACATTTGGTTTGAGCAACTTCAATAACGATACGTATAAGTCAATATTTGGAAAAAATAAGCCACTAAGTCCTTTTATGTCCTCGTCCCCGAAAAGTATTCAAGTAAGAAAAACGACCGCCCTCACAGACCAACAAATTGCGATAATAGCTAAAACAAGCACCAAAATTTCAGAATAACTCAGAATAAGAACCCGTAATTCAGACTAATTATGCCTAGAGAGCGGGTTTTCTTCTGGCTGCGTAAAATTAAAATAGACACATTTAAGTTAGAAAACTTGGTGGTCAGAAATTAAATAATAACTAACAAAACGGTACAGCTTCACGCTCTATCGGCTTGTTCAGTGCGTCTTAAGAAAGGGCGAAATATATGGGAAAAGTAACAAAAAATAAGAAAGTCAGTGCTCTAGATAACTTCATGAACGCAATAGAAAACCTTCTTAAGGAATATGCAAAGGAGGAACGTAATGCACGCAAATCAAAATAACAATCCTAAAGAACTTTTAGATTCTAAAGGTATCGATTACCGTCAACGTGGCAATGAACTAATCACCCACTGCATTTTCAATGACTGCGATGCTGATAGTCATGGGAATGAAGCCCACTTGTACATCAACACAAACACGGGTCAATACTACTGTCATAAATGTGGAGAAAAAGGTAGTATCAAGGGCTTACGTGAAGCTCTAGGAATAAACATTGCCCCACAACCCCGTCAAACATTTGATAAGTCACCAAACCTAAATAAATTAGCGGCAAAATACCACGATCAACTCCCCCTTAACATTCGTGAGTGGTTGAAAAATGAACGCCTACTATTAGAAGAAGATATTGATGATTTCGAACTTGGTTACGGTGAATTCTACGGGAAAAGCTGGATAACCATACCAGTACGTGACACCGCTGGCATAGTCCAATTCATGAAGTTACGCCAAGACCCGTTCGTGCCTTCTGGTGGAGCAAAATATATGTCTACTGGTGGAGGTGCTGCAATATTTAATGCAGAAATACTCAAAGAAAAACCTGACCAGCTAGTGATTTGTGAGGGTGAGTTCGACTGCATGGTACTACGTGCATTCGGTATACCTGCAATTTCATCTACTGCTGGTGCTCGCACGTTCAAAAACGAGTGGATTGACCAGCTTGTATCAGTACGTCATTTATACATTTGTTTCGACAATGATGAGGCTGGCCATCAAGGAGCAAATGAACTCATTGAGAAACTTTCAGAAGCACTACCTTCTACTTCTATTCTAGAAATTACATTACCCGATGAAGTTGGTGAGCACGGAGATTTGACTGATTACTTCAAACTACCAGATGCTGATCCTAGCGATCTATTTGATAAATTCTCAGCACTACGTTCTGGTCCTAAGCCTATTGATGTCAGCACTTTTGAAGAAATTACAACCAAAGAGCTTGCTTCTGTACTCGACCTAACAATCAAGCACGATAATGAAAATAAGTTAGTCACATTCTTATGCATGCTGTCAGCGTACACTGAAGACAGCCAGCTTAATGTGAGCTTCAATGCCCCCTCCTCTACGGGTAAGACCTACATTCCAACCCAAGTGGCACAATATTTCCCTGAGGCAGATGTTCGTCAATATGGTGGTGCATCTCCAACGGCGTTTTTCCATGACAACGCAAGCTTCGATAAAGAACGTAATTGTTACGTCACAGACCTTGAGCGTAAAATTCTTATCTTTCTAGAACAGCCAAATCCGAAACTTCAGGAGAACTTACGTCCTGTCTTGTCACATGATAAAAAAGAGATTGACTACAAGATAACAGATAAGGACAAAAAAGGATCGAACCGTGCGAAGAACATTATTATTCGTGGTTACCCTGCAACAATATTTTGTTCAGCAGGAATGCGTCTAGATGAGCAAGAAGCTACTCGTGCAATCCTACTTAGTCCCGAAACTACTATGGAAAAGGTGCAAGAAGGCGTTCACATGGCTACCCTTCGCAATGCCAACAAGGCAGAATTCTTTGCAAAAATAAATGCAAGCCCAGAACGCCAACAGCTTAAAGACCGTGTACTAGCGATCAAGCAAGAACATGTAGATGACATTATCGTCCCTAATCCTGATAGCATTGAACGTCGCTTCCTGTCCGATGTAAAGTCTGCTAAGCCACGTCATCAACGTGATGTGAGCCACCTGCTTTCAATTATAAAATGCATCACCCTACTTAATGTCTGGTATCGTCGTGATGAAAACGGCAGCATAGTCGCAACTCAATCTGATATAGATCAAGGCTTTGAGGTATGGAAAAAGATCAACAAGAGCCAAGAACTTAATCTGCCTCCCTACACCTATGAGTTCTACAAGAAATACATCGTTCCAATTTATGTGGCAAAGAATGCTCATCGTGATCCTGAATCTAAGTCTTTTGATGATATTGGTGTCAGTCGCAAAGAAATCATTCATCGTCACTATGAACTTGAGAACCGCCTGCCAAATGACGATACATTTCGTCGTCAAATCTTGCCAATGCTAGAAATGGCAGGCTTGATAACTCAAGAAAAAGACCCGAATGATAAACGCAATGTGCTGATATTCCCTCAGCTAATTGAACAAGATCAATATAGTGGTGAGCATGGTGGGGTTGCTAATTTGGAGCACCTAGAGGGCTAGACAATGGCACGCAAACCCGTACCACCAGTTATGGAGTATGTATTCGTCGATGACGGTGATACGAGTGCTGTTGATGAAGCTTTCAACTATTTGTTCGATCGTTATTTCAAAGAATTTGTAGAAAGTTCTAAGGAGTAATCATTGATATTTATTTATAAATGTTTATGATGGAGATTATAATGATAGATAAGAAATATTACACGGTACAGGAAGTTGCAGAGCTATTAAAACTTCACTGGCAGAGTGTACTGACCTACATCAAAAACGGAGAGCTACAAGCCGTAAAACTTGGCAAAGGTTACCGTATAAGCCAACAAGCCTTGGATTCATTCATCGAAAAACGCACAACCAAAACGAAAGGAACAAAATAATGCTGAGGGCAGCACTATATGCTCGTGTGAGCACTGAATTACAGAAAGACGAGAAGACCGTAGAGAATCAAATTGCGGAAATACTGCCAGAAATCAAAAAGGACGGAAACTCTTTATTAGAAGGCTGTAAGTACATAGATGAAGGTTGGTCAGGTGCAATACTAGAACGCCCTGAGCTAGATCGTATGCGTTCTGATGCTCGTGATAAAAAGTTTGATATTTTGTACGTCTACGATCGTGGTCGCTTAGCAAGAAAATTCGTCTATCAAGAGATCGTAATCGAGGAGCTCAAGGGCTTAGATTTACAATTCAAAAGCTTACATGACATAAACGGCGAAACACCCGAAGAACAATTAATGGGTAGTGTTATGGGTGTATTTCATGAATATGAACGTATGAAGATCACAGAACGTTTTCGTATCGGTAAGCTCAATAAGGTTCGCTCAGGTAAGTTGCTGGGCTATCAAGCACCTTACGGCTATGACTATATTCCGATTAAGGGTAAAGGATTAGATAAGATTAACGGTCAATTCGTGATTAACGAAGAAGAAGCTAAAGTAGTCAGAATGGTTTTTGAGTGGATTGGTGTTGAATGTGTATCAATCAAAGAAGTCATTCGTCGCCTATATGACATGGGCGTTCCACCAAAAAAAGGCAAACGTGATGTCTGGACTAATGGTCCACTGCACCGCATGCTGAAAAACGAAACTTACACTGGCAAACATTACTATTACAAGTCAGAAAGTGTGATGACAAAAAATCCAACCGCTAAAACTCAGAAGAAATATCAGAATCGTCACTCATTAAAAGGCAGTCGCAAAACCAGACCACGTGATGAGTGGATTGAAGTAGAAGTGCCTCGCATTATTACTGATGAGCTATTCCAAAAAGCCAATGCACAAATTAAAAGTAACGGTAAGCTCAGTCAACGCTTCAAGAAAAATCCCTATCTTTTTGGCGGCTTAATATCTTGTCCTTGTGGAGCAACCAGAACTGGTGAAGGTCAGAAAGGTCACTTCTATTACCGCTGCACAGATCGCTTACTTAAATTTCCTAAACCTCGCACATGCTTTGAAGCTGGTGTGAATGTGCAGGTATTAGATACTGTTGGCTGGGCTAAACTCTGTGAATTGATGACAGACCCTACCCTACTACAACAGCAACTTGATCGTTATGCTGAAGAAAAGAAGCTACTAGCAGGTCAAAGCCCTAAAAAAGATGAACTGAGAATGCAACTCAAAGCACTTGAGCAAGAAGAACGCCGTTATGTAAAAGCTTGGGGTCTGGGCACAATGTCTGAAGCTGTGTATACAGACCAGATGAACAGTGTCGCTAGACGCCGTAAAGAGCTCACAGACCTGATGAATAAGCCTGAAGCAAATAAGTTAGCACAATTAAGTGAAATTGATCTAGAAACCTCCGTAGAGCCTTTCAAGAAGTACCTCAGTAATCTGGGCTACGAAGACAAGCTTTTTACTGTGAGGAAAATAGTTGATAAAATAATAGCAACGAAGGAGAACGTCAGAATATGCGGAAAAATACCAGCATATGCTACTTCATTAACTGTAAACAAGGTCGGGTTAGATGTTGAGCATAGCGATACAAGAGACACAACACAAGCAAATAAACAAGAACAGGTTGGGTTAGATGCTAAGTATTGGTATTGTCGGGTTGCCCAATGTTGGCAAATCTACCCTGTTCAACGCCCTGACCGACAACGACATACTTGCCGCAAACTACCCATTTGCGACTATTGAACCAAACACCGGTATCGTACCAATACCAGATGAGCGTCTTGATGCTCTAGCCAATCTGTATGGCAGCAAGAAAATTGTGCCGGCTACGGTAACTTTCGTAGATATTGCCGGTCTGGTAGCTGGTGCGAGCAAGGGTGAAGGGCTCGGCAACCAGTTCCTAGCTAATATTCGCAGCTGCAACGCTGTTGCACACGTTGTACGAGCGTTTGATGATAGCAATGTCCAGCACGTCGATGAACAACCTAATCCCAGCAAGGATATTGAGGTAATTAACACCGAACTGGTGCTAGCAGACCTGCAAACTGTCGAGAAGCGTCTACCCGTCGTTCAAAAAGAAGCGAGGTCCAACCCAAAACTAAAGCCTCTGGCTGAATTGATAGAAAAATCTCATGAACTTTTGGATGCTGGCACACCACTATTTACAGAGGTGGGAAGCTGGAAACCAGAGAGCCGCGAGCTACTACAAAAAGAGCTGCAGCTACTTACTTTAAAACCTGTGATTTATGTCTTCAATGTCGATGAGAAAACCCTAGCCACCCAAGAAAAAAGACAGGAGCTAGCCAGTTTAGCCAGCCCAAATCAAGCTGTTTTCATCTGTGCCAAGCTAGAGAGCGAACTGCGTGGACTTGATAAATCTGACCAAGTTGAGCTACTGGAGAGCTACGGTGTGGACGAGTCTGGCCTGAGCAGCCTAATTCATGCCGCCTACGACACATTGGGTCTGCAAAGCTATCTGACAGCCGGCCCACAAGAAGTCCGCGCCTGGACAGTCAAAAAAGGCGCTACTGCCCCACAGGCCGCCGGTGTTATCCACGGTGATTTTGAACGTGGTTTTATTGCCGCATCAGTAGTTAATTACACAGATCTTATAGAGGCTGGATCCGAACAATCAGCCAAGCAACAGGGAAAAATACGCACCGAGGGCAAAGATTACATTATGCAGCCCGATGACGTCGTCGAATTCCGTTTCAATGTGTAGCCTTCATCGGGAAGAGCAGCCAGAGCATCAGGCTCTGCCTGTGCCCTGCTTGGGTGAGAAACCCGCGATGCGAGGTGTCTCATGTGGGTGTCGTTGAATTCCGTTTCAACGTGTAGATTATTGAATTCTGCGAGCCTAGCCATATACTAGGATTAGATGGAAACCAAAGAAACCGAAACAGAACATACTAAACGAGCATTTACCCCTACCAAGGTGGAGCTGATTGTATTGCCGATTATTAGCCTACTGTTCCTGGTAGCCAGCAATACATTCACGTACTTTAGGACTGTCGACAACGTTAATTACATCATTGTCACCGACTATATGCAGCTACGATTTAAAAGCGCATTATCTACTCTGGACGAATTACTAGGTGCTACCCTACTAACCGTTGCTTTCTGGATGATTATTGGCCTTATTGTCTACATAATCGCCTGGCTCAGCTACACCATGTATGTCACCTACAAAAACGAAATTCCCATTACTAAAGGTATGGCTCTGCCAAAGGAATACAACCGATCAAAAGTTCTTCATGACTCAATAGCCAGATTCCTAACAAGAGTGATTTCTACCGTACTATTCGTAATCTGGCTATACGTTTTCTTCGCAGAAATCCTACCGTTCATATCAATAACATTCCTAAACGGCATCACTGCTGCTGGTCTAGGCTTCCTAGTGCCAGTAGTATGGTCGGTGGTAGCCCTAGCAGGCTCAATATTTATATTCTCACTACTAATACGCTGCATGGTCTTGCGCGACCGCGTATTTGGAAGCTAGTTATAGAAGCGTGAAACCCGTCGCCTCATAGTCAGTGGTGCTTTTATATAAGGGTTGGTGATTCTGTGTTCAAACGACATTACACCGGTATCAGCAGGCTGCTGCACAGAAGCAAACTGGCTAGAGAAGGTTGGATGCTGGCGCAATTCCATGACTCGCCTCTGTAGATATGCTGTAGCCTGGCGCAACAAACTCCCTCGCAAAGTCGTAAATCGGAGCTCCTTGCTAAATGTATGGATCGTAACCGTAGAATCTACCAAACGACCATCAAAATGAACTTCTGAAATCATATCGTAGCGAATGTCTTCTAGGCTTAGGTAGAGGATTTTTTTATCAATCAATACGGCTCGGTGGTTAGTGACACAGAGCATCGCAAAACCACCTTCGTAACGTCCATTTATACAGTACATAATCGTCTCGCCGGGTTCGATGACGCGCTCAAGCTCCTTGGCTTCGCCTCTACCCCACCATGTAAACTTAACCTTGATGGCCTGTAACTGTCTGTCGATTTCCTGGCTTGTTACCATGACACACCTCCTCTTTGTTTACATGTACAGCTTATCGTCAGATAGACAGCTGTGCAGTTACAATAATCACCCTTAACCTGTGATATATATCATAGGGTTTCTTAAGAATTTTTCTTCCCAATCTGTGAAATTTACGTCATACTAGTGTTATGCCAGCAAAAAGCATACAAGACCCCGCACTATTAGATCTTTTCCACGCGGGCACAAGGCTGGCGTACAAAAAGGGTGAATTCATAATAAGACCCGGCGAATCTCCGCCGGGAATTTTTTATATAGAGTCAGGACTGGTAAAGGCCTACGATATCACCAAATATGGTGAAGAGAACCTACTGATCATCCGAAAAGAACACGAAATATTCCCGCTCATATGGGGTATAACTGGTCAGGAGCGTTCTATTATCTACGAGGCGCTTAGCGACACTGTTGTCTGGCGCACTGGTAAAGACAACCTGCGCAAGCTCATAGACAAGAACCCAACCGTACTAGAACCGCTGCTAGAAATGACCGTGGAGATGTATCGTATTCACTCAGAGCGAATTATAAACCTAGAGTACCGCTCAGTACGCGAACGCCTAATCTCATTCCTGTTGACTATGAGTAACCGCTTTGGCAAAGAAACCAGCGATGGCCACATAATCATAAACGTCCCGCTTCGGCAGCAAGATATCGCCAGTTCTATCAACGCCTCACGCGAGACAACTTCCCGCGAACTAACAGCCTTGGAGCGCCGTGGACTAACCAGCAACGAAGCAGGTTTGATTGTACTAAAAGACCGAGCTGCTCTACGCGAATTCTTATAGAATTCTAGGACAGCTTCTTGAGTAGGTAGAAGCGTTCGCGGTTGCCCTTGGCACCGCTAACTTCACTGTCGGACTTGTCCAGAACTACAAAGCCTTGTCTTAACCACAGCTCAAAATCCTTCAATATGTCGCGACGCATGCGGTCGTTTTTTATGACGCCTTTGTGCAGCGACCTCCGCGCCTCACGAACCTGCCTGGCAGCAGAGCTGCCCGCGCTGCTCGTGTTTTTGGCGCCGATAGCCGTTTTTCCTCTGTGGTACTCGGTCAAAGTATCATCTATACCCCTCCCTCCGTTCCGCGAGGAGAAAACGGCTTCGCCATCCAAACGCGGAGGTCGCTCAAACCCAGCAAGGATCTCGAACTGAGGCTTGCACATGGCCACGATTGAAGTTGCCGAAGTTGCTAAAAGGGAGACGTGTGGCAATATCTCGCGTAACGATATGAATGACACGTCTATGACAACCATGTCCGGCACTTCAATCCAGATCTTAGTTCTTAGATCTGAGTTCTTAGAGTCGCTGGTGTTTGGGTCTTTTCTAAGATCTAAGCTCTGAGATCTAAGATCTCGTATATCGGTTTGCTCGTGGAGTTCAATCTTTGGGTTGCCTTGCAATGACGGATGCAGCTGATTAGTACCCACATCTACGGCAATTACTTTTTTGGCGCCGTGTTGCAGTGCAAAATCAGTGAAGCCGCCAGTACTGCTGCCGACATCGAGCACAATTTTGTCTTTAAAATCTAAGCCCAACACTTTGGCTACGCTCGCCAGCTTGAGACCCGCCCGGCTAACATATTGTTCACGGACATGCAGTTTAATCTCGGCTTGGTCAGACACCATCGTACCCGGCTTAGTCAAAATCGTTCCATTAACCCTGACCTTGCCCAGACGTATATAACTCTCTGCCTGACTACGAGTTGGTACTAACCCTTTCTCTACAAGTCTTCTATCTAGCCGCTGCTTCATAGATTTCTATCGCTTCTTTAGTAAATTCGTTTAATTTTTCGTGCATCTCGGTATAGCGAGGTAGCCGGACGACTCCCTGCCCTTCACGTAACTCTACCTGAACTTCGGGCGTTATTTTGGTCGCAAAAAGATAGACATGAACCGACTGACCGAAAGAGCTTGGTCCTTCACCAACAGTGATGTAGTTATGCAAAGGTATAGGATTCGTCGACTGTAAAATTATGCCAGTTTCCTCGCGCAGTTCGCGTAGAGCACCCTCTTGGGGCAGCTCGGAACCTTCTAGTGTACCGCCCCACAGTGAGTATGTACCTGGGGCATAAATTGTCGGCTTGTCATCTCGATACTGCAGTACATACTCATCACCCTGAATTAGCAGCACCCCAGCGGCTCGTATCATAACTTAGTCCTTCTTTCGTTCGCGGTATGCGCCAGTGGCGGTGTCTACCGATACTACATCGCCGACTTTCACGAATGCCGGGACTTTGACCGATATACCTGTCTCGAGCGTGGCGTCTTTGAGTACTGAGCTGGTGGTGTCGCCCTTTACTACATCTTCGGCATATGTCACCTTGAGAGGCACGTTTTTTGGCAATTCTATGCTGATAACTTTGCCGTTAAATAATTGTGCCTGCACGTTGTCGCCCTCTTTTAGGTAGCCTGACTGATCAGCAATAATTTCTGCTGCAATCTCAAACTGCTCAAAAGTATCATTATTCATAAAAAAGTAAGTCGATCCGTCATTATACAAATACTGGACAGTCTCGTTAGTAATATCAGCCGGCTCGATTGATTCATTGCCCTTGAAAGTTTTGGCTAGAACCTTACCACTGACAAGGCTCTTAATCTTTACGTTTACGATCGACCCGCCGCGGCCCATCACCTTCTGGCTATATTCAACCACACGATATGGTTCGCCTTCTAGTTGAAAGATTTGTCCTTTTTTGAGATCGGTTATGCCAAACGCCATATCTAAATTAACTCCGTAAATTTATTGATTCCTGCGCCTAAAAAAACTTAGGCTTTTTCGTGTTCGATTGCTGCCCAAAGACTGTCGACTAGCGTGTAGTATTCCACCATTTCCTCTTCGCTGATAAGCCCGATAACACCTGCCGTATCAATATCTGCGGCTACTATTTCGTAATTCTCCATGACTATTTTGTAGCTCTGCTTTTTGATAAGCGATTCCTGCAGTTTGGCGGCAGAGATTCGTAATTTATTGAGCATGGCTGTGCCCGAACTTCCACCTAGAATTGTAGTGGCATCATTGAGCTTGATCTTGCCAATTTGCTGTAACAATTCGTGGGCTAATTCTGCTGCAGGTTTTTTCATGGTTCTATTGTAACCTCTCACGTATATGTTCGGCTAATGCAGATAGCTGGGCGACATCCGCCGCCCCTAATAAATCGTAGTTTCCGGCATTCAAAATACGCTCATTTGTATGACCTGCTTGCTCGATTGCTTCTGCCAGAAAAAGCTTCTGCTCTTTGCTATCATCAGCATGAAAATAACGCTCCGAGGCAACCCGGAGGCTATAAGAGCTGTCGACAAGAGCAATCATAGCCTTGCGCGGCTCACTCCCAAGCGTATTAAACTGCTTGGCTGCTGGCAGAGCCAGAATATATTTCTCTAGCCTGCGCGCAACCTGCGGTAACGTCAAATCTTCCATTCTACCCCTTTATTGTACCTACCCTACTCTGGATGCTAAAAGTTCGGGCTTGGATGCAGTTTGGTGGCGGAGTTGAGAACCGCAAGTGAGCCGTATTTAACATACGGTGAACGCGGATTGGAAACTCCAACGCCAAAATGCGCCAAGTTCCGGACTTTTAGGAATTTGCAACAAAGGGCATCAGTGCTAGATGCCGAGCACGCTTAATAGCGCGAGAAAGCTGACGCTGCTGGCTCTCTGTAAGGCCAGTCTTCTTGCGGGTTTCGATCTGACCAAATTGGTTTACGTAGCGCTGCAAGGTTTTAAAATCCTTGTAGTCAAAATACGCAACATCAGTTCTGTGTTTAAAAATCTTCGCCATGAGTATTTCCTCCGGAAATAATAGTTAATATTTAATACTTGATATATCTGAATGATTTACAAATATATCATGTTTCTCTTTAGACCACCCCTCACTTCTACCGCCTGGACGGAGACTTGTCTGGCCTGGTGAACCGCACAATTTCCAAGCTGGATTTGCAACTCACAGCCATATGCTCTCCTAAGTACACCCTTAAATCCTGCGTGGGTTTTAAGGGATTTTGGTTAGTGCAGTCTGGGATGCAGTCCGAGCACAAAATCCAAGCTGTATTTCAATACAGTGCGGATTTTTGACGCAGGTCTGCGCCCAGAATGTGCAACCTAAAATTCCTTAAAACGGGATGTCGTCTAAATTAATTGGCTCATCGCCAATATCTTCGATGACAACATCATCTTCTTGTTTTTTGGCTGCAGGCTTGCTGTCGTTGCCAGCTGATTGGCTGCCACCATTATCACCTTCACCGCGACCACCGAGGAAGGTTACGTCTTGTGCGTTCACCTCTACCTTGCTGCGCTTTTGTCCGTCTTTTTCCCATGTACTGGATTGTAGACGTCCGTTCACGAGACATGGACGACCTTTGCTCAGATACTGAGCTACCCGTTCGCCAAGCGGTCCCCAGGCAACTACATCGATATAGTCGGTGGCTTCTTGCCAATTTCCGTCTGATCCCTTGTAGCTGCGGTTAAGTGCCAAGCTAAAGCTACAAACGCTCTGTCCACTTGGTATTGTTCGGAGTTCTGGGTCACGGGTTAGGTTCCCCATTAAAATCACTTGGTTGAAACTTCTTGCCATATTGGCTTCCTCCCCTTACAAGAACTATGTCTTGTGATTAATTTGTACTATTAAGGTACGCTCTGGGCTTGCACATTGCAAGCAATTACTAATTTACCATTTACCGATTTTTCAATTATCTGCTAATTTTCAATCAAGAACCAATATGCCAATGACTCAGAATGTTTGCGACATTGAGTCATTGCAAATTGAATGAAAATTGCAAAATTGATAATTTAAAATTAAGGTTCTACTCTTCGTCTTCTGACTTTTCGTCTTCGTCGTCGGCCTTGTCGCCGCGCTCTGCGGCTTTTGCAGCCTTCTCAGCCTTGGCGGTCTCTGCCTTAGCTAGTTTCTTAAGATCAGGCTTAGTAATCAAGAAACGCACAACCTCGTCAGTAATATTGAGTGTGTCGTTAATTTTTTGTACTGCCTCACCTGGTAGATCTACTGTATAGAATACGTAGATTGCAAAATCCTGACCGTTGATTGGGTAAGCTAGCTTGCGCTTGCCCCAATTGTCGGTGTCAGTGATCTTACCACCATCAGCGGTGATAATCTTTTCTACTTTTGCGGTTGCCTTTTCCAGGTCAATTTCTAAACCCTGGTCAAACAACACGGCAATTTCGTATTGTGCCATTGTACGTCCTTTCTTACAGAAAGTATATTTGATACTTGATATTTGATACTTAATAAATCAAGCCCAAAATACCTCAATCAGCTATAACTTCCTTTGGTTTCAAGATTGAGTACCTAAGAGCCTCAACCAAGAAGTTAGTTATTAACAGATATGATTATACTCTTTAACAGATGAAAGGTCAAGCTGCCAGCGCCTCTTCGATTGCCTGATGATAATCCGGCCAGGTCGACACTGGAAAAACATCTAGCACTACATGAACTGGGTGTTTCTTTGTTGGCCGAAGAGCACCTTCTTTCATTGCATCCTTATAAATAGGTGCAACTGGCTCAACAGCCGCATTCATAGCATGACCAAGTATTTTATTACCGAGCTTCTTCCGCTTGATTTCATTACTCGTGGATATAAACTCATCAACGATTTTCTCGTCAATAACACCCTCGAGTCCGTGCATCCTAATATAGTCGCCAAAAAACTGCCCGATTTTTTTGGTTGATTCAGCTTGTGTCTTGTAGCCCAGTACACTCTCTTTTCTTGTCTCAAAATGCAGCTGCCGCTTGCCCCGCACAAAGTCATAAGTATTACGCGACATCGTAACCAACTTTGGATTATGCCGATTCCTCACATCTAGTGCTGTCCTAGACACATAGCCCGCACAGGCTAGCACGGTCAGTGCAAACTTCTCTGAATCATTTTGCGGGAACTGCTCAATACCGTCATAAAACGCGTAATGCTTGTTGTTATGCAGCCAGCGCGGCACAGTCTGTACACGGCTGATAAGTAGGGCCTGGCCTGCTTGGCCTTTGAGTGAATCATTATTCTGTTGGTAGAAGGAGTGGTCGTCGTCCCTCCTCGTCTCGTAGTATCTACTTGGTGGATCATAAGGATGCAATAGGTATGGCATTCCGAATTCGTCCACTGGCGCTAATCGTTGTTCTAGATTTTGGGGGTCGAGAGCTGCTGGGGCGTTGTCGTTTGGGACAAGCTCCAGTCGTGACATGCTACGCCACGTTTCCTGTTAGTTTTAGCTTTTTATATTGCATAAGCATTTACAGAAATAGTAGCGCTAAGTTTTTTGTAATGCAAGCGAAATATTTAGACTTTTTGCTAATCGTCTGAGCTATCGACTTCGATAGCTGTGCTGCCGTCACCGCCAAACACATCGTCCATGCTGCTGATTAGCACTTCGCGCGGCCGTGAGCCGTCTGCGGGGCTAATAATACCCTGTTCTTCCATAGTTTCGATTAGTCGGGCTGCTTTGCCATAACCAATCCTTAGGCGTCGCTGCAACAGACTAGTGCTTGCCTTACGGGCATCAAGCACCACATGGACTGCGTCCTTGAACTCTGCCTCGTCACCTTGGGTGCCGTCATTGCTGTAATCTGCGACAACACCACCCTTGCCGATCTGTACCGGCTGGCTAACCACTTCATCATCGTATTGTGGTGGACGTTGCATACGCAGGAAGTCCATAACAACACTGGTTTCTTCGTCAGTAATGAATGCACCTTGGACACGCTTTGGTTTTGGCATATCAGCGGTACTGAATAGCATGTCGCCCATGCCGAGTAACTTCTCTGCTCCAACTGCGTCAATAATAGTTCGTGAGTCTACCTGACTGGCCACCGTAAAGGCAATCCTGGCCGGTACGTTAGCCTTGATAAGACCTGTAATGACATCCACTGATGGACGCTGCGTTGCCAGTACCAGGTGAATACCCACCGCTCGAGCTTTCTGGGCAATCCGCACAATCAAGGCCTCGACGTCGCGGGCAGCCATCATCATGAGATCGGCTAGTTCATCAATCACAATCACTACATAAGGCATACCTTCTTCTTTCATGACCGAGTTGTAATCTGCGATATTGCGCTTCTTGTTCTCTGCCAGTGTTCGGTAACGACGCTCCATTTCTGCCACTGCCCATTTGAGCGCGCTAATGCATTTTTCTGGTTCAGTAATAACTGGTGTTAGAAGATGTGGAATGTCAGCATACGGCGCCATTTCAACTTGTTTTGGATCAACCAAGATCAGCTTCAAATCCGACGGACTATTGCGATACAAGAGGCTTGTCAGCAACGTGTTAATCATCACCGATTTACCAGAGCCAGTCTGACCAGCCACCAAAAGATGCGGCATTTTGTCGAGTGCACCCACCACTGGCGTACCAGCGATGTCCTTACCAATAGTGATGCCCAGCGGGCTTACTTGGTTCTTCCATTCTGGCGAGTTCAGTACGCTTGATGTCCGAACAGTTGCCGACTTAACATTTGGCACCTCAACACCGACAGCTTTTTTGCCAGGAATTGGTGCTTCCATACGAATAGCATTGGCACCCAGATCGAGTGCGATATTGCTGTCTAGTGCCGTAATTTTACTCAACTTCACACCTGCAGGCGGCTTTAGAGTGTACTGCGTAACACGTGGACCGATGTTAGCGCCTTCCATCTCGACTGCAATATTAAAGTTATGCAGTGTCTCCTGAATAGTCGCCGCATTGGCTTCAACATCACCTGGATCAGCTTTGTCCTGCTTCTGATTGAGCAAATCAATACTTGGGAACTTCCAGTCTGGGTCACTTGGAGCCGTCAATGCAGAATGGTCTTCTTGCTTGGTTAGCTTGATGGCGGCTGAGTTTTTGATTGCCGCACTGCCCGAGCCCCTACTATGCTCAACCGGCACGCCTTCGTTCATTTGGAAATTACGTTTTGAGGCAGCTGCGCTGAGCTCTGCCATGTCTGATTCTTCTTCTGATTTTTCGCGGCGCTTGAAAATATTTGTAATTTTGCCGAGTACAAGCGGCGAAATACCAAAACTAAAGAATACCGCCAGCATGCTAAGCACTAGGAATAATATAGAGGCTAAGACTGGACTCAGTACACCAAGCACTGCGCCGCCGACAAAACTACCAACTGCACCGCCATTTCCGCCAGTGTAATCACCGCTAGAGCTCGCGCTAGCCATGCTGGTGTGCAAGAACCCAGACACAAATACTAGTAGAAATACCATACTGAACGAGTTGCTTAGTGGAACCTTGTGATCTTCGGCAGTGAATTTTAGTACGCCAAAATAAACTAGAGCCACTGGTGCTAACCAGGCAGCCCAACCAAATGCAGAATAAAAGGCGCTAAACAGCTTGGTTGGCAGCTCATCGCCAATACCAAATCCACCTAAGAATAAGAATAATGCAGCTACAAATAGCAGCACTGCTGCAGCTTGTCGCCAAAACAGATTTGGTTCAGCTACTTCTACTTTTCGTGATTTTCGTTTTTTCTTTTTTGCCATGATTACCCTCTAATTATAACACTCTTATGGTTGCAATCTACCCCTGCTTGATTCATAGCTTTCGACTTCAGTTTTCATGACTTCTAGTAGCCGTCTAAATGAATCGTTGTCTGGAGTTTCTGCGAACATATCTTCGGCTTGCTTTAGAGCCACCAGGCGGCTGAGCAACTCTTTATCATCCCCTGCGCGCTTCAAGAGTTCGGGATCCTGATAGTAAGTTGGTTCTTGCTGTGGCGAATTTTCTACCATAAAAACATTATACCAAAATGTTCGCTTTTTGTCAAGAGCTTACGCTTCCTGGTTAGGCTCACCATAGTTAATTGCAGTTTCAATAAGTTGCTGTAGTACAGCAGCGCCGTTACTACCTACATACCCATCCAATAGTTGACCTTCCACAAAGTCATACTCCTCATCGCCCCACCACTCTGGCAGCTCTGATGGATCGTTGCCTTCAGCAATAAACTTCTCATAAAATAGCTTATTCTTGGCTGCAAATGAAAAGTCATAGCTCTGCGTATATGTGTTAAGTAGCTCAGCATACGTGCCTGCAGTCATTGCATTCATAGCTTTATAGAAATCGCTTGACTGGCTTGGAATGCTAGCACCCCATGAGCCATAGTCACGTATCCGTAAAGAGTGTGATACGGAGGCGTCTTCCGACGGCAAAATCATTACACTCAGCCATTCGCCTCCATCAAAATCACTTACTCCATTATCAGCATGTGCACTGACTTCATCATACAGAAAATCTACCTTTATAATTTGGGTTGGCATCTGGCTAAGGTCACTATCTCCGGTGTTGCTTACAAAAGGTAGTACTGATTCACTGAACGAAAATACCTGCAAGCTCACCGAATCACAATTAACAGGAAAAGGCATATCGTCCTTTGCTATAGTATAATCTACGACCTTACCTATCTCTGTCTTTGGTAGCCCAAAAACCTTATCTGGATTTACAAATAAACTTTTCTGGTCTTGGTAACCTAATGGAATCTTACTTTCTGATTCACTAGAGCTAAAATTCAAATATTTATTGTTGCTTGTTTCTGATGCAATCGCTTCGAGGAATAATGGTTCGCCGTGTTTATTTACAAAACTTGTAGCAATCCTTGCTAAAGAATCATAAGACTGCCTGTCCAATTCGGGCGGACTAGAAAGTTCTGGTGTTGGATTGTGGCGTTCAATTTCTGACATTTTTATGTTTGATTTAACTACAGAATTATAGCAAAAATCTTACGTTTTGTCAATAGCATCTCATTCCTGCAGGGTCAACACCTACGCTGCTCCAAGTGATCGCAAGTCCTCAAGCAAGGCTTCAGGATCCATTGCTATGGAATCATCCCTCAAGAATACGATTGGAGGTCTCTCTGCAAACAGGGTTACGGCCGCATCTGCAACCTCCCGTGGACTTCGTATATCACGGTAGCTGACTATATAAAGCCATCTTGCACATTCTCTATTAACACTATGCGGCTTATCTAGTTGGAGCAAGGCTGCTCTTCCCAGCAAACGGCTTGGTTCGACAACCCTGCTGCTACGAAGAATTGCGTCCTCTTCTGCTTTAAAATCCGGATTCACAAACTCTTTTACACCTGAAGCTTGTATTTGTGCCTCAATGAGCTGATTTGCTTCGAAAACTTGTTGCGGCGACATCATGCAACCCTACCTATTACTGTTTGTTCTTTTGGAATTCTTTCCTAACGCCATGATTATATCATCCGCACAAAAACTTTATACACAAAGACCTCTGTCTGCCCCGCTTACTTAAGGCCAAGATCGCTAGGCTTAACGCCGGATTGACGGGCGATACTTCGCAGGGTGCCCTTTTTTAACTCTTTGTGCTGGGGCACAACTGCCGTGTACTTTCCGCTCGTCAGGACAACGTGCGAACCGCGCTGGCGAGACACCACAAACCCATGCTTCTGCAGGATTTTTACAGCCTCACGTCCGCTTATCGGCATAGTTTTACAGATTAAATGTAGTTAGATACGAGTGATGCGGCTTGTGTGTTTTATTCTGGCTGTCTAATTCCTCTAGGTACAAGCTTAGCGCTTCTTGCAAATTTTTTAGTGCTTCCTCAACCGTGCTGCCCTGGCTGGCGACATCATACTCAGGATTCAGGGCAACGTAACCCCCGTCTTCTTCGGTAATAACAGCATTATAAACAGTCGTATTCATAAGCATAGTATACCATCCCCATCAAAGGTTTTATACAAAATTATTGACAAATAAGCATAAGCGTGATACAATGCACATCAAGACTGACAAACAAAAACTAAAAACAATAAAAAGCGGCCTCCCCCGCCAAAAAGGAAAAGAAAAAATGAGCGAAGCGTATCAAAATCCGCAACAACCAGAAGTATATACCCCAACAGCTGAGGAACTTAGAGATGGTTTTGTTCTAAATCCTGATGAAACTGTCGCATTTGATGTAAATCCTGACCCTACAGGTGCAAACAGAAGTTTTCGTGGCCCAGGTGGCATAGATATAACTGGTAGGGCTGTTGCGGAGATTCGTCTTGGAGGTGAGCAGACCTTTGCGAAAGGACTTGTAATTAATACTTTTGAAGCTCCGAACCGCAAGGACTTCGCCTTGCTCATTAGTTCACCAAATAGTCCCGAACCAACGGTTATGAAACTGGCTCAAGGCCAATTGTGGGGCATGGGGAGACAATTTGAGGGTCAGGATCGTTTGCCTGACACTGTCTCTCGCGACCACTGCGCTGTGGGACTGGATGAGCAGAATCAGCTTGTGATTGAGAACCACAACCCCACTAACATGACTGCCGTCAGGCGTCTAGGCAAGTTCTAAAAGCAACTTAACTTCGAATAATAAGCCTGCCGCCGATTAGTTCGGCGGCTTTATTTATGTACAGGTCAAATCGTCTTACGGCTCCGCTGTCTAGCGGATTGTCCTTGGTCTTATGGGCTTGGGCATGAAATCGTTCACTGATTTGGGCGTTGTTCAAAAGTACAATAGTTGCCGAGGACTTAGGTCATGAACTCCGCTATGAAGCTTCATGACCCGACTGAAAGGAGTCGTCCGAGGCGTTGTGCCTTTTGACAACTGGCCAAGTCGCGGAACGATTTCGCCCAGTGGTTTTGCGCCACTTTTGACACCAAAAGTGGCGAGGCATTTGCTTCTTTGGTAAAGAAGAGTTAGTCCTGTTGGTCGACGTTGAGCAACTTGGCTCTCATATCCTGGAACCGCTGCTGTTGCTCGGCAGCAACCT
>CAZXYN010000007.1:0-45223 GCA_964644965.1 uncultured Candidatus Saccharibacteria bacterium | reverse complement strand
CGGGTCTAGCGCCCGGCTTTTTATATGGTATTTGCAGTGTGCTCGAACCGATAGGCGAAATATGCCAGTGGCATATCGAGTTTTCCCTGCTTGGCCGCCTCGGCCTCCGCCAATCGGCGGATTGGTCAGGCGCAGAATAACTCGAGTCCTCTCTGCGGCACCACGAAAATTACGGATTATTTTTACAATTCCTAAACCCATAATGATTTATGAGCTTGGGAATTGCCGAGAGAGAAATAATTTGTGCTGGTTGCACAATATTTCCCTCTCGGACGTTCCTGTTACATGCTGCTCGTGGCGGGTGGTGGCTTCAGAGCCAGACCTTGCTTGGCTAGCTTGGCGATGATTTCGTCAACACCCTTTCGACCGAGGTTAGTTATGGCCAACAGGTCATCCTCGGTCTTGCTGAGCAGTGTCCTGGTGTTGTAGATGCGAGTATGTACCAAGCGACGAATGAGCCGATCCGACAGCTGCAGATCGATCAGGCTGATCAGGCCAGAATCATCATTGTCGAGATGAAGTCGGAAGAACCTGATCATATCCCGCAAACTCTGGATGGACTCACTGACTCTCGAACTGACCGTAGATTCAGCCAATCCGAGCTTCGTGGCGATGTCAGCATTCGACATCGGATCACTGCCGTCGAGCCCGAACTTGAGCTCAATCACCTGCAGTGATCGAGCTGGCAATCTGTCAAACAGACGCCTGAGAATCACCTCATTCTCGTAAAACTTGGCCACCTGCTGCTTGTTCTCACCCAGAAACGAATCCGTTGTCCTGCTCTCGAGGATCTTCCCGACCAGAACTTGGACTGCGCCTAGATCGTACAAGCCCTCGTACGGCTGAAAACGCACGGGGTCTGCCAGCTCGACAACCTTATCCCTGAAATCAGGCTCATCGATAATGCGCTGAAGGAACTTCCGCACATTGACTCCGCCGTTCTCGAGTGCAACGAACGCACCGCCAGCGGTGATGAACAACTTCGAAGGGTGATCAGTGTTCTTAGACACCGTAATCCCTTCCTTTCTGTGAGATGTCTGCCAAATGCAGAGCTTGCCTCATTCGAGACGAGCCTACAACACACCTTGGGCTGTATATTCTAGGCTCATCTCGAAACTGTAACTAGAAACGTAAATGTACAGAGTGGAATCAATAAGGACTCAACACCCTATCCCCTCATCATAGCACACTTTTATATGTTTGTCAAAAGGGGTGCTGACTATTCTACGGCGCGATCGGTGCGGATCATCCAATCGTGAACAGTGTTGAGTCTGTCTATTGGACTATTCATGGCCTTGTCGTTAAAGTTATAGAGTTTTCCATAAGTCGTATATATAAACCGCGGTCGGTAGTGGGCGACTGCTGGGGCATCCTCGCGCCAAGTCTGTAGAAATGGTAAGTATTTAGCACTACGCAGGTCTGGATCCAGCCGCGTACGACCAGCTTCCAAGGCGTCATCAACTACTTTGTTCTTGTACTCTGAGAAATTAAGGCGTCGCTGAGAGCGCACATCAGCTTGAGAACTATGCCAATAAGCAAATTGATCAGGATCTAGACCCATGATAATGCCGTAAACAAGTGCATCATAGTTACGTTCATCGATGCTGGACTGAAGCTCGTCGTTTGTCAGAGATTCTACATCTAACTCGACTCCAACCGCTCGCCATTGGGTTTGTAGCTGATTGGCGACATTGGCATACTCTGCACTGCTGAGTGTCTTGAGTGAGATCACCAGCTTTTTGCCGTCCTTTGTGCGCATACCCGACGCCGGATCGGCCTTCCAGCCAGCGTCTTCTAATAGAGCCTTTGCTTGGTTCTGGTCAAATCCGTATTGCACAACATCATCGCGGTAACCAATGTGTTCTGGAAGCAAAGGTGCTTTTACGGGAACACTCTCATAACTTAGGTTTCGAATTAGCTGATCTTGGTTTACGGCCATTGTCAGCGCGCGCCGAACTTTTGCATCTGCAAGCAAAGGCGATTCGGTATTGAAGAACGTCATAACAGCACCTGTCAGCGGAACATTTAGTTCCTTAGTGTCGTCACCTTCGAGTGGCCGCGACAGCGCTCCGGCGATTGCATTGAGCTTGCCTCCCTGGAAGCTCTTGATGAGAGCTGTTTCATCGAGAAATGCTCTGATAATGAACTCGTCGAGTTTTGGATCTCCTAAGTGATAGTCATTGTACGCACTGAGTGCGATTCGTTGCTCACGCTGCTCGGCAGTGTCGCCGACAATTTCAATATCTTTCCATTTGAACGGTCCTGTACCGACTGGCTCAACTGTGTTGAACAAAGATCCACGCAAATCGGCTGGCTGTACTTTAGCCAAAATATGCCGAGGCAAGATGCCAGTTGTCAAAGAGTAAGGAAATGAAGCCAAAATATTTGGCAGTACAAAACTTACTTCGTGGGTGCCCTTGGTTGTGACTTTGATACCCTGCCAAGCCGAGAAATACGGCGAACGAGTATCTGGATTCTGAATGGTCTTGAATGTATAAACAACGTCATCTGCGGTAAGCGGCTCACCGTCATGCCATTTGACTGTGTCTTTGAGCTTGAAAGTATAGACTTTGCCAGTAGCGTCAACACTCCAGCTTTCTGCCAGGTCATTGACGAGCTTATTGTCGCCGTCGTATGTGAGTAGTCCAGAGAAAATTAATCTAGACACAGATGAGTTTACATCGTTTGAGGCAAATATAGGGTTAGCGTTGGTGTACGAGCCTATAATGCCCTCGCTATAGATACCTCCGGGTACCGGCACCAGCTTCAGGTAATAATCGCCTAGAGCGCGTGTCTGGATGACGACCGCGCCAATCAGTAAGATCAGCAGTAATACCCATGCAAAAATAAACCGACGAACCTCGTAGAGTCTACCGAGCCGCCGGAAAAAGTGTTTGTCGATGTTTTCTTCGGTCTGAGAACCAATGCCTTCAATTTGGCGCTGACGTTGGCGGACTTTTCGTCTCCAGCGGAGTTTGGTGCCTCTGTCTATCATGTTTACTTTTGCCTACCCCTTTATACTGAGACTTTTGGTTTATAGCTGGACGATATTGGCCATCAATGAAACAGAGAAAAGCACAACCATGAAAACTGTAATATTGTGGAGAGATTTCTCTGAGCCCCTACGAACAGCGTTAACCTCGCCGCTACCGCCGAGTCCTGCGCCGAGTCCTGCGCCTCTGGTCTGCATAAGAATTAATACGATAAGCAGTGCGCTTGAAATCAATGTAATGTAATTTGCTACGGTCATATTTCCTCAACAATTGCTGTCACTAAATAGTTTACTACTCCTATTATAACACCTGCAAGCATTGCAGCGCCAAAACTTCCGACTTGTAGCGGATCGTACAAATAACTGGCTAACATCACCATCAGTCCATTAACAATAATCATGAAAAAGCCCAAGGAGAATAGTATTGCCGGCAAACTCAAGAGCACCACTAGAGGTTTAATGAGTGAGTTGATTATGGCTAGGACTAGACCAGCGATGATAATGCCATTTGTACCATCAAAACTAATACCACCTATCAAAAAGCCAGAGGCAATCCAAAGCCCGAGCGTGCAGACAATCCAACGCACAACAAATCTCATAACGAAGCCGTTCATTTAGCCTTATTGTAAGCTAGGCCAGGTCTTGCGGCAAGTCGGCGCTGAGCACTTCGTTGCCGGTTTCGGTGATCAATATGTCGTCTTCTATTCGTACACCGATGCCCTCTTCTGGAATGTAGATACCGGGCTCTACGGTCAAAACCATGCCAGGTTGCAGAGGAGTCGTGTAGTCTGCCGCGTCATGCGTGTCTAGTCCCAAGAAATGTGACGCAAGGTGTGGGTAGTATTTTTTGAGCTGTTTTTTGTCATCCGTATTACTGACGAGCTTGAGCTTCTTGAGTTCTTTGGCCATGATTGCATCGATTTGTTTCTCATATTTTTTCATATCTACACCCGGCCCTAGTAGCTTGAGCGCCTGCTTCTGAACTCGAACCACAGCGTCGGTGACGTCCTTTTGCCTTGACGATTGTCTGCCCACCGCGTAGGTACGAGTAATATCAGCGCTGTAGTTTGAAACCTCTGCACCTACATCTAGCAGAATTAAGTCTCCGGTTTGTATCTCTTGGTTGTTCTTAACATAGTGAATTACGGCTGCGTTCTTGCCGGCGGCAACAATTGGTTGATAGGCATGACCAGACGCGCCTCTATAAATAAATTCCCGCGTGATATCAGCTTCTATTTGGTGCTCCGACGTGTATTTTTGTAGATTTTTTTGTACTTTCTGCAGAGTTTTATTGGTGATCGAAATTGCTTGTTTGAGTGCAGCGATTTCTGGCTGTTGTTTGATCTGCCTGAGCTGCGCAATCTGCTTTCTGATATCGACTGTTTCTAGCTTTTTATGTTTGTCTAGATGGTTCAATAGAGTTGCTCTGGCGGGATTGGCATAGAAACCAAAATGTTCAAAATACGGCTCTGCTGGCGTGATTGTATGAGCCTTTTTGTGTTTTTTGAGTAGCATGTCTAGCTTGGTCCAGCCCTCGTGGTGCTCGTAAATAGTTTCTATTCCGGAGACTCTTTGTAGTTCGTCCTTGTTGATAGCGCCATCCCATTGATCGCGGTGATCGTCACGTTTTGGTGCAATCAAGAACGTTTCATCACTACTAAGAACAAGTACAAAATCTGGCTCTTCGATACCGGTCAGATACCAGAAGTTACTGTCCTGACGAAAGGCATAGGTCGTATCAGCGCTTCGCTGCAACAAACCATTAGCAGCAAATACAATTAGACGAGCATTTGTCTTGTCCTGGAGCGACTTGCGGTTGCTAGAAAAGAATTCGGCAGTAAAAAATTCGGTCATAGTATTCTGCAGATTATAACTCACCACGCCTGTTTGCACGAAGATATTGTCTAAGTATGGTTGCCTTTTTTTCGCCAATCAAATGAATTAGCTCATCTTTTCTAGCCTGTTCAATGCCTTTGTAGCTACCAAATGTTTTGAGCAGTTTCTTGCGAGTCAGTGGTCCAATTGTCGGAATATCATCAAGCATACTGCTAGTCTGGCGCTTGGTCTTGAGCGTCGAATGATAGCTGACTGCAAACCGGTGAGATTCATCACGAATGCGTTGCAGGAGTTTAATGATATGAGAATTTTGGGGTAAGCGCACAGTATAAAAGCCTTCGTTTTCTAGTACCGTACCTTCCAGTTCTACTAGCTTTTGTCTATTAAGTTCTACCAGCGAATTCTCTTTGTGTATGATTATTTCTTCGAATTGTTTGGCTAGACCAATTGCTGGGACAGTTACTGATTTTTCTTCTAGAACTTTGAGAGCGCTGCTTAGTTGGCCTTTGCCACCATCTATAAGAAACAAGTTTGGTACCGCCCAGGCCTTTTGGTTTTTTTCGCTCAGCCTTCTGGTCAGAACTTCACGCATGTGAATAAAATCGTCGTTGCCCGGAACACGCATCTTGAATTTACGGTACGAACCTTTGTCGGACACACCATTGGTAAATACCACCATGCTTGCAACCGTGTCGGTACCTGACATATGAGATATGTCGTAGCCTTCTATACGCCTAGGAATGCTTTTCAGCCCGAGTAATTCTGTCAGGTCATTGAGCGCATGATCTCTGCTGAGATCAAGATTTTCCTTGTCACTGAACAGTATTTGTCTATGCAAGTTTTGCAGGGCAAAGACTTGATTGCGCAAATGAGCAGCGGTTTCAAAGTCTTGATCACGAGCAGCCCGCTTCATATCCCGTTCTAGTTCGCGGAGTACCTGAGTACGCTTGCCCTGGATCACAGAAATAAGTTTGCGCAAGTTAGCACGGTATTCCTCTAGCGAGGTTCTACCCTCTTCTAAACCAGGATCAAGCCCGAGATGATAATAAAGCGTGGTTCGCTTTTCTGATCCGGTTGCTTTGGTTGCGAATGGAAAAATTTTCCTAAGTATCTTTAGTGCCTGCCTGACACTTGCGGCACTGACGTATGGACCGTAGTATCGTGCGTCATCATCCAGTGGCCGGCGAGTTGTGCTAACTGTTGGATGGTCGCTATCTATGTCAATGCGCACATATGTCATCGCTTTGTCATCACGTAGCAGAATATTGTATCGAGGCATGTAGCGCCGCACCATCTCAGCTTCTAAGAATAGCGCCTCGATCTCGCTATCTACCTCGATCCAGTCAACGTCATGTATCTCGGTTACAAGAGCCTCTGTCTTCGGGTCGCGAGCCTTTGATTTCTGAAAATACTGCCTAACCCGGTTTTTTAGCACCGCGGCCTTGCCTACATAAATAATAGCTCCGGAGCTGTCTTTGTGAAAATACACACCGGGAGTCGTCGGCAAATCTTTGAGCTTGTCAGCTAGCACCTCTGTCATAACGACATTATAACAGATAAGAGCATTGACAATGCTTGACAGGTATGGTATAATGAGAGGATAGGGTCATTGTAAGATAAAAAGAGACAAAAAATGGAAAAACCTAAAAGTTCCAACACCCATTCGTTAAACGTCAAAGACTGGCCAGAAGTCGCGCCAGCGCACGCTCCTCTGACACCCGAACAGGCACTTGCACTAGAAACAGTTAAAAGGCAGGCAGAGAATGACAGTAAGCTCCTGATTGTACGATCAAAGGCACTACTGATTGCCACCATCCTCGCAGTTATATCAGTGGCACAGAATGCCGCTGTTGTTATTCCACCACTTCTACGTGGTCATACGGATGAGACAATTTTCCTGTTGCTGCTAAGTATGCTCGTACAGCTTTGTGCGGCAGGTTACTTTCTGCGGGCAAGGGATCCCCTGTTTGCCGCCCAAGTGCTCAGACTTATGATGATTATTAGCGCGCTTGTCCTATTTATAGGGCTGTCATTCATTGGCATAATGCCGCTCACACTACTGACACTCATCTTTATGTTCAGCGCCTATAAGCGAATGGACCAACTAAAATATGGTCGCGATTAGAGTAAGGGAGACGTTAGGAGGACAAGGCACTAATCCGCGAGAGCTGGTTCTTTCTGAACGCAATCTTCGCACACGACGTGCAATTTTCGACGGATGTTAGTGGAGTTCACTTGATTGCTTGTCTTAGCTCCACACAGTTCGCAGGCTGCGATGTCTTTTGCCTTGTCAGAGAATCCCATCTGCATACGATTGTCGAACACAAATAGTTTGCCTTCCCAGTAGCCCTCGTCACCATATTTTTCGCCGTATTTTACGATACCGCCATCGAGCTGATAGACTTCCTTGTAGCCACGATTTCGCATCAGAACGCTCAGGATTTCGCAGCGAATTCCGCCCGTGCAGTACGTCACAATTGGACGGTCTTTGTACTTGCTGATTTCGCCCGTCTCGATGTCATTTATGAACTCCCGGCTGGTCGTAATGTTTGGTACAATTGTGTTTTTGAACCGGCCAATTTGAGCTTCGTACATATTACGGCCATCGTAGAAAATCACTTCATCGCCACGTTCTTGCATGAGTTTATGAAGTGCAGCCGGCTTCAGGTGCTTGCCGCCATTCTCGATTCCTCGCTCACTGACGACGAGTTCGTCGGCTGCTTCAAACGCAACAATTTCTGGCTTCACTTTTACTTTGAGTTTTGGAAAATGCTCTTGGCCGCCATCGCTCCATTTGTAGACAATGTTTTTGAACTTGTCGGTGTCGTTCATTGCCCGTTTGTACGCTTTTAGCGAATCAACTGAACCGCCAAGTGTGCCGTTTATACCGTGTGGACTTATGAGGATTCTGCCTTTTAGGTCAAGCTTGTCGCATAGCTCACGCTGCCAAAGCATGGTCACCGTTGGGTCGGCTATCGGCATGAATTTGTAGTAGAGAATTATCTTTTCCATCCCTGTTATTATACCATACCCATCGACAATCTCTTCATAACAATCCCTTTCAATTCTGTGACGGCCGTCATATAATTGAAAGTATGAAATTATCGCCAACAACTGTCTACCTACTCAAAGGCCTAATGCCCTACACTAAGCAAAACCTTAACCTAGCATTCAGACCCCACGTTTTTTTTAATGATCTACAGAAGGTTTCCGACGTCAAGCGCCCAACCATCGAAAGCGCATATTATCGCGCCATTAAATCCGGCCTTATAGAGATTGACGAGTTCGGACACCCACGACTTACTGACAAAGGCCGCAGGAGCATCCAGCCCTATGTACCAAAACAATTGTCGAAGGGAGCTCATCTGCTTGTGATATTTGACATACCGGAAGACCTTCGTACGGCTCGAAACCACTTGCGCACTCTGTTGCACGAACTTTCTTTTGAAAAAGTTCAACAGAGTGTCTGGGCGTCGCGATTCGACCATCGCGAGTACATCAAGACAGAAATCAAAGAATACGGTCTGGAGAAATACGTTATTGTCTATGAATCAGTAAGGTTAAAGATTTAATGTTATTGCAATTCTATGACGGCCGTCACAGAATTGAAAGTTTGTATGGCTGGCTTGGGGATTATTTAAATGATCACCTTCTTGCCTTCGCAATCATTTCGCTCCCCCTATCTTGTCGTCAGCTTCCTAACCTTGTCATTCGTAAGGGTTTTGATTTATACTGATAACCTATACTTATTACTAATGGGGCGTCATAGAAACCTAGCGAATCGGGGCAAGTAATGATTCGCGCATAAACAAACACTTTCGTTTATATCTTTTATCAACTAACTTTTATTACCTTAACGCGCAGCTACCAAGGAGGAGCTAGGCTATGTCCATGGCCAGGAAAACAATCGGGATTTTCATAGAGGAAGCATGGCGATATAAAAAGCGCCTTGTTTTCAGTATTTCCAATGTTAGCCTGACCGTACTTATATCTTCTTTTGCGGCACCGTTTATCATTGCGCAGTTCTTGGAAAAAATCCAGTCCGGTGATACTGTCCAGCTGGCCGCTCTTTGGCCGTTGATCGCACTGTATGCAGCTGCTCAATTTTACGGCGACATGATTGGCTGGCGGCTGACACTGCTCAGCACTTGGACTTTTGAAACAGCGGCTCAGCGCAATCTGCACAACCGGATTTTCAAACACTTGTCCCATCAGTCAATGAGCTTCCATGCTAACCGCTTTGGCGGATCGCTGGTTTCACAGACGAACAAGCTCGTCGGCTCATTTGAGAGGTTCTGGGATACTGTCATATTTCAGATGACACCTTCAGTCGTGGCAGTGGTGGCAGCAATCGTCATTATGTCATTTATCTTCTGGCAGTACGCTGTGGTTCTGTTGATATTGTCGCTGATATTTACAATTACTATCGTGTTCGGATCACGCTTCATGGCCCGGCTCAATGTCGAAGAATCTCAAGCCAGCACAAGATTGACCGGTCGGCTGGCCGACATGGTTACCAACGTATTAGCCGTAAAAAGCCATGGCCATGAACAGTACGAAATGGCTGAGTATGATGAATCTGTAAAATCCTGGAGACAAAGAAGCCTGAGTAGTATGTGGGGTTTTCTAAAAGTCAGTAGTATATATTCCAGCCTGATTGCTTTACTAAATATTGGTGCGCTTATTGCCGCCGTATGGGCTGTTGAGCACCAATACATCTCGATTGCCGTTGTATATCTGGCGATCACCTACACCTTCACCGTGGCCAGGCAACTTTGGGAAATGAATAATATCATGCGCAATTATCATAGGGTTATGGGGGATGCCTATGACATGACCGAGATTTTGAATATCATGCCCGAGATCCAAGACAACGAAGAGTCAGAAACACCGGAGATAACAAGAGGTAGTATAAGTTTTGACAAAGTGCGTTTCGCACATGACAAAAACGACATCCTGTTCCGTAGCCTGAGCCTAGATATCAAACCAGGCGAAAAAATCGGTCTGGTCGGTCATTCTGGCAGCGGCAAAACAACTCTGACCAAACTGTTGCTGCGCTTTATGGACGTATCGTCAGGAGCTATAAGGATTGATGGGCAAAATATTGCAAAGATGAAACAGTCTGAGCTTCGACAACATATAGCTTATGTGCCGCAGGAGCCGATGCTTTTTCACCGATCGCTGGCCGACAACATCAGCTATGGACAATTGGGCTCTGAGGATCAGGCAATCATTGGCGTAGCCAAACTTGCCAATGCGCACGAGTTCATAGACAAGCTTCCCGAAGGCTACGAGACTTTAGTTGGCGAGCGTGGGGTCAAGCTTTCTGGTGGGCAACGGCAACGGGTGGCGATTGCTCGTGCCATGCTGAAGAACGCGCCAATACTCGTACTTGATGAGGCGACGAGTGCACTCGATTCAGAGAGTGAGGAGCTTATACAGGACGCTTTGTGGAAGTTAATGGAAGGTAGAACTGCAATCGTTATCGCCCATCGTCTTAGTACAATTCAGAAAATGGATCGCATACTTGTTATGGATAATGGCCAGGTTGTCGAAGAAGGAACACATAAGGAACTTGTCCGTAAAGATGGTGTTTACGCCAGACTGTGGCTCAAGCAGTCCGGTGGATTTTTAGAAGATTAAAAGCCGCCGTTCGTTATACCCGGCGGCTTTTAACACAGTAACTCGTCGTTATTCTTCTTCGGAGGTAGATTCTTCGTCGCTGTCGCTACTTGCTTCGACTTCGGTCGCTTCTTTGTTTTCTTCTAGTGCCTCGTCAGCAGCTGCAATTTGATCCCGAGGGATTTGCACGTCTGCCACCATTATTTCTGGGTCAGTTAGGACAACAATGTTCTTTGGAACAATAATGTCAGCAACGGTAACTTTGTCACCGTCTTGTGCCAGTTTTTCACCAGGGACAAATAGCTCGTCCGGCAGGTCTCCCGGGAGACCCTCCACCTGTACATCATCCAGATTCTGAAGAACCAATAAACCAAGTCTCTCTGCTGGGATTTCACCTTGAATTTTGACAGGGATTTCTGCCTCGACTTTTTCGTTACGATTAACAGCGTGGAACCCTACGTGACGCAACGTGTTCTTTGCAACATTAAGATCTATGTCCTTAATCATCACAAACCGTTGTTTGCCATCAACATCTAGCTCGATAGGGTGATGTTTGCCCGCCTGCCGGTATGCCTTGGTCAGAGCCACAAATTCGATAGTTACCGCCTGTGATTCCTTACCTCTTTCATAAACATTGGCTGGCACCATACCCTGACGGCGCAGAGCCTTTACTGCCTTGCCTAATTCCTTACGTTCAGTCGCTTTCAGTGCGATAACATCGCTACTCATGTGGTGTCCCCTCTAGAAATTTATGTACTTATAGTATAGCAGATTTATTAGGCTAGTCAGGTAGGAGAGCGGTATACTAGAGCGATATGGGCTACTTCGAAAGTCTTATTCGTAACGGCGGTCTGCTTGGACTGATTGCTGTTGGCTTTGTTGTTTTCGCCGAGAGCGGGCTGCTTATTGGTATACTCCTCCCTGGTGGCGATACGACACTGCTTCTAGCCGGCTCATTTGCTGCCACCGGACGGATTCCACTCCTGCCGCTCCTCATTGTTATCGTTCTGGCTGCGTTTATCGGTGATAATGTTGGTTACGAAATCGGCAAACGCAGCGGCAAACATGTATTCCGAAAAAAAGAGAGCTTTTTGTTCGACCCAGAACATTTACTAACCGCAGAAAAATTCTATGAAAAGCATGGCGGCAAAACCATTATTCTGGCCCGTTTCGTACCAATTGTTCGTACTTTTGCACCGCTAGTCGCTGGAGTTGGCAAGATGGACCGCAAACGCTTCATGCTTTTCAATATGATTGGGGCGATTATCTGGGGAGTTGGTGTTACTATGGCAGGCTACTTGCTAGCGAGTTTGCTTGGTGACCGTATTGAAGATTTAGATAAGTATCTAATTATGCTAGTTGGAATTGCCACAATTGTGGCCTTTGCTCCGGCTATCTATCACCTGTTCCGCCTAAAAGTTCAACATCGTAATCGCAATAAATCAGTCCAGCAGGAGCTGGAAGAAGCAGCAAAAACTGTCGAGGAAGACGTCCAAAAAGACTAATCAGAGCAGCTGCTGCGTGATACCTTTTAGTAATTCTTCTGTTGACGCCTGATCGTCAATAATAAACAAATACGCTGACTCGACTGCACCCACAAGTTCATCGTCATTTGGTTCAACACCATCACGGGATGCAAGTGCTGACCGTACTGACTCAATATCGGTTTCACCTTTATAAAACTGACGTACTGAATCCACAAATTCACCATCAAGAGCGAGCCTTTCGGCAATCTCGGGATCTATCTGATTCCAATCGACTGGTGAACTGCGTTTTTCTGCCATAATTATAGTATAGCCTAAAGCATTTTTTTCAGAAACTGACCGGTGTAGCTGCCTGACTCCTTGGCAATCTGCTCTGGTGTTCCGATGGCTACGATCGTACCACCCTTGTCGCCACCTTCTGGACCCATGTCAATAATATGGTCGGCCGATTTGATGACATCTAGGTTGTGTTCAATGATCACCATTGAGTTGCCGGTATCAACAAGCGCATGCAGAACCTCGAGAAGTTTTTTGACATCTGCCATGTGGAGGCCAGTGGTAGGTTCATCAAGGATATACAGAGTTCTGCCAGTTGCCCGACGAGAAAGCTCAGTTGCTAGCTTAATTCGCTGCGCCTCACCGCCACTAAGAGTGGTCGCTGGCTGCCCTAAGCCAATATAGCCAAGCCCAACATCAACCAGTGTCTGTAATTTGCGAGCAATTATTGGCATGTTTTCAAAGAATCCTAAGGCCTGTTCGACAGTCATCTCTAGCACATCACTGATTGTCTTGCCTTTGTAATGAATCTCTAGAGCTTCACGGTTGTATCGTTTACCGTGGCAGACTTCGCACGGTACATATACATCTGGTAGGAAGTGCATTTCTATCTTGATAATGCCATCTCCAGAACAGTTTTCGCAGCGGCCGCCTTTGACATTGAAGCTAAAACGCCCGGCTTTGTAGCCACGAATCTTTGCTTCTGGAGTGCTGGCAAACAACTCACGAATTGGTGTGAATAATCCTGTGTAGGTAGCTGGGTTTGATCTAGGGGTACGACCAATCGGTGACTGGTCGATTACGATAGCTTTGTCGAGTTCTTTGATACCGACAATGTCATCATGTTTGCCCGGCACCAGGTTTGCGCGCATTAATCGCGCCTGTAATTCCTTGGCCAGAATATCATTGATTAAGCTTGATTTGCCCGAACCACTGACTCCGCTCACAACTACAAGCTCGCCGAGCGGAATATCAACATCTACGTTTTTGAGGTTGTTTTCTCTAGCACCTTTGATACTTATAAACTTACCGTTGCCCTTGCGGCGAGTCTTTGGAACAGCGATTTTTTCTTCGCCGCGCAGGTACTTGCCAGTGATACTATTCTTATTCTGAGCAACCTCTTCCGGTATTCCAGATGCTACTACTTTACCGCCATGGACACCTGCTCCCGGACCAATGTCCACAAGAAAATCAGCTGTTCTGATTGTGTCTTCATCGTGCTCTACCACAATGACAGTATTACCAAGATCGCGCAGGTGTTTTAGTGTTTTTATGAGTCGTTCGTTGTCGCGTTGGTGCAGCCCGATTGATGGCTCATCAAGAATGTACAGCACACCCATCAGCCCAGAACCAATTTGCGTCGCCAGACGTATACGCTGGGCTTCACCACCACTCAGGCTCACAGCGCTACGAGCAAGGTTTAGATAATTCAGCCCAACATCTTGCATAAATTTTAGACGAGCATTTATTTCTTTGAAAACTTGTTCGGCAATATGCTTTTGGGTGGCATCGAGTTTCATATTCTTGAAGACTTCGACCGCATCATCAATTGATAGTTCACAGATGTCCATGATTGATAGCTTGTTGACTGTAATCGCCAGAACCTCTGGTTTTAGACGCCGACCCTTGCAGGCTGCACATGGACGTTCTTGCATGAATCGTTCTATGTCTCTACGAATAAAGTCACTGTCGGTTTCTTTGTGTCGTCTTTCTAGGTTGGGAATAACGCCTTCGTACGTCGTATCGAAGCTTCTTCCGGTACCTAGTGAAACACGATATGTCTGAGAACCTGTCCCGTAGAGTAGACGATCAAGGTCCTCTTGTTTCAATTCACCAGTTGGCACATGTAGGCTGAATCCATATGTATCAGCAACGGCCTGCATTTTTTTCATATACCACGCATCTACGTTAATCCGGTTATAAGGGCGAATCGCGCCCTCGGCAATGGTGAGCCGGCCGTTTGGAATAACCAGATCCGGGTCTACCTCTAGCCTGTTTCCCAGACCCGTGCAAACAGGACAGGCACCATGAGGCGAGTTAAAACTAAATGTTCTAGGTTCTAGCTCTGGAATCGCAACATCTGGATGATCAATGCAAGCATAGCGCAGTGAGTAGATAGTATCGTCCTCTTTATCGGCATGGTGGATTTTGAGCTTGCCGTCGGCTAGATCAAGCGCCTGCTCTACACTTTGTGCCAATCGACTACGACTAGCGTCATCATTAACTAAGCGGTCAACAACAATTTCGATAGTGTGCTTGTAGTTTTTGTCGAGCTCTGGGAATTCATCAAGTGCATAAATAACTCCGTCAACACGAGCCCTAGCAAACCCAACCCGCATGAATTGCTCTGGGATGTGCTCAAAGGCGCCTTTTTTGTCGATAACAACTGGTGCCAACACAATCAGCTTGGCATTGTCTGGTAGCTTTGTAACCTGTTCAATGATGTTCTGAGCGGTTTGCCTAGTGACAGCTTTGGCGCAAATCGGACAGTGAGGCATACCAATTCGAGCATACAATAGTCGTAAATAATCATAAATTTCGGTAACAGTAGCAACTGTACTGCGTGGGTTACGACTGGTAGATTTCTGGTCAATTGATATTGCTGGGCTCAGGCCATCTATCTGGTCGACATCTGGCTTTTCCATGACGCCCAAGAACTGGCGCGCGTATGAGCTCAGTGACTCAACATAGCGGCGCTGCCCCTCTGCGTAGATCGTATCAAAAGCTAGGCTTGATTTGCCCGATCCGCTCAAACCAGTAATAACCACGAGTTTTTCTCGCGGAATAGTAATATCAACATCTTTCAGGTTGTGCTCGCGGGCACCTTTAACCACAATAAAATCAGCCAAAACATGTCTCCTAAACGGGTAGATTATACAGTAATTACTAGTAATTTTCTAGTGTCTATAGATAGCTCAGACAACGGACTATCTTCTAGTTTGTAGCGGTCTGTTGCGGTATCGAGTGTTCTCGTATCTCCGTTGCTTCGGTGTTTTTACTAGACTCTTTTCATCAGCATCTTCATAAAGCCTAAATCCTTTTACCGAGATAATACTAGGAGTTTTTATTTTGCCAGTTCGGAGAGGTGATTTGCGGTTTTGCTCACTACCAAACTCATTTGAAATAGTACCGAGCGCCAAATGCCCGTCAAACTTACCCGGATTTGGTATAACTATACCTGTTTCTTCTTCGACTATATCTGTCACTTGGCCCCTTAGATCCACCAGCCACTCCTGCTCCTCAATAAAAATACCTACCTTTGCCTTACGGGAACCGAGACGCTCGACCTTATGAGATCTTGGTGTTAGTTGCATGTATTCAAGATATTTAGATGATAATAATTCACCTATGCTAGATCTTGTGCGGTCTAGTGCTTTTTGATCACGAGGTGAAATAATCGGAAAGCCAGATTCCTTTGGCTCTATCAAAGTAATATGTGCGTCTTCTGGGCTTACAATATTTATTCCAGAGTCTTCGAGTTGGTCCATTACCGTGATGAAAGGTCTCTTTTCTATATCTACATGTAGTGCAGCACCAATACCAATGTGGCTAATACGTTCGGGCATTTGGACTCCTTAACCCCATGTTACCAGCTGTGATTTAATTCATATAAAATATTGTGTTGTAAAATTCTTAGATATTAGACTGCTATACTAGATCCATGCTCAAACGTTATGGAAAAGTTATCTTGTTCGACACTCTCGCACTATTTTGTTTCATTGGTGTTGTGCTGTTTGGTTGGCTGCCTGGACCTGGTGGCATACCATTATTTTTGCTTGGGCTCAGTCTATTAGCAATCAATCACGACTGGGCAGAGCGCTGGCTAGAAACCGCCAAGCACAAAGGCATATCTTTTAAGAAATGGTTGTTCCCAGAGACACAGTGGATCCGCCACGCTTATGATATCGGATCCGTTCTGCTAGCGGGTGCAGCTATTTATACCCTCATGAAAACCGACAACCGCTATACGTCAGCCGTGTCGCTTGCTGTCATGATTTTTGCGCTATTTGTCCTACTAGTTAACAGAGAACGCTTTGATAAATTCTCTAATTTTTTCAAGAAAAAAACATAAGCCTAATACAATATTATTGACAAATTAGCTATTTAAGTGATATCTTACTCTTAAAGTAAGAGGTGGCAAGAAATGCTAAACTTTATTGTTCTGGGCTACGTACCAGGAACGTCTATTCAAATAACCTTCGATGACTTCCTAGTTTTTTTGTATGCATTCACGATAATACTGATTAGCGCTTGGTACTTCGTTTCTATTGCGGTCCGCCGCGAGCTACAGCGAATCATGACGATTCACATGACCTCTCTCTAGGCTACAAGGCCTCAGCGTAGACAATAATCCTGTCTGCATATTTGCTAGTACCTGGTATGAGCTCGCCAGCACAGGTAATAATATTGAGCCCGGCTTTACCTGGCGTTACTGGCACCAGGGCGTCCGCCATGTTTACCGCATCGGCAGCAACCTGCTGTTTCTTGACAACTTTATAACTGAAATCCGTACCATCACCTCTTGTCACGGTAATGGTTTCGCCTTCTTGTAGTTTGTGTAGCTTTGCGAACACCCCTGGTTTTGATGGCCCATGGACGTGACCCACCAGCAGCACTGCACCGCCATAGCCAGGCTTGCTACTGCCTTCGTACCAACCGCTATCAAAAACATTCGAAGGCGCCGCTAGGGCACCGGAGCGCAGCATGCCCAGCCGGGTAATACGACTTTTTACGGATATGCTGTCTATAGTGAGCAGCCGCGGCATGTCCGGACTAACACTATAGTTGCGAATGTCTTGTTCCGAAACTTCTTCTTCTGCCGGAGCTGACTCTTCATTGTCATTCTCCTGAGCGGATACTTGGGCAACTACTTGCTGGTTGGTACGTAATGTCATTGCAAATATACCAAATCCGCCAATCATCACGAGCACCGCAACACCTACGGGAACCAGACGCCACAATGATTTTCTGGAGGCATTTACTGGCTGCTGTCCAAGTATATTATCTGCTTGGTCTATGAAAGCTTCTCTGGGTTGTCTAGTAATTTCCTGCTGAGATCCTTGTTGTTTTGACCTGTCGACAATATCAAAATGCTTCTGGTCAATTTCCCGTTGCGATGTATGCAGCGATGGCCTAACTCTACTTACGTCATGAGGTGCCGCTGTAACGCGGGAGGTCTGGGTAACAATACCATCGATACTACGTGCTGAAGATGTGACCGTTGCGCTGGAAGAGATATTAGATTCAGGAGCGGTCATCTTCATACGAGGTCTGATATATTGAGGCTTGCGCCTCACGTATGGCAGAACGTCGTGATATAGCTGGTTTTTTGGCTGACTGGACATTTTGTTTGTTTTGTTTTTTTGGAACGGTTTTTTTAGGAAAAGATATCTACTAAGGGATTTAGGCTTTAGCCTTGGCGGACACATACCGGCGCGATAGATAGAAGGCAGCGCCAGCTACGGCTATAGTGGTCAGCAGAACAGCATACGGGCTTGCAAACAGCAGTCTGAAGCCGCTATTTGGTGCTGTTGGCACAGTGATGACGCTCAGTACCACATCGTTGCCGTCACCACCTACGTAGGTGATCTTGAACACACCGTCACTGATTTTGAAGGTTGCACCCTCTGGCAAATCTTTGAAGGTACCTTGTACATCAGTTTCTGACAAGTTATTGATGATCGTAAATGTATCACTGGCTTTGATACTGAACCCATCCGAGATTATGCCCTCGAGCGTCGCGTTCCATAAGCTTACTGCGTTACCGCCACCTGTGTAGTTTTCGCCAACTACAAGTTGGTCGTATTCATCAATACTCTTTAGCTCTGCTTCATAAACAGAGCCTTCCTCAAAATTCAGTGTTTCCAACACTGTCAACCGCCCTGGGCTGTGACCGGGAGCTACTTTTGATCCAGACCAGGCGCTTATACCTTGAACCGTACCGATGCCTTTTAGTGTGCCACCGTCATGAACACTGACAGTCCCTCTCTCGCCATCAATTATGAACGTCTGCTTATTACCAATGCTCTCGCTTTTATTTGGTTGTTTGTCGTCAGCAGCAATGGTAACTGTCTTTGCTTCCGTTTCTATAATTCCGGCTGAGGTAGTAACCGAGCCAGCCGAGCCAGAACTGATACTTAATGTGTGACCATTTGTTGTATAAGTACCAGTCACATGCAGGTTGTTAACACCAGTGAATATAGTATTCCTACCCAGTGTTAGACTTCCGCTCAATGTGGAAGTAGTCTTATCGCCAAGACCACCACTACAAAAAGATGTACCTTGAGCAGTCAACAATGCAGGATCACCAGAGCTGTTCATGACTACGTTCACAGGGAATGTTGCATCAGAAGGCGCAGCTAGTTGTAGAAGGCTTGAGCCATTCATGGTTACAGTCGTGCTGCCACTAAGAGCATTTTCGGCAACAAGCAAAGTACCTGCCGCTACAGTAATATTGCCTGTGTAGCTATTGGCTGATGACCTAAGACCCACACGACCGGCAGTAACCGAGATATTACCGCTACCTTTCAGGCTGTTTGATATAAGCAACCCGCATGTTTCTGCAAAATCTGGATAGTTAACGGTAAGTTGATGGGACTGCAGATCAAGTTCGGCAGAATTAAAAGCTACACTATGAGTAGAGATGGTCACATCAGATCCCAAAGTAATATCTACTTTCAAAGATATACTACCCCTGTCCGAAGCACCATCAATAGGTCCTGACAATGTAATTGCCTTGCCTGTTATCGCAAAACCAACATCATTTTCATGATCTCCGACAATATTAATACCCGCCAGATCGAGATTATCTATATCGTTATTCAGTTCTTCGCCATAGCTGCCCGCTACCGAGGTATCAAACACAACCACGTCACCATCCACCGGTGCCGTATCACCGCTCCAGTTAGCTGCGGTGCTCCAATTATTGTCAACTCCGCCGCCATCCCATGTGCGAGTAGCTGCCAGAGCTTTACTCGGTACAATTACCGCTAGTGCCGAAAAACTCAGCACAAAAACAGTCGTAAATGAGACTAATCTTTTTATATTTGTTAACATCACATCTCCTGGTGCAGGATGCTCCTGCCTTTTTTAAAATATTTTTGTCTAAAAGAACAATGTACTTGTATGCCCTGAATAGTACCCCTCCCCGACAGAGTTGGCAAATCTTTGTGGTTATGTTTTCCACAGCCCGTCTTAATATTGTATTTACAATTATCGTCAGTACGGTTTATGCTAGACATTAAGTACAAAGGGCAAAAAGCTCAGACAAAGATAAAAATCTTTAAAAAGGTGTGAAAAAAGAAGTGAAAAAGTACGTCATAGGCGTGCGCCAAAACAAGCTGCGCGTATTATCCGAATACAAAGTTCATCCTGTCATATGGATTGGGTATGTGTTGTCTACTGCCCTTGCATCAGCATATATAGTTTCGGGTGCATACACCTCGTTATATGTCGTATCTGCCGAGGCTCATCAATCAGCCATGCAACCAAAACAAGCAGTTGTAGAGCCTGTCGAACACACTTTTAGCGCTCTTTTTATGGGCGATGTCATGCTAGACAGGAGTGTTGGTGGGCAAATCGCTGGTGGGCACGATCCTTTTGCCGGCGTACGCGCCAGCCTTGATGCCGCAGACATTCGTATAGCAAATATCGAAACAACCATAGCCGACCCAGCCGTTGCCACCCAGGCAAACAAGCGCTTTACTTTCAACGCACCCCTGGAGTCGCTCGGTACTCTAAAAAACGCTCAAATAGACGTATCGGTTCTTGCCAATAATCACACCAGCGACTACGGACCGATTGCTACCGCTAATATGCTTGACCAGTTTGCAGCAAGCGGGCTCAAGACAGTTGGGGCCGGCAGAAGTATCAACGAGGCCTTCAAGCCTCTTCTCATAGAGCTACCTGTTCCCGGCACCCAAGACAGTGTGATAACCGTTGGTTTTGTAGCTATCAATGATATAGAGAACAATCACACACGAGCCTCGGCAACCCGGACAGGATCGGCACATTTTGACGAAAGCCGCGTCATTGCAGCCATCGGGCAAGCTAGATCCGAGGGAGCCGATGTCGTTGTAGTACTCACTCACTGGGGTACAGAATATACGCACCAGGTTTCGGCGCGTCAACGTCAGTGGGGCAGGTTCCTAATTGATAATGGCGCTAATCTTGTCGTTGGCGGCCATCCACACGTCATACAACCCACGGAAGTTTATAAAAACGCGTCCATCATCTATTCGCTCGGCAACTTCATATTTGATGGTATGGAAGGGGCTGCGCCGGGCGACGCGGCGCGGTCTGGCAACATGGCATCTGTTCCTATTACGCTCTCTATTACGTCCACCGGCGAACGCAGCGTTTCGGTTCAAACTCCTCAACTCATCCCATACCGACTTGATGCACGCGGCTTCCCGCAACCAAGCCTCTAGTTGCCAGTGTCTGGCAGGATGCTCTCGCCGTAGAGTTGAAGCTCCTGCAGTAGGTATTGCTGTTCGCTAGTGATATGCGGCTGGGCTGCTAGCTCACTAAGCCTACGGAAAAACTTACTAGCTTTGCTGGATTCGCCGCCGTCAAGCAGTGCGTGCGCACAGTGTTTTTCCCAAGCCTCGCGCTCTTCTGTTGTCAAGACGCCTGGAAAATTTCGTGCCTTATATAATGGCAGCAAACTCGTAAGCCGCGGGTCATCAAACTCTAAATCAAGTGTCGCCACATCGTTTTTGTCTGCCGCGCGCACCACCGACATAGCCGTGCGATCTTTGTCACCAAAAAATCCATCGTATAATTGGCCGTCTACTTCTTGATCGTCAGCGATAAATCCAACTTGACGCTGCTTGTCTAGAATCTTCAGTGCTGCATGCAGGTTAGTGATGAGCTTTGGGTATTTCTGTAGTATCTTGGCATTCTTTTCGATTCTCCCCAAGTCAATTTGGATTCGCTTTTGACTTGCTTTGTCAGATTCTAAAACAGCCATAGGTGCTACCGCCGGGCATCTGTTATACTGCAGGGTTTTTACCGGGAATCGCCTAGTCTCGTCCTCTACCCGTTCGCGCCAAGCAACGGCTAGTTCTGCCGGTGACATGTGGGCGATTTCTTCTGGATCTCGGCGCAGGTCATAAACTAGCGAACCCTGTTTGCCAGGATGTGAGCCTAGATACATAGCCACAGTTGTCTTCTGATATGCAGACGGGTACTTACCACTAGAATAAACAAAAGGCTGCTTGGACTCGACAAGCTCTTTTACCTTGTTCTTGTCACGCATTGTTAGTAAATACTCAAATAACTTTGGTTGTTTGTTACGAATAAGCCGCGCAATAGCGATAGTCGCATAGACATCGCTCAGCGCATCATGAGCGTTCTCGTGTTCTAGCTTGTTGACACTAGTTAGTAATTCTAGTCTGTTGCTTGGCTTGCCGCTCGAGTCAAAAGGCCACTCTATGCCGTCTGGCCGCAGAGCCCTCGTCATGCGGATCACATCTAGCATATCCCAACGAGATCGATTGTCTTGCCAGCTCCATTCATAAGCGTCATGAAAGTTCCGGTAGTTTGTGAACCTTATAAACTCGTCATCAAACCGCACATTGTTAAAGCCGACAAAAATCGTATCTGGCAGACAAATTTCCTTAGCAAAATGTCCTAAGAATTCGGCCTCTGTAATACCGTCGGCCCGTGCGGCCTGCGGTGTAATACCGGTAATCATAACCGCGTCTGGTTCTGGCAAAATGTCATCAGTTAGCCTAATGAGCATGTTATCGGGCTCATCAACAGGCTTGAGCTGCATGTCTGTCCGCTGTCCGGCAAACTGCATAATTCTAGAACTACGTGGGTTAATCCCACTAGTCTCAAGGTCATAAAAATAAAAACTGGCACTCATCTTGTGAGTACCAGTGTAACATTAGTTAAATATAGATGTTATCTACAAAGATTCTCTGTTGCGACCAAGTAATCGAGCAATACGTCCACCACGTTGGGATTTTTCCATCTCTCTTTGAAAACGAATAGTGTTAACGCTCGTTGTGAAAATATCATACATTAAGTGCTGATTTTCAGGAGTATCCGACTTTTCCGTCAAAGGCAACAGCTGGGTAATTCTAATGCCTTCCCCTGTTCGGTTTACATCATAAGAAGATTGCTCTTTATCTGGATCATCTACAAAGTTTACACCGATTGACACGCCAAACTTGTTTAGTCTCACAACATTTACACGTAAAAGAGCATCGTCATGTTCAACTTCTAACCCGGCAAGCCGACCCCTAGACCCAAGTCCCGCTCCCGAAAGAAGAGCATCTAATAGTCGAGGATTAGTCTCGGCTATCTGCTCTGGAGATAGATTAGGTTCTCTAGTAAATTCTTCTCTGACCGTATGGGGTATATGTACCATATTTTTATTATAACACACTTATGTATATTTTGTCAATAATATTTTATTATTTATTTGTGTTTTTCCTCTTGGACAAATTATCTAACAGCTTACGTTAAAAAGCAACCCCTACGCTAGCTACAACCGCCCTACCCCAGGAGTGAGCCGTAGAGGAACATTACCGATAATATCCTGGATTTTTATTGAACCGTGTGTGCGCGAATCTACCGAATAATCCCTATTGTCACCGATGACAAATAGCTCATCTACGCCCACAACCACATCAATGTCACTGTTTAGCTCACCCGGCTGAATATTACTCTCCCAGTCTGTACCTTGTTCTATCTGCAAACCTTGAGCTTTGTCTTCCGGGAACACTGTTACCTTGCCATTCTTAATCACCACTCTATCTCCGGGTAGCCCAAACACCCGCTTGACGACGTATGTTTCTTCTGCCTGCTCCTGGCCAAGATCAAAGCTATTATGAATCTTTTTCTGGAACACCACTATCTCTCCACGCTTAGGCATATACTCTCTGCCACTGATATTTGCGACGAGTTTTCCTGTCTTATTGGTAAGTAGCAAGTTGCCGGTATACAGAGTATTTTGCATGCTGGCGCCGTGAGTGGAGAATATCTGCAAGAAAAAGGTATTGATGAACACCAGGACGCAGACAAACCCGACTACAGCCAGACCAATAGGGGCAGTCCTCTGCAAGAACCACGCTAGAGTAGATTTTTCTTCAATATAATGCGGTTTGCTTGAACTGGCTTGGACGGTAGGCTTTTGATCTGTTTGCGGTTGTGCGTCTAGTTTAGTCTGCGGATCCGATTGTTCTGATTCTACAATGTGCGTCTGCTTCCAGAGCCGTCTTTTGTGTATCTTTCTTATCCCTGCTAGTAGCAGCCGCAATGCTGCCCAAACTCCTATGGCACCTAATATCAGCCATACTGCTGGCTTGTTGTTCTGGTAGAACACGAACAAAATATTTCTTGCCGCTTCTGTATAGTTATTTGTAACTTCCTCGGTGATTACGAGGCTTTGTCCAGACTCGTAGCTGACTACGGTAGTGAGTACATGTTCTCCGCCACCAACATAACGCATATCAAAATCATCTATGGTCTTGCTGGCGTATACGGCCTTGCCGTCTACGTAGTACTGCACCTTCTCTACTGAATCATTCTCGAGTGTATCGACAGTTCTTATGAGCAGACTATCTTCACTACCTGACTCATTTTTACCTATTAGCACACCCTGTTTACCATCGTATTCGACATGACATTCATCGGTAGGTACGCATACGGGGTTGTTTGCCGGTACCAACATGACGACGGGTCTATTTGCGCTTGGCAAACCCTCGCCTGCATTCGTTTTGAGCGTGAATGTTATGAGTTCCTCAGAGTCTGTGCCGACCAAGCCAATCCGCGTCCAAGCCTGTCCTGTCACCTGTGCAGTACCGATTAGCTGGCATTCAGATGACAAAAATGATTGCGCATACAACGATGCGGTATCAGACTGGTCTGTTTTGCCTAGTTTTACATAAGCCTCGTACTGCTGGGATATGTTGACCGAGGCGGTGTTGCTGATAATTGCTGCGTCGCCGCATTGGACTGACTGACCAAACGATTCTGGCAGGTTTTCCACAGGTTCCTGCGCGTCTACAGATGAAGGCAGAATTATTACAGACAGCAGAATCACTAGTGTTAATAGCAAGGTTTTGGTGTTGGTTTTCATGACTACACTCTATACTAGCCTGTCCGGCAGATTTTATAAACACTTGTGCTTATGGGCTGGTTACGGTTTAATACACCTTATAACATCAAAAATAGGAGAAAAAATGAAACTCCCGAGTCTCAAGACAAACAAAAAACCCACAAAATCAAAGGCAAAAGTCGGTAGCGGCTCTAGCAAAAAGAAACGCCCGCTCGCAAAGGTCGGGTTCCTGTCTCTTGCTGCCGTCCTGTTTGTAACATCTGTTGGTTATGGCGGATTTGCCTTTTACAAACAGCGTGAACTCAAGAATGCCGATGCGGCTGGGTGGCTCCAGCTTAGAGCTTATCCAGAAAGAAGAAATGAAGGATGGGAATCTCAGATTATATGGGCAAGGGCATGTAAAACTTACATCCCTAATACATTCTATGGACCTTTATATAAAGTTACTCTTCAGGTTTACAGGAATAGTAACTTTATCTCCAGAATAAGGGCTTCGGCATGGAGATATGACGGCAATGGAAATAAGAGTAAAGTAAATCAGGTTTACCAGTCTGGGTGGCTATATGGGGTAGTAGCAGGGTTGGATAACCATATGTCAGCTCAATTGAATGATGTTATGACATTCCACGCAGAAACTATTTATGGACACACTATAAGTCTTAGACAAGGAGATGAGTATCGCATTTTCCCTAGAGCTTTGCCTAATTGCTAAGAATTATTAACAATAAACCATAAAAAATTAATCTCTAGTATTCGATTTTGCCGACGCTGGCGATTTGGATGATATCACCCTTGTTTGCGCCACGTTTTTCGATTTCACGCATGATACCCATTTTTTGCATGATGTCGCGCAAACGTCGGACGCCTTCTTCGTTACTGAAATCAGTCCTGATAGCAAAACGTTCGATCTTTTTGCCCCGTAGTAGATAGCCGTCGTCACGTTTTGTGAGCTTCCATGGTAATAGTTCTGGATCAAGTTTGTACACTGGTACTCCGTCGTCCTGGTCAGCGATTTCGGCTGCTTCTGCTTCGCGGGCGGCTACGACGACCGATTTCACTTCGTAGAGGAGCTCTTTGAGGCCCTGTTTGCTAGCCGCGGAGACAGCCATGAGTGGTGTCTCGACTGGCACAACTTTTTGAAGTTTTGCCAGTTGGTCGGAGATGATGTCGTCATCGAGACCTTCGATTTTCGTAAGCGCCACAATTTGCGGACGAGATGAAAGGTCCGTCTTGTAGTGCGCGAGCTCGTCTTGAATAGTTTGATAGGCAGTTGCAACGTCTTCGTGATAGGCATCAATCAGATGGAGCAGAACTTTGGTACGCTCAACATGGCGTAAGAATTCATCTCCGAGCCCCTTGCCTTCACTGGCGCCTTCGATGAGTCCTGGAATATCAGCCATGAGTAGTGAGGTACCTTCGTCGACATCTACCACCCCAAGATTTGGCGTCAGGGTTGTAAATGGATAGTCGGCAATTTCTGGGCGGGCGTTGCTCACCACACTGAGAAGGGTTGATTTACCCGCATTTGGCAGGCCAACTAGACCTACATCAGCAATAATCTTGAGTTCAAAAGTAGCGTTAAAGCTCTCGCCCGGTTCGCCGCGCTCGGCAACCTTTGGTGCCTGACGCGTAGAACTGACAAAGTGCGCATTACCAAAACCACCCTGGCCGCCGTAAGCAATAGTAGTCTGCTGACCGTCTTGGCTGAGATCAGCTAGCTGGCCGCCGTGCTCGTCAATAACAATTGTACCGACCGGCACTGGTACAATCAGGTTCTTGCCTGCCTTGCCGTGCTTTTTTTGCTTGGAGCCGCTACTACCGTCTTCGGCACGAATAGCCTTCTGAAAACGGAAGTTCGCCAGCGTGTTTTGATTACGGCTAGCTTCAAGAATGACGTCGCCACCATTGCCGCCGTCGCCGCCGTCTGGACCACCACGATCAACATAAATCTCGTGGCGAAAACTGACAACGCCATTGCCGCCGTCGCCGGCAGCAATACTCACCTGTACTTTATCTACAAACATATGTTACTAATTATACAACAATTGTCACATTATTAACAGAGGTAATTTAGTGGATGTATTTGTAGCGCCCAGCTTCTTCGGCGCTAAATACACGCGTAGTAACTTCGTAGCGACGACGGCGGTTCATTTCTGATATCAAAACGCTACCGTCTGGGTTGACCGCCTCAACATAGCCAACATGACCAGCACCACCTTCCGCCGTGACAACAGCAGCACCTGGCGCTGGGGTACGATTCCAACCCTGCGGCGCACTATCGTCCCAACGAGAGGCATTGCCAAGGTTTGCCGGCAGTGGACGTCCAGCTTGTATACGCTTATTGGCAACGTACCAAGTACAGTAGCCGGGCACGTAGCCGTTATAGCCATAGATTGCCGTGTTACCGAAGGCAAAACCGGCATAATATGGTCGACTTGAAGCAGTTGGTGCGGCCTTTATGACACCGCCCGGCACAACGATTCTTTCTCCAACCACTAGGCCGGATATTTCAGCATCGTTAAATCGTGTAATTAATGTATTGTCGACATTGTACTTACTAGCAAGCGTGTCTGGCGTGTCTCCTGCCTTGACGGTATGAACAATGCCGTTTACCGGTGGAATAATTAGTGTAGTACCAGCTCGCAGTGTACTACTACGGAGATCACTGGACCAACGAATACTATCTGACGTAACTCCAAATTTTTCGGCGAGTGAAGCCAATGTATCGCCGTCTACTACCACATACTCGCGAATATCGGCCTTTGTCTTGATGTCAGAACTTAGGATTTGTGGCTTGAGGACTGTTTCATAAGAGTTCACACTAGCACTAAGTTCTGCGTTTACAGAATCTGCGTCATTTATAATCAAACCGGTTTCTGGCAGGCGTGCCATTAGAGCCACATTGACCGCAATATCTGCCGCCGAAAGTGCATCTAGAGGACTAGAGGTATGTGATTCTTCGGCTGTAGATAACGCCTGATAATTTGCCGCATTACCCCCAGAGTTTGTAGTAATGACAGCAACAACTACCGCTACAACAACTAGGTTGCCGGCAATTAATCCGTATCTAACAACGCGCTTACGGTGGCGCCTATAGTACTTCGCTGGATGACGAAGCCAATTGAATTTCGAAACTTTTACCGTAGCAGTGGACGATTTGGACGGTTGCTTTGGTAATATTGAAGGCAAACGAGAAATAACTAACTCCTTAGGGTTACCGAAGTCACCCTGGACCTATCTGTAAACGTTTATTTGCTTATCTGGGATTAGGAAAATCGACCTTCCTTACCTCTATAATACTATTTCTGCTTACAGATGGTGCAAAAATTACACTTAACAGGGGTAAATAATCCCATAAATGCTTATTTTGCAAACCACATGGTAGCAAAATGTCAACCATGCGTCAAACCCCCTATACCAGGGGTCATAGACCGTACTACCTCTGTTATTGTACTTTGTAGATAAAGTTCTGATACTTATCGAGTGCAGGCACCCATTCACTGTGGCCTACTCTGTTGAATCCAGCAATACCATTCATATCAGAGTACTTGATGTAATACTGCCCGTTCTCTTGTTTTACCTGCTCAACTACGCCAACATGACCCCAGCTCCAGCCAACACGGTCGCCTGAAACGCCCGTTGTTTGTGCAATCGCTCCAGGGACAGGTACTTTGCTAACAACCCAGCCAGGGGTACGAGAAGCGTTCACAGCCCAAGTACGAGCGTGCCCCCAGCCTGCCGGTGCACCACCGTGAGCTGCCGCATAATAAGTACACCAGCCAGGATCATAGCCGTTGTTGCCATAACGTACATAGAAATTAAACACTGGTGCAGGTTTCTGAGCATTTGGCAGGAAGATTGTCTTGCCAGGTACCAGCCCAGTTATTTCGGCATCGTTGAAAAGTATAATTTCTTTGGCTGAGACCTTATATACTTGGGCCAATTTTTCTGGGGTATCACCACTGTGAACCGTGTATATAATTCCATTCATCGGTGGTATTCTTAGGCGAATGTCAGGCTGGAGCGCATCATTGGTTAAGTCATTTGACCATTTGATACTGTCTGATGTTACCGAAAAACGCTCTGCAAGCCCACTGACCGTATCGCCTGGCTGGGTTATGTATTCCCTGATATCTGCCAAGGTTTTGAGATCGGCAGTGATAATTTGTGGGATGTTGGCTACGTCGCGGTCCACCGTGAATGTTTCTAGTTCGGCGTTGACCGTATCGGCATAGTTTGTAACGGCAATCACCTCTGGTAGGTTTGCCATTCTAGCGATATTGACTGCAATATCTGCGGCTGAAATCTCATCCAGTGGGCTAATGTTGGCTTGATTATTGTTGTTTGCACCGTAGACCGCAGCATTGCTATCAGAATGGCTTATCACCATATAACCAGCAAAGGCTATGATTACGAGGTTTGCGCCCAATATTCCGTATCGCACAAGAAACTTCCTCGATAACAGCTTCTTGCGACGCTTTCGAGATTTTGGAGATGGCAAGGCAGGTCCCGCCGTCCTTGACGTTTGTGCGAGCGCACGTTTTACAGGTTTTTTAGCGGGTCGAATGTCCAGAGTAGCACCTTTTTGCGATTAGTTCTTAGGCGAAAGATAGTGGTTATTGTATCAAGCAAAAGCGTTTGTAGCAATCTGTACTAGCCTCGGCAATTGTCTTCAGGTTTAGCAATACCATGGATGCTCTTAAGTTGTTCATGCTGAGCTTCTGACTCGCTAAACCGTGTAATACAGTCAGTACCAGATACAAAATACAGATAATTGGTATCTGATGGCTGAGCCACTGCACTAAGCGAGCTAGTCGTGACGCTGCCGATTGGTGATGGTGGCAAGCCAGGAATTGAATATGTGTCATATTCTGCTGGGTAGCCGTCAGTAGCGTTTGATTGCAGCATCATACCGATAGATAGGCGCTTCAAAAACACTTGAGCGGCCTGTGACCGATTATTATTAACCCGGCCATTGATGTCACGTGCGCCTACTTCACGCTCTACGATTGACGCCAATGTTACGCCTTCGTAAAGACTAAGTCCCTGATTAGTAAATCCTTGTCTGATTTCTGCGGTCAGAGCTTCTCCCATCTCGTCTAGTGATTGACTAATGATAGTCTGCGGCGTGGTTCCAGCCACGAACTGGTATGAGTCAGGGTACAAGAAACCTTCTAGTGATTTGCCAGCTGGTATCTCTGCAACAACCGGGTGATCGTTATACTGACTACGATCTAGTGCCTTGTCTATCTCGGCTTCACTGTAGTGCGTATTGTCTAGAAATAATCGCTTGATCTGGTCGAGGTTGTTTCCTGGGTAGATTGTAAATAAATCTTCTGCCACATCACCCTCCGTTAGTACCTTAGTAATATCTTGGACACTCATAGATTGACTAAGTTTATAAGTACCGGCAATAAAATTCTGGCCAAGTTCGTTATTGCGTACATACTGCTTGAATGCTCGACTAGATCGAATTAACTGCTTTTCTTCGAGCTCTTCGCCAATTTGGGCGCTAGACTCTCCGCTAGATACCGTAAATGTTACCTGTTCTGTAGAATTCGGATTAACTGGCTGTAGATTGTGTTCATAAATACGCTTCACGCCAATATAGCCGCCAACTGCTGCAGTCACAACTGCAAGTAGTAGGAATAGGCTGATTTTGCCCCAGCGGCGACCGCTACCTCTGCCTAGTTTGTATGGTTTCATCCCGTTAGTTCCCTTTGTCCTGTTGCGCATACCTTATTATTGTAGCCTCCCGATGTTCTTGAACTGGCGGTTACTTTGCCTCCAGAACTTACGGGATTCATCCCGTGTTTCCTTCTTGCTCTGATAAATAGTCCTGGAGGATTATAGCAGCTGCTGCTGCGTCTATATCGGCTTTGTTGTATGGCTTCCCCTTGGCTTTTAGCAGATTTTCGGCATTGACAGATGTCACAGCCTCGTCCTGCATGACGATTGGAATATCAATCTTACTAGCAAGTTCGCTTACAAATAAACGGACTTTTTTTGTCTGTTCTGTCTCTGTACCTTGCATGTCGCGCGGCAATCCAACCACCAACACAGTAATGTTCTCTTTTGCAACAAAGTCGCAAATCCAACCAATTGCATCAGGTGTTTGCAAACGATCTATTGTGTCATAAGGTGCCGGCAATTTAGCAATCAGAGAAGTCAACGCTACACCAATACGGCGATCGCCCACATCCAGTGCCGCCGCCATACCACTATTCATCAGTACTGTCGGTATTCCCTGTTGGTTCAGCTTCTGGTTTTTCGACCACAATGGTTATTTTCTTGGCAGCCTTTGGTGTCGAGAATACCCAGAATGGACTGTAGGTGACTTCGACTTCCTGGACTCCCGGAATACTCTCTACATAGTTCTCAATCTCACCACGCTTCTTACCGATAGCATTGTCCTTAATATCTTGCTCATCAATTTCTGGACCAGCCGTCACAGATGTACGGAAGCTTATGAAGGCTTGACCTGGGGTAGTGTTATTGTTGATTCGCATTATTGAGTCGTCTATTCCGTCATTAATAATTACTTGCTTGGACAAGTCTACTTCGTCCTCGATGTCTGACTTTATTACTTCTGCCAAGTCATCGCGCTGTACACCCAACATTGTATAAGTCGTTTCTGAAGTAACGGTAAATTCTGTGGCTTCTTTGTCTACTGCAGGGTTTGAGACAATTTTTGCCTCGCCTGTTACTAAGGTTTCTTCGAGTGGCAGCAAACCTTCTGCTTCAAACGCTGCCTTTAATTCGTCGGTTGCAACAGTGCCTTGGCGACTGTTTATTCGCCCTACTGCGTCATCTATGTCTTTTTGGCTGACGATCTTCACTAGCTTGGTTGTTCCACCACTAAAGTTGTCGTCGTTCTCGCCATCTACTGAACTAAATCCGGCAACATTAAATGTCTTGCCGTCTTCTATGTTGTATTGCTCGCCATTCTGAGCAGCTAGCACATCGACAGAATCTCGGAAGAAACAGCTACCGCTACCGAAGTCTGGTGATGTCAATGTAGCCGTTTGCTGGGTAATGAAGTTAAGACCGCCGGTGCTGACAGCCGTACCTCGTGGAACTGTCACGGCTGCGCCAGGTCCACATACCACAGACAGAGTTATCTCGCCGCTGGCTTTGGTGCCTTCATCGCGCTGGCCTGTGGCAGTAGCTTTTTCACTGTCAGTTTTCTTGGATTCCTTTAGTGTCGCCGGAACTATATTATTCTCTACATCTACCTCTGTAGCTTCTGTGCTGGCAGTAAAATCAAATGAGCTAACAACAGATGACGTATCTGTCTCGATAGCAATCGTAGCCTTTGGCCAAACTACAAATGCCATAAACCAACCGACAATCATTAGGAATGCGGCCAGTCCAGCCAATACAAACCCAATCCGAAAACGATCAAAGTTTGGCACCTTGAGATGTCGTTTTTTCTTAGGTTTTTTGCCATCAGTCTTCACTGGTTCGTCGTCTACCTTTAGATTGTCGAATTCGACGGTCTCGGTTTCGTCGTCATCATTAGCAACAATACTGGCTGCAGCCAGGGCGCCAACGGCGGCAGTTTTATCTAGTGTCTGTGCATCATCACCTAGATCAATCTCTTCTGCCTCGCTACTATCTGTCATGCTCTCTGGCAACGGCGGAATCACTGGCTTACTTTGCAAACTCTTCGCAACATGTATGCCAGCCGCACCAGCAAGTGGTAGTAGAGCGGTCTCAGACGTAATCAGCACCAAGCTCTTTTTCGAACCAGTTGCAGCCTTCTTAAGCAGCTTCATATTTACGATGCTCTGCAAGACACTGGCGCGCTTTGGTAATACCAAAGCTACAATTTTCTTGTCCGACGATTTCAGTTTGTCGATAATATGAGTAATTTCATCATCGACATCTACGTAGATGGTTTCCTTGCTGCCGCTAGCTGGTGTTCTCTTTTTCTCTGCTGCCATAAATTTATACGCTTAGAAGTTTATTTATTCTTTCCTTAATCGAGCCTAGTTTACTATCTGGGTTTTGTTGATTCAATGTATCGAGTCCCACCCGGAGTAATCCCATTGCTGTGATAAAAGTATGGTCGTTGACTGCGTCTGTTTTGTCAACAATTCCAACAACTTGGCTCGGCGAAATATGCTGAACAACTGGCTTACGTGTGAACGGCAAGGTTGTATACCAGTTGCTCTCTGCTAACTTTTCCATCAGCATTTCGAGCGATGAACCACCACCACACAATAGAATTCGATGTGGCAAATGATCTAGCTTGGTAAATTCGCCCAAGCCCAGTTCGGCGCCACTAATCCAAACATCAAGTGTCTTATTTAGAGCGTCCTTGATCTGACCCTTTTTGTGAGCTGGAATTTTGTCAGAATCTACAGATAGCTTGAGCTTCTCGGCTTGCTCAAAATCAGTCGACATATCGCGCTCTACCGAACGCGTGAAAGCCCGGCCACCGATACCAAACATCTTGGTACCCTCGACGCCACCTTCGTTAAGTACAGCAATATCAGTAGTGCCGCCACCAACATCCATTAGGATAGCGCTCATGTTGGCGTTTGGATCATTACCGATAACACCGCGGGCGACCGCAAATGGCTCGGCTGCAACAGCTAGCAATTCTAAATCGAGTTCGTTGGCTGTTCGCTCCAATGCACCAATATGTACAAGCGGTGCAAAAGCTGTATAAAGTTGGATCAACACGTCTCGCCCCTGGAAGCCAATTGGGCTGCTGACGGCATAGCCGTCAATCGTAATGCTTACCAGCGCGCTGTTGACCAGTCGAATCTCTACGTCCTTGCCGCCTAATTCCCAAGCTAGTTGAGATTTGGCTTTTTTGAGCGCTCGCTCCTGGACTAAGCCGATAATTTTTTCCATCTCGGACATGTCTAGTGGTACGCTTGGGTCCTTGCGAGCAAATCTGACAGATGTAGTGATGCCCTTTACGAGCTCACCAGCAATACCAATTACTACGCCTCTTGCACTGACACCTGCCATCTTTTCTGCCTGGCTGAGAGCTTGATCGCAGTTGGCAACCACGCTGGCAATATCAGCAATTGCCCCAGCTTGCATGTCAGCTAGGTCTTGATGGGCTCTACCCATGCCGATAATCTCTATCTGGTCGTCTTTGACCTGGCCAACCAGCGCTTTGACATTCTCGGTACCAATATCAAGCCCGACAATGTATTCTGGCTGCTCTCCCTCTGGCTTCTTAGAACGCCCAAAAGAAGGGCGTTTAAAATTCTTAAGCATATCCCCTATATTGTAGCACGAAAACAGGGTTGTCTATGGCTTAAGTCTATCGAAAACTTCGTTATTTGGACTATCAATAATCTCGCTAAATACCGCGCTGTGACCAAGACAGACAACAAGCATATCATTGTCTTCGGCCTGTGCTTCTATCTCTGCATCTGCAGCCACTATCTCAATCAAACTCTTCGGGTCATCAATTTCTACAGCATCGCCACTGATAACTGTTTTTTCCTTTGTAATAGTTCGTCTAATTGGTCCTGTCGAGAGAGCTCCCAGACCTTGCATTAGTCTTTCGGTAAAAGTTTGTGAGTCGTGTTCGCCAACCTCTATTTCAAAGTGATTGCCTGTTACAGAAATAAATGACATGTTGTCAGCCTGTTTATATTTTTTGCGAGATGAACCTCTGAGATTCAGTATCTACCCGGTGGTTATGCTTGTCAAGGGGTAATTTACAGAGCTGCAACCAAAGATTTTTCGGCACCTGACTCATCTACATAGACAATCTCTGCTGCCGACCCAACAATCGACTCGATCGCCACACCGTAGCGCGGACGAATAGCAAAGTTTCCCGTCTCATTTAACTCAAAGTTGAAATCTGTAGGGTTTCCGTGCTTATGAAAAATACCTATCGCGTCACGAACCGCGCTCACTGGGTTTACGGCAATATCAAGAACCTTATCAGCGCGCTCGTGCACCGACAATATGATGTTTTCTGGCTTCATGTTTCCCTCGTTTGGTTTTTAGACTAATACAGCCTTTATTCGGCGGATGCCGGCGCTGCTTGCTTCTTCCTTGACGATTTTAAACCTTTTGCCGTCTTCGAACAACTGCAAAGTGTGGTCTACATGCGGCCCACCGCAGATTTCGAAACTAAATGGCTTTTCCGCCCCGTCGGCAATCATCTTATAGACCTTTACCGTATCACCATAGCGGTCGCCAAATTGCCCTAGCGCACCAAGCGGGCCGGTAGCTTCTGGCGTCGGGTATTCTGCCCAAGTCACCTTGAGATCTTTTTCGATCTGTTCGTTCACAATCTTTTCTACCTCATCCAGCTGCTCGCGGGTGACCTTTTCGGGGTGGCTGAAGTCAAACCTCAGGCGTTCTTCGGTAATATTAGACCCACGTTGGATGACATGGTCACCCAAAACATCACGCAAGGCCTGATACATCAGGTGAGTGGCGGTGTGGTATTTTTTGTGCTGCATGGTCTGACCGCCCAGGCCGCCCTTGAACGTACCTTTGGCGGCAGTTTGGCTGCGCTCCCGCTGTTCTTTCATTTTTGTATCGAACTCTTTGCGCCATCCATCTACTACTTCGATATCCTGTTTAAACGCCTCTTCTACACTCAACTCAACTGGGAATCCATAGGTATCATAGAGGGTAAATAAGTTGCTACCATTTAGATAGTTTTTGCTGCTGAATCTCGTGTTCTCAACTGTGTTACCATCTACCGAAATTGTTTCGGTTCTTGGATTGGCCATAGCCATTTTGTTTAGTTCTTTTAACCCCTTGCGCAGAGTCTGGCGGAAGGCTTTTTCTTCTCTGATGAGCACATCCACTACTTCTTGGCGCTTGTTAGCTACCTCTGGGTAATCATCTGCATATAGGTCGGTTATGACCGGTACAATGTTTTCTAAGAAGTTCTGTTCGATTCCTAGGTCAAATGCAAACCGTACAGCCCGGCGGACTAGCCGGCGCATAACATAACCTTGCTCCTTGTTACTTGGCTTAACGCCATCGACAGCTAGGAAGGTTGCCGCCCGCAAATGATCAGCAATCACACGCATGCTCTCTGTGTGCGATTCATACTTTTTGCCGCTGAGTTTCTCTAGCTCGTCGATTATCGGCTTCATCAGGCTGATCCGGAATACGTCTGGGCTATCGATTGCAGCCGCCGCAATCCGCTCTAGTCCACCACCGAAGTCTACATTTGGCTTGGCTAGTGGTTCAAAGCCTGTCTCTGTACGGCGGTACTGCATGAACACTTGGTTGCCGATTTCCATAAACCGGCCAGAGTCGCTGGCTGGATGTGGCTGGCCGTAGCCATCCAAGTGGTTCTGCTCGCCAAAATCATAGAATACTTCACTGTCAGGTCCGCAAGGGTCACCGATCGGTGTCTTGTCCAGGCCTCCACCGCGGCTCCACCAGTTTTCGCCGTCGTCATAGAAGAAGATTCGCTCGCCAGGTTTGATACCGCGTTTGTCGCCATCTGCTTGTGAGCCAATCTCCACGATCCCAGCATCAATTCCCTTTTCCTTGAATACTTCTTGCCAGACTCTTGCGGACTCGTCATCGCGACCTATGCCATGCTCTTCGCTGCCGATAAAACACGTCACATAAATTTTGTGTGGGTCGAGCCCAACCACATCAGTCAGGAATTCAAAGAACCAGCGGATTTGCTGTTCCTTGAAATAATCGCCCAGAGACCAATTGCCCAGCATTTCAAAAAAGGTTGTGTGGCGGTTGTCGCCAATATCGTCAATATCCTGGGCGCGCAGACAGGTCTGGCTGTTTACTAGTCGTACGCCACTCTGGTGTGGTTCGCCGAGTAGATATGGAATCAGAGGCTGCATGCCACTTCCTGTAAACAGTGTAGTCGGGTCGTTATATGGCACCAGTAATGCACGCGGGATTACCGTGTGTTCACGCTGCTTATAAAACTCCAGATATGAGTTACGAATCTCTTGTGCTGTCATATTACCCCTATTCTAACAGAGGTCATGAGTTTTTGCCAACAGATGAGAATAACGCTTATGCATACTTGACAATTTGGCAATAATTTGCTATAATGTATAGGTTCTAGTTGTTCTTTCACAACCCGTTTCATCTACCGAAAGGTTTCAGTCATGATTAGCAACAAGAGGCATGCTGCACTCGCGTATTCTGCTTCCAGTGGAGTAATCCTACTGCTAGCTGCATGTTTGCTCTTCACCGTCTTCTCCACGACTGCCCCCTCCTTCAGTGAACGATTGGTTCTCATGCTCTTCACGATAGCCATGGCACAGCTAGCTCTTAGTTTTTTCATTCGTAGTGTTCATCGCTTCACCCTTCTCAACCGCTACCTGGTTGAAAAGGAGATCGAAGAACTCGAGAAGAAGGAAGCCGACGAGCTTGCGCTCAAGATTGCCAACAACAGGGTCTAGTCACGACTCGTGTACGGTTCCGCGGTGGATGAATACATAGGCTTTCTGGGTCAATTTACTCAGGGAGAATCCACGGGAACAGCAACAACAGAACCACGCCGGTCAGAAGGTACTTGTTTGAGCTTTTGCTCACACTTATCACACTGACCGGTTTTTCTATGTCTAAATTATGATGCCGCCGCCTAGGCACTGGTCACCACTATAGATGACTGCAGATTGGCCTGGGGTCAGGGCACGAATCTTTTCACGAAGCGCTATATCTAGCGTCGGTACGCTACCTGTAGCGTTGTCTACACCAGGAGACGCTATATGTAGCGTACCATCGACTAATGGGGCACGGTGACGCGTACGAACTTTCACGGCTATTTCGCCGTCTGGTACAGCATTAATCCAGTGCATATCTGTCAGCCTGAGCTCATCATCCCATAGTCTGTCGTCAGCTAGGTCTGTCGTGACGTAGACCTCGTTTTTGTCCATATCTTTGCCGACCACGTAGTACGGCAGACCGCCGCCAACATCTAGTCCACGGCGTTGGCCAATTGTGTAATAAATCGCACCGTCATGCTGACCAATCTCTTGTCCGTGCTGATTAATAATCTTCCCGTGCGGCTGCTCACCGAGCTCGTGAATAAGAAATTCTTTGATCCCTACCTTGCCAACAAAGCAGATCCCCATGCTCTCTTTTTTGCTAGCGGTGACGAGGCCGAACTTGTCGGCCAGCTTGCGCACCTCTGGCTTGGTGAGTCCGCCCAGTGGGAACAAAGTCTTTTGCAGGGCTGATTCGTCAACTCGATAGAGGAAATACGTTTGATCCTTGTTATCGTCTTTTGCGGTCAGCAGCTTGCCATCTTCTGCTTTTGCATAATGCCCGGTTGCAACCATATCTGCACCATCGCTTATAGCTGCTTCTAAAAACAGCTTGAACTTAATCTCTTGGTTGCACATGATGTCAGGATTTGGTGTGCGGCCAGCTTTGTAGCCGTCTACCATATAGTCAACAACGCGCTGGCGATACTCGGTCTCAAAATCGTACAGCTTGAACGGAATCCCTAACTGCACGGCCACACGCTTGGCATCGTTATAATCCTGCTTCCATGGGCACTCGAAGCCTGGCAGATCCTGGCTCCAGTTCTTCATATACACGCCCGTGACGTCTAAGCCCTGTTGTTTTAGCAGTGCTGCTGTCACCGAACTATCGACTCCACCAGAGAGCCCCACAAATACTTTCTTAACCATAAACATATAATACCATATTGCAGGGCCAGGCCTTGTATTGTGGTATTAGATAGTTTTATACTTCAGTATGCCTAGTAGAAATTCGAGGAAAACTTTTTGTCCACAAACTTTCTACCACATCTATAACCGCGGGGTAGAAAAACGAGACATTTTCATTGAAGATAGCGACTTCTCCTACTTTCTATATATTCTGAAAAGACACCTGTCGAAAGAACAAATAACTGACAACAGCGGTAGGCCATACAACAAATACTCTGACGATGTATCGTTAGTGGCATTTTGCTTGATGAAAAATCACTTTCACTTACTCTTATACCTTAAAGATGATAGTTCTGCTATAACCAAGCTTATGACCTCTGTTGGCACCGCATATACGATGTATTTCAATAAAAAGTACGGGCGAGTTGGCCATCTTTTCCAAGAGAGATTTAAGGCATCACCCATCTCTAATGACTCATACATACAGCATGTTAGTCGCTATATTCATCTGAACCCGGCAAACTACCAAGCTTATCGTTGGTCAAGCTATACATATTATTTAGGAAAGCGTAGTGCAGATTGGGTTAAGCCCGATCAGATATTGGAAATGTTTGAAGGAATTGATGACTACAAGAGGTTCACGGCAGACTATGAGGCACAGAAAAAGATCCTAGACGAACTAAAATACGAACTTGCATATCTGTAGTTGCAAGGCCAGGCCCTGCAATTTCAGCCGGACAGCAGGTTTGCTGGCGCAGAGAGGTGTGGTTACTTGTCGATAGGAACTATTCGATGCTTCATTCGGTAGCGGACTTTCTTGAGCTGGTACTTCTTGCCCAGCCAGAAGGAAGACAGTAACAGCGGGAAGATGATCAGCGCTGGCTGCCAGAGCACACGTGTGCGTAAAGCCGTAGGTGGCGCATCGACAGATGCCGTGTCTACCGGCACACCGTTGACGATTGCGATTACCTGAATAAATGCTGACTGGTCATTGGCATCTGTTGCCTTGACGATAATTCTGTAGACACCCGGACGATCATAGACATGCTTGATATCAAATGTACCAGCAGAGGTCTGAGTCAGGAGCTGATCTTGCCCGTCTCCCCAGTCAATACTGACTGCATAGGGGCCACGACCACCACTGATAGTCATTGGCCATACCAGCTCTTGACCAGGGTCAATACCACGGCGGGCAAAGTTGGTCGTAAGGGTAATACGCTGTGCGACTTGATCTGGTGAGCCCGGCACAAATGGCACCTCGATATCATATACCACGTTGATTTTGTTTGATTCCGGGCTTGCCTGATCCAGGTCATCGTACTGGCGGGCAACTAGCTCGTTTGGCCCTGGGAATAGGTCAATTTGCAAGCTATAGCTGCCACCATCACACATGGCCGAACCGCCGAATACATTGTTCTTAAATATTCGTATCAGTAGACCATCTGTACATAGACCGGTGACAGTAATTGGGATTTCGGTAAACACCGCACCATTTGCTGGCAGCGATATTGTCGGCGCGTCGGTAGGTGGCGGCTGCTGAATGCGACCTTCCATACCAATACCTTCGTTACCCGGGTTTGGCGTTGGAACAGACGTCTGAGCTATAGCTTGGCTAGAAAGAATCGACAAGCACGACACCAGTACACCGAGACCAGACAGAAATCTGTGCAGTTTTTTCATACTTACCATCTATAGTACCCCAGACTGCTTACGCTTGGCTAGTCGATTAGCGGCGGCGAGTCTTGCGACTGCGTACATCTTGGACACGTCGGTATACATACATGATTGCGCCAGCAACGATTGCGATACCTATGGCTACTAGGCCTATAAACCACCATGGTAGTACCCAGAAGGTAGCCTTGGCAGTGATTTCACGAGTTTCGTTACCATTCTCGCCGTAAAGTACTGTTAGTTCGGCAGTGTATCGCCCTGGGCTGAACTTTTCGGTGTCACCGCACACAACCGCGTTTATGTCGGTACCGGTTTCTGTTGTTTGAGTAATGTCTTCTGGGCTGATACAGGCATCAAACCGACGAGTTTGGCCACGCAATGCAAGCTGGTCTTTTGGATTGGCATCGGCAATCATGTAGACCGTTTCGCCAGAGAAATTCTTCACGACGATACTGGCATTTGGCTGTTCGGCTACATTGCCTTCGTTAGTCAGCCGATATGCCAATACTTTTGGTTTATCGCTGAAGAAAATTCCCCTAAATGAACCCCCCGTCCCACTGTCGTCTGGTACGAATGTGCCAAACTGCTCGAAGGTCAACTGTTGTTTTGCTTGTCCAGGAACTTTGACAAACACCAGCGTAACACCAGATGCGGAAATATTAACCTGCTGGTCAGATGTTGGCCCAACTGCAGCATACTCAATCGCACTATAGTAGCTGCCGGCACCAATGTCTGCAGGCATACTGATAGTAATCGGAATACGAACTGTCTCACCTGGGTTTACTGTTACCTGTTGAGGCATCTCTATGTAGTTCTTGAGCGACCAAGCAGTACGTTCGGTACTATTTCGCATAAGCTGCGGGGTCCCGGATTCATCCTGTGCCTGGAAATCCACAACTGTTAACTTCAGGTTAAGCGGCTGCTCGGTGTTGCGGTTTGTTACCGTTAGCACATCATCTACTGATTCACCTGGACTCAGGTTATAATCTTTGCGCGGCTGGATAGCTAACGCGTTAGATTGCGCGCTTAATTGACCTAGTTGTACCGCCACAAAGCCTGCGAGCACGGCGAACACGGCTAATAACCTCAGTGATTTTTTCATTTTCTCCCCTCTTTTTTGTAAAACATTAGCGAATTAGGCTAATTGTACCATCAAAACGAAGCAGTACAAATATAGGTAATTGTTGTGTTATAGACACCTGATGGCTGGTCTGACGGTACATTGACTACATATGTAACGGTGTATGTGTTAAACATACTCCCTGTTACGGCGCTAGCAACTACATCACCATCGTTATAAAGAAACATGTCAGGCGTATCATAGTCAGCGGCTACCGTACCGATACCGGTTCCTATGGCGTCCTGACCAGTTGGCGGATCGGTATTGGCACGCAGATTTATGCCAAACTGGGCTGTTCCTATACTACTTGCAGATGGCACGGTTATAGCGGCTATTTCCTTATTACCCGATGTCATTGTCTTGCCATTTACCGTAACAACGTAGCCGCCCAGAGCATTAGTAGCAACACCAAACTGTGAATTCCCCAAATCTGTCACGACCGCTGACAGATCACCATAGTCGATATAGCTACCGCTCACATGATTGCACCACTCACTTATGGTGAGCGCCGCACAAAAATAAAGAATAGGAGGTACCTTTGTGTTGATGCCGATTGCTGTAGTGGTAGCGTTCGCTACGCTCGATACGTGACTCGGTGTTCCAGATGCATCAGTGCTAGAATATGTAAATATTTGAACAAAGAAGGGTTGCTGTAGCCCAGTCGGGTTTATAACGTCATCAAATACAAAGGTGTACTGCCCGGTGCCGGTTGCACCGCTCAACCCCCGGCTTATGACTATTTCGTTTGCTGATTGATTCGAGATGCCAAAGCCGCCTAATGCACCTGACTGACTATCTAGCACCGCACCAGAAAAGTCGCCAGGAGGCGTCGACGAGCAAGTATCAAGAACATATGGGTCAGAACACAGCAGGAATCGCACAGAGCCTATAGAGCTGCTGCTTGGCCAACGCCAGCTAAAGGTATAGTCTGTCGAGACCCCAGGCTCTGTTGTACCCAATGATAGGCTTCGTGATATAAGCCTTGGATAATCAAATGCCGCAGCACGCGAAACTGATAGCAATATAAGGGCGCACATCGGAAAGAACAGCACTAGCAAACAAAGAACACGTCGTATATTCATACTGCTCATGCCTGATATTTTACACTATTTCATCTGTTTTCATGATAAAACCAGCTTGCCTTTTTGGAGCTATGTCCGGCAAGCTGGTTTTGTTTAAGGTTAGAATCTATGTTCTAAGAGATATTACACCTATGTGTTAGTAAGTAGGAACTGCTGAGTAAACAATAGTTGTGGTATATGTACCAGCTGGTGTCAGAGGACCAATGTTGGCAACATATTTTACAGGGACTGTTACGCAGTCTACGTAGCTAGCTGCATTTGCAATCGTTACAGCTGCATTTGCATTTGCCTGTGAAGCTGTGAATGCGTAGCTATTTGTTTCACCATTTCTATAGTTAGTAGGTATTGTCAGCACACCTGCAACTGGGGTACCTGTCAAGTCAAAGACTGTGTCGTCGTTCAGGTAAGTAGTAGTGACATTACCAGCGCCGCCGGTAATACTGTTGACAGTTGTCGTAGTAGCACCACCGTTACCACCAATACCACCATCTACGGCTATACCAAATTGCTCGGTACCAGCTGCAGATGCTGTAGATGTAGCACCGATAGAGTTAAGCGCATCAGCTGTTGGGCTATATACACCGCCGCCACGTTGTGGTAGCTCACCCTCGTAAGTCACTACTACGCCGTTAGCAGCGTTAGTGTACAGACGGAAGGCAGAGTAGTTAATATAGCTCGTATTAACATCTAGCGCGTTCTCGGTTGGGTTACCAAGAGTGACTGCACCAGATGTAGTTATAGGTGCACATGTGGTTGAAGGAGTGTCTACACCACCAGCCACTACCGCGCCAGTAGAGAAACCGAGGGTTTCCTTAACGCGAGCGGTGATCTCGATGCCTTCGGTAATTGCACTAGCAACAACACCGTCGTCACCAGCGCTTGTTACGATACGCACAAAGAATGCTGAAATTTCGTTAGGATTGACTATATCAGCGATAGCAAAAGTGTTGCTTCCCTGAACAATTGTATCCGTGAAAGTTAGCGAGTTACCAGTAGCTGCACTCACTGTTCCATCACTACTGGTTGCGCCAGACATGTCTAGACCAGTTGGGGCTCCTGCACCGGCAGTCGTACAGCCGGCAGCGATTGGGTCAGTACAGACCAATAGCGTCAATGAAGTACCTCCCGCAGATGGTGCCGTAAATGAGAAGTTCCAAATTGCGTCAGAACCGTTTGTAGCGCTTCCCGCTACGCCATCGCCTGGCTCTGTACCGGGCAATGTACTACTGAGTGTCAGGCTGCGGCTTGTTAGCTGCGCTGCACCCACTTGTGCGCCGAAGATCGAAGCTAAATTCACCGCAAACAGTACAGCCATAAAGGCCAATGCTGCCGCAAGTGCACTCGATCGTTTCAGCGAAATTGCATGAGTATTACTCATATGCATTTCTCCTTGTTTTTACTTTTTATTTTAGGTGTTACCTAGCGGGAATAGTAGCAAACCCCTTATGCATAAGCAAGAAGATTGCATATCACTTATCCACAGATTTTAGAATACAGCGATTACTTGGATTACTAACACTGTCTTGTACTGACCACCTGGTGTGTTATTGGCGATATTAGCGATGATGGACATAGTGTAGTCTGTCTGGCCTGACTCTTGTTCGCTCTCGGCTATAATGTCACCGTCTATATACTTATATAAGTCTTCCTGATCATAACCTATAGATGGCATGCCGTATGAGAACGAGCTATCAGGCTGCTGGATTGGGTTAGCGCCAATACCCGGTACCGAGTTAGCGACCAGATTAATACCAAATTGTTCATCGCCTGGCTGGGATGGGTTGGGGGAATTGAGTGCTGTTAATTCATGTGTACCCGGACCAGTAATATTAGTTGGAGCATCGCCAAATACCCTTACAATATAACCGTCTGATAAATAGTTACTGACAGTGAAGTTGGCACTGGCGGCTGCAGTACCCGAAGTATTAAGCACACCCATATCTATGTTGTTATTAGATACATTAATAGACAGCGTCGGCTCATCCGGCGATCCAAACCCGGCTAGTATTCCATAATTGTCGCTGCTAGCCTCACCAGCAGCAAGGCTACCGGCAGACTGCTGAGCACAATAGTCATCACTACAGGCCTCGAGCTCACCGCCGCTTCCTATAAATACCTCATCAATTTCGTAGTTTGGCGAGGTATGCTGGGCGTGCGCCACCACAGGTAGCGCAAAAATAGCTATTAGCACCCCCAGTGCTGCTCGTACAAGGCGAGAGTTCATAGCTCTATTTTGCCACGACTTAACCCCTTCGGCAACCTGCTTATGCTGCGACGCCTTTAAGCCCTTAGGGTTACCTGTTGTGGTTATGCCCAGAAGACGGTATGATAACAGCAAAGAACAAGCATTATGGAAGAAAAAGACAAGTCAACCGAAGCAGCTGCCGGTGCACCTGAGAATAGTGCAAACCCAGAAGCAGCCGCCAGCCAAAAGTCTGACAAATCCCCTGAGGAGCTAATGGGTCAGGTGGCTAATGAAGACACCTCTCTAGATAGTGGCGCCAAGAAATCAGCCGTTGACTCTATGGCTGATGAGTCTAACGAAGAAAAGAAGCCAAACGCTGGCAAACCACCAGAAAAAGGCATCAAGAATATCCTAGGTAAGGTCAATATCTACCTGCTGCTATTTATACTAGTAGTGGTGATTGCCGCTGCCGCCTATGCTGTCATGTACTTTATGAACAAAAGAGAGACAGAAGTTCGACTAGAAACCACCCAAATAACAGAGGAGACTCTAGAGCAACTCAAGACTTCTGATGCAATTGTCGGTGATCCACGCCAAATCCTAACCATCGAATCTAACGCCGTAATCACTGGTAAAGTTGTGCTACGCGACACATTGGATGTAGCTGGGGCACTCAGTATTGGTGGTCCGCTCAGTATACCTAGTATTCGGGCTGCAGGCTCTGGAAGCTTTGGATCTATAGAGACAAACGATTTGCAGGCTGCTGGCAACGCCGCTGTAGGCGGAATATTAGATGTGGTAGGCACGGTGACGTTAGGCGAGAACCTAACTGTAGCTGGTGACATCAATGCCGGTGGCCGGCTGGACATTGGCGGACAAGCAACTATTGGCGGGAATCTGAATGTAAACGGCATTATCTCTGCCCAAGGAATCAACTTCAATGAAATCTCTATCAACCGCATAAATATCAGCGGCGGCAACCCAAGCGTATCTGCTGGTGGCGCGGCTGGCAGTGGCGGTACAGCCAGTGTAAATGGCACCGATACTGCAGCCACCGTCACGATTAACACAGGCGGCGGAACAGGTACCGGTGTACTGGCAACCATATTCTTCACCGGAGCCTACAACAGCAATAATCCACACCCAGTAATCACACCAAACGGCTCGGGCTGTTCGAACATCGGCTACTACGTGACGAACATCAGTGCAACCCAATTTGCGATCGCTACATCTACAGCGCCACCTGCTGGGGTAAGCTGTCGGTTTAATTATATTGTTATCAATTAG
>CAZXYN010000006.1:0-63042 GCA_964644965.1 uncultured Candidatus Saccharibacteria bacterium | reverse complement strand
AATACCAATAGATAAACTCATAGTCATCATTCTAACAGAGGTGAACTAGATTGACAAATAAACATAAGCGTGCTATAATTGATTGATTAAATCAAAACACAAAAATCTCAGAACAACTAAACCATAACCCTTTGGAGAAGTTAAGGGTCAGAAGTTAAGGGTCTCACCCTTAACAGGTTAAAGAAACTGCAAAAAACTAATAATTGGCGAGCTCGTGCTTAATCCGACTTAACATATCTTGGCGGTCTTCGTAACTTTCTACAAAACTTTTGTAATCGCTGCCTTCAAAGATGTCCAATATATCTTGTGGTTTGAGCCATGGCTTGGTATCTAAGCCTAAAAACGCCTGGTAGCTGGAGTATTTGTACGTGCTGTAGTTCCTTGGATTTAGATGTATATAGCGTGAAATATGCTGCAAATAAGAATCATTGGTGATCTGGGAAGCTTTGTAGGCACCCTGAAAAAGTGGTCCTACGCGTTTGTACTTGAGGTTAAAATACATTGTATACGCAGTCGCGACACTTCTCATAAATTCAGTGAGCATCGACGGATCTTCTAGCGTATGTACTAAAAAGTGAAAATGATTGCCCATAAGGCAGTAGCAGTTTAGGTTCAGCCGGTATTTTTTGTAGGGTAGGCCAGTATTCATAGTGGAAATATTATTAGGGTTAAGGTGTCTGTCGATAAGGTTCAAAAAGTAGCGTTTATCAGCTTGCTCTAGGAATATTTTCTGCTTCGCTACACCACGGTTATAGACGTGATAATAGTGATGTGGCAGAAGCTGTTTGACTACGTTTTTGGCTGGCATGGAGGGATTGTAACATATTTGCAGTAATATATCTCTGTTAAGGGTGAGACCCTTAAAATGGGTTGTGGGGTGGAGGAAATATTGACAAAAATAGTAAAATAGACTAAAATAGTAGTTATCTTTGACGTTTTGGAACGGTAAGGACGGATGGCTTTGCTATCGAGTTAGCCAAGTACGCGTCATAAGAGCTCATTGACATATTCAGACTGAAAATAATTGCTAACATACTACTGTTATTTCAGAAAGCGGACCATGTGCTCTAGGACTAGAGCATTATCGTCCGCTTTCTGAATGATGGAAAACGGGCAAGTAGGGAACTTTTTTCGGATTGTTCTTCGATCATCTTGTAGTACCTGTAGTACCTACACGTGTAAGTAGTGCAGTACCGCGCAGTAAACCAGTAACATTCCCGAGTCCCCCTAGGAGGACACATGCAAACCAAGAGGCGACGAGCTCTGCTCGTTGCACTCGTGGCGACCATCATCGCTTCGGTGACGATGGTCGTACCCGGCTCCTTCGCGGAGGCGGATCCCGGCCCCAACTACAACAGCCCGGACTACTGGGAGACAACGCTTCCCGGTGGATCCGAGGCCAACCAGTGCTTCGATCACCAGGCCAACCAGGCCGGCGGCAGCACCAATGCCCATGGCAGCAGCAGCGGCAACACGGTGACGCTGAACCCGTTCAACCAGAGCTGGTTCGGTGACCACTACTCGCTGCTCGTCGTCAAGGGCGGCAACGTCGATCTGGGCAACGGACCGGGGAACAACGTGTACCCTAAGCCCGTGGCCGGTACGCCCTACGCGGCGCCGAACAACGCTGGTGGCCAGCCCGCCAACGTGTCGCACTGGATCGTCTGCAAGGGCAAGGTCGAAACCCAGACCACCACGGTGACACCAGGGCAGAGCGGATCGATCTTCTCCACGTGCGAACCCGACTTGTTCGGATTCGACTACACGCGGGATCCGATCGGTCCGAACGAGGTCGCCGACCCTGAGTTCACGAACGTGTACCTCTTTCGGAGCTTCAACGGTGGTCCGTTCCTCAACACCTTCGGTATCGAGGGTAATGCCCCCGGTGCAGTTGAGCGCTACGAGATGCCCGGTGGTACGTCCTCCATGGAGGGCATCACCGTTGTTGCCCGACTGATCGAGGCCGACAGTGTCATCACCGCCGCGACTGGTGGTGGGACGCTGCTCGACGAGATCACGATCACACCGGACTGCATCCCACCGGAGACCACGTGTGAGAGCAACCCGACTCTCAGCCATACCTTCGATCCGGCCACCGGCTCGGGCAAGGTCTGGTTGAGTGACGAGCTCGATCCGTGTGATCCGGTGCTGTTCCAGGCGACTGGCTGGGATTTCGTGAACGACGAGGAGAACGAGTCCATCTGGCCTCAGACCCTCATCGGCACGAACCTCTACTCGGTCACCACGACCGGACAGGCCAACGCTGTAGAGTACATCGCCCCCGGCGATCGCATGTGTGAGCAAGTGGACATCTACATCGGCCACGACACGCTTCCGCAGACTCTCATCGGCCCGGACAACCCGTTCGAGCCGGAGTTCCTCCATCAGCACTCAACGGGTCCCAACCCGACGTGGGCTGTGTACGGAGGTACCGAGGGTGGCAATGGCGTGCTCACCGTGGACTGCCATGACGATCCGGTTCCGCCGATCGTCACCAACGCTGAGTGCGGGATTCTCGGGACTCTCCCGAACGGCACTCAGTATGCGACCACCTTCACAGCGGTTGCTGTCAATGGCGTTGTCGTCAAGTACCCACTCCTCGTGGAGGGCGTGCCGACGGCTGTCGTTGCCGAACCCGGTGTTCCGGTGGGTGTTCCAGCGGGTGCGACCGTCAGCCCCTGGGCAGAGGACTTGCAGGGCAACCTGCTGACTGTCTTCGATCCCATCACGGGAGCCCAGATCGTTCCGTGCGGTACACCGTACATCCCGGCCAAGACCTGGCTGCAGGACGTCGAGGGATCCACTTCGATCACCCTCTCGGGCGAGAACAGCGGCTCCAAGACGTACAGCATCGACGCTGACGGTAACCGTGACACGGATGAGCCTTTCTTCCTCGTTGAGGGGGATCAGCTCGTCATCACGGAGACCTACAGCGCCGAGGGTTTCACCTGTGAGGTTGCGGACTACCTCTACTCGCCGGCAGACAACAACGGTGTTGTCACGGTGACGGTGGTCAACGACTGCCAGCCCAACACGTACGTCGTCCACCCGAAGAAGATCTGGGTGAACGAGGTGCCTGGGGTTTCGACGGCCGAGTTGACGTACAGCTTCAGCGATGACAGGGAGCCGGTGACGGTGACCTTCAATGCTGACGGCGACATCGTCGACGGTCCGTCCGAGTTCGTCCTCCCCATCGGCGTCAGCATCATCGACGTCACCGAGGAGTACAACGTGCCGGACGGTTGGTCTTGTGAGGTGACCACGGAGGCTCCGGCCACCCAGCTCACCCCGCAGGGCGGCCGCAAGGGCAGCAGCCTCAAGGTCTACAACGACTGCGAGGAGACTCCCAGGCCGGACCCGAAGGTGGAGTACGGCGAGTGGACCGACGGCGAGTGGAAGTGTGACGACACCACCGTCACGCAGACCACAACCCGCACCACAACCCCGTACATCTGGGTCGACGGCGAGTGGGTCGAGGACACGGACAACGCCACCACGGTGACCGAGACGCGCACACGCGACTTGACCGCCGAGGAGCAGACCCCGTGCCCCGTGCCACCACCGCCACCGCCGGTGGATGTCTGTCCGAACGTCACTGGTGACCAGCCTGTGCTCCCGGATGGACAGAAGATCGATGAAAATGGCAACTGCTACGTTCCAACCAGCAGCCCGCCATCTGAGTCGTCACTTCCCAACACCGGTAGCGACACTGATGGACCATTGCGCCTTGGCCTCGGCCTCCTCGCTCTCGGTTTCGCCGGTGTCTTCTTCGGCAGGCGTCGTCACAACGGCATCATCACCCAGTAGTACCACCGACCAGGTAGAAGTTTTGCCTGATTGGTAAGAGGTGAGGAAGGGAGCGAGACAGCACTGTCTCTGCAAATGTTCGCGTGCCAACCAGGTACGAAAACAGCTCCCAACCCCACCACCTCCTTTTGCGATCGTTATCCTCACGGATAGCCCCAGTCTGAATATGTCGCAAACACCCCCTTTTGAAACATTTGAGATATTCTAAATACTAGAAAATTGACTAAGGTTTCAAAATATAGGCAACAGTTGCGCTAGATGTGTTTGATGACTACAATGGTAGACATAAGCAACATGCGTGGACAAAGGTATTAGTCACAATGAGTGATGAAAAGAAAAATATGACAGTGGGTAGCTTCGATAAGAAGATTCTTGGCCTGCCAAAAAAATGGTTTTTTGTACTTATCGCAATCCTATTAGTAGCCGTACTGGCTGGCGGAGCATATTTTGCCTGGAAAGAATACATTTCCGATTCTGAGCCTGACCTAGGGCTTGGTTATGAAACAGTAGTATTTGAGGGTGAAGAGTACAAAGTACCTAACTATATAAGCGAGGCACAGGACCAAGATGATACAGAACCTAACCCTCAGACAAATCGCGAAGCTATAGATATAATAGAGAAAAAAATAGCAGCGGAGGGTGCATCTGTCGACTACTTTGGCACTAATGATTTTACCGTCCTGGCACAACTTTATTACGCAGAGGGCGATGTTGATGGATCAATAGAGTATTACAAGAAGTCGATAGAATTCATGCGACTTGATACATCATCTGACAATAGTGACCAAATTGCATTCATCGAGTCTATAGTTTCGGACCTTGAACAGGAGGCTGACAATTAAAGGGTCTGTATTGATTTCACGCAAGCATACACTGTTATTTTCAGGTGTTTTGTTGATTATTCCCGTTATTGCAGGACTGGCAATCTTTATAGGTAGAGCTCAAGCACAGTTTGTTATAGGTTGTAGCTATGGCGAGAAAGGCATCCAGACAATGCCGGATGGCACTACCTATAGGACGATAAATGTTAATGCTACTTATCCAGAGGGTAATGTTACGGGTTACAATGCAGTCGCTGACTGTCAGTTCGATGCAGGGAATTCACTATCCTATAACGGTCGCACAGCGAACCAGGCGTGGTTGGGGCATGCCGCAGGTGATGGTTCGGGGTACCGTGCACCACCATGGTCGCAAATTTGTGGGGCTCCTATAGTCGGCGGTATGGTAAATGTAACTAACTGTACTGCTCCAGATGGTTCTCATTCGGTGGCGCAAGATGATGCGAGTCTCGTCATCTTCCCAAACCATAACTTCTTCGCTCATTGCAGTGGGGTTTCATTCTTGGGATTCTGCCCTCCAGACATTTACACTAATGGAGTTGGAAATGCACCAGGAACAATTAGTAACCCTGCTGTAACTCGAAGCTCTAATGCTTGGAGAGGTGCCGGTTTTATGAATTACGGTACACAAAACTACACAGCTCTATTTAGTCCAAACGCACAAGGGCTTACAACCACTCCTATCAGGTTGCAGATTTGGAATACCTGGCCTAGTGGTTACGGTGTAAACTTTATAATGACTTTTCGTTATCCGCCACCACCTGCAGCTGTTGCCCAGTGTATCAGTGCATCTCCTGTCGGTGCTATAGTTGCCGGACAACCGTTTACGTATCAAGTGAGAGTTCAAAATACCGGCGGTGTTACATGGGACAGTAATTTTAGGCTTGGTAGCGCTCATCATTCTACGAATAACTATCTGACAAACGGTCCTCCAGATACTCCAGAGGATCGCATATATCTAAGTAGCACTTCACCCCTAGTTAGCTCGGTACCGCCAGGTGCTACTGTGACGTTTAGTTTTACTCGCACAGCACCGGCTGCACCAGGATCATATCCATACGAATGGCGCATTATGCAAGACGGACCATTTGGCTGGTTTGGGCCGAGATGTGGTAGCAATATCATCGTTGCTGCCCCCGCAGCTACTGCGACGTGTAGTATTGTCCCGCCCGGATCATTTGAGGTAGGGGAAACTTTTGATGTGCAAGTTTCGGTGCGTAACACTAGTCCATCAGGTAGCCCTAGTATTAGCAGCTCAGATGGACAATTAGTTATTAGCTCTACGCCGGGACTAAGTGGCATTTCTCCGCCACCTGGGATGAATCTTGCCTATGGTCCAGTCGCTCCAAGTGATGATCAACTCATTACGATTACAGGGGTATATTCCAACACACCTGGTGTATATAATATACAGGCAAAGTTGCAAATACCGTCCGACCCACCCCCTTGTAGCACACCTGTCTCAATTGGTTTAAAGTCGTATCTAAAAACCTTTGGTGGGGAAGTTATGACCGGAGGAGCGGTTGGTAGCGGCAGCTGTACTCCGGACTCGGGCAGGGGTGGAATTCATGCTTGGACAGGACAACGTGGGTCTGATTATGTTGGTGCGTCGGCACAACTGACAGTAAGTTCACTGCTGACAATCAACGAATTCTATTCGGCATCAAATAGACCCGCCAATCAGCCAAAAGGCCTAACAATAGCCAACACCGGGTCGGCTACGTATGGCGGCGCAAGAGGCGATGGGCGCTGTTTGACTGACTATTACAACGATACACGCGATGCATCTATCAACAGAGGAAACTGGACGGGTTCAATCAGTGCCGGGAGAGGCCAATATTTTGCTAGCGGTGGTACGACAAACATCAATGGCTTGACTGTACCAGTAGGATCACAAGCCGCAATCTATGTAGAAGGTGATGTCATGGTAAGAAACAATATCGTCTACTCGGCAGCTGGTTCATGGGCACAGAGTCCGTACCTTGTCATAATCGCACAGGGCGACATACGAATTGCTGGTAATGTTACTCGTCTTGACGGGCTTTATATTTCGCAAGGTGGAACAATTTACACCTGTGCCCAGAGCCCAGGAAATCTGTATGATGCTAGTAACGTATTCGACAACTGTCGAAACCAGCTAGTTGTAAATGGTGGACTGGTATCAAATGATATTCGATTCCTGCGTATGAACGGAACACTGCGTGATGCTGTAGTTGGCGAGAGTATTGCCAATGGCGGTAACATCGCCGAAATCATCAACTACACGCCAGAAATGTACCTAGCACCAAGCCCGCTGCGCCGGCCAGCCAGCTCTGCAGGATCAGGGGCAATCAATCCAAATGCGGTTGGTGCCTATCAATCTATAAAATCATTGCCGCCAATTTACTAAGAAAACACTAGATTTCATAACCCTTATGCTATACTTTAGATAATTATGAGTCCCGTTAGAATCTCTAGATGGTTACAGGGACAATGAATAAGGTGGGCAATGAAGCAGCTAATCAAGATACAAACAACAAAGGGAACGGAGCTCTAACAGGATGAGCATACTGAGTGGGGTATCAAGTTTCTTCGGACTCGACATCGGTACAACGGCAGTTCGCGTTGTGCAGCTGAGAGGCAGTGGTCCAACCAAAGCGTTGGTTCGCTACGGCTATGCACCGCTAGAGGGTAATATCGGCATGTCTGACGCCAAGGCAGACCAGCAGAAAGTCCTGGCTGTAATCCGTGATTTGCTAGATCAGGCCAAGATTACCACCAAAGACGTTGCCGTAGGCCTGCCCTCTAACCGTGTGTTCACTACGGTAGTAGACATGGAACGCTTGCAGCCATCGGAACTGCAAAAGACACTGATGTATCAAGCAGACTCGCTAATACCAATGCCAGTGTCAGAGAGTAAATTAGACTGGGCATTACTGGGAGATTCTCCAAAAGAGAAGGACAAAGTAGAAGTACTGCTCAGCAGTGTACCCAATGAGTTTATTGAGTCACGTCTAGATATGCTCGAGTCAATTGGCCTAAATGTAATCGCATTTGAGCCAGACAGCCTAGGCCTAGCCCGCGCACTAACACCACCCGATAACGCGGCACCAGTCATGGTGATAGATGTAGGTAGCAAGACCACAGATATTGTTATAGCTATGGGCAACGCACCGCGCCTGATTCGCTCATTGCCAACAGGTACTGACGCAATCGTACGCTCGGCTTCACAGAACCTGAATATTGATGACAAGCAGGCTCAACAATTTGTGTTCAAATTTGGTATGGGCAAGGATAAACTAGAGGGCCAAATCTACAATGCGATCCTAGGTACAGTTGATTTGCTAGTAAACGACGTCGATAAGTCGATCAAATTCTTCCTAGGCCGCTACCCAAGTGTCAAACTAGAGCGAATCATCGTAACAGGTGGCGCATCGGTGCTACCAGAATTTCCACTGTATCTTGCTAATAAGTTCGGTATCAATGTAGAGATAGGTAATGCATGGCGGAACATCGCATTCCCGGCCGAGCGTCAGAATGAGCTACTGGGTGTGTCTAACCACTTTGGTGTCGCTGCTGGACTCGCGGAGAGAGCAGAATGATTGTATTGAGCAACCGATTTTTAGCAGGGGAGAGCAGCCGGAGCATACGGATTTATTCCGTTGCACCGCGCGTTGAGAGGGGATGCGCCCCTCTCAAAATCCTAGCGGAGAGGGCAGAATAATGATTCAGTTTAACCTACTCCCAGATGTAAAAGTTCAGCACATCAAATCGCAGAAGATGAAGCGGACGGTAACGCTAGTTTCCTTTATATCGGTCGGTGTATCTATAGGTATATTGATAATAATGTTCTCGTATTCTGCCGTGCAAAAACAGCACATCAAGAACCTAGATGCTGACATCGCCGCGCTAACTGCGGAACTACAGACAAACGAAGAATTAAACAAGATATTGAGTGTACAAAACCAGCTAAATAGTCTGCCGGCTTTATATGACGGTCGCCCAGCTGCTGATAGGCTGACAACATATCTTGACCAGACTACACCTGTAGACGTTGGGCTAGGCCGCTTATCACTAGATTTTTCAACCAGCACTATAGAAATGTCTGGTACCGCAACCAGTCTCGAGCAAGTTAATGCATACGTCGATACTCTAAAGTTCACGACCTTTGTACCAGAAGAAGGCGCTGAACCTGTAGCGGCATTCACAAATGTTGTATTGACTCAGTTTGGCCGTGATGACAAAGAAGCTAGCTTCACAATATCACTGACCTTTGATCCGAGAATTTTTGACGCAACCCTGGATGTTGAACTTATTGTCCCAAGTACCGTAACCACTAGAGCGCAGGCAACCCCATCAGATTTATTTGATGGCTCTGCTGCAGGAGGCGAAGATGCAGAATAATCAAAAGAGCTCAAAAAGAGCTGCAGTCGACAAGAATCAAACGACCATCTTTGCGCTGGTTGCGGTAGCTTCGGTTATTACAGTAGGTGCTCTGATGGTCAGCAAGGGTCTATGGAGCCAGTCTGCCTATCTGGGTAAAGTTGCAGACAAGAAAGAGATCGCCGTACAGCAGCTCGAAGAAAACAAAATTGCAGTAGCAGCTCTAGAGGAGTCGTACGAAAAATTTGATACTCAGAATCCAAACTTGCTTGGTGGAACACCAGAGGGCACTGGTCCACGAGATGGTTCGAACAGCACATTGATTCTGGACGCATTGCCAAATACATATGACTTCCCAGCGCTTACGTCAAGTATCGAAAAACTATTGTTTGGTTATTCAATAGAAGGCATCGGTGGTAGTGACGATGTTGTTGCCCAACAAGAAGCAGCCGAAGGCAGCCCAGTGGAAATACCTTTCTCGTTCGATGTGACAACAAGTTACACAGGCTTTAAAGATTTGCTCAAGACCTTTGACCTGTCAATCCGACCATTTAACCTCGTACGCATAGAGCTAGATGGTACAAACTCATTACTCGAAGTGGGAGTGAATGGCAAGACCTACTACCAACCGGATACGGGCATGAAAATTACCTCGGAGGTTGTAAACTAATGAATATAACCAAGCAGCGAAAGGAAGCCAGATGAAACAACAAGACATAGCCGCTCTGATTGCAATCGTGGTCTTCGCTGGAGTTTTCTCGTTTATTATCTCTAGCAAATTTATTACACCTAGTGATCAAAAAGAAACGGCACAGGTCGTTACGCCAATCACAGCTGATTTTCCGCTGCCGAGTAACGAAGTCTTCAATACCAACGCGATTAACCCAACGGTACGGATTGAAATTGCGCCAAATAGTAATAATCAACCGTTTGCTGATTAAGCACGAAAGGGGAGATGCCTCGTGAGTGTCTTATCAGCTGCCACCCAAAAGCAGGTAGAGGAACAGTTAGTAAAAGAGGGTCTGATTGATCAAGGCAGACTTGATAGTCTGCGCGGTAAGGCCGAAAAAGAAAAAACGGCACTGTTTGGCTTGCTTGTATCAGAAGGCGGCGTTGACGCAGAAGATCTTACCAAAGTTACCTCCCAAGTCACTAAGATTCCGTATGTAAATTTGTCTAACGCACCAATTGATCCAGCCACGCTCGAGCTATTGCCGCAAGACATAGCAGAGCGTTATATGGCGATTCCTCTTGGCGAAATGCAGCATAGGTTGGTTGTGGCTATGCTAGATGCCGACAATGTCCAGGCAGTTGATTTCCTGAGCAACAAAATTGGTCGTCCTCTCAAGGTATACACTGCCTCAGAGCAAGGTATTCGTTCGGCGCTGATGCAGTACAAGGCCAAACTCGATAATTCGTTTACTGATGCTGCCGAAGAAACTCAAGAAAATTCTATAAACCAAAGCAAAGACAAATCAATCCGCACCATTGTGCAAGATTCGCCAATCAGCAAGGCGCTGAGCACAATTCTGGAGTACGCAGCTAAGAATCGCGCCAGTGATATTCATATCGAGCCACTAGAGAACGAGCTCAAAATTCGTGCCCGAATCGACGGAGTTTTGCGTGAAATCATGAAGCTACCAAAGAGCACCGAAGCACCGCTAGTAAGCCGTATCAAGATTCTGAGCAATCTTAAGATTGACGAGCACCGCATTCCGCAGGACGGACAATTTACGATTAAGGTAGACGCCAAAGAAATTGATCTACGTATCGCAATCTCGCCAGTTGTCTGGGGTGAGCAGGTGGTAATTCGTTTGCTCGACAAGTCCGGAACTAGCCTCAAACTAGAAGACATGGGTTATACAGGTCGGGCGCTCAGGACGATCAGAAAGGGTATAGCTAACCCTAATGGTATGATTTTGACCTCTGGTCCTACTGGTTCTGGTAAGAGTACCAGCTTGTACGCATTGATTCAGGAAATTAAGGACGACTCTATTAACATCGTTACACTTGAAGACCCAGTCGAGTATAAGATGAACGGTATTAATCAGATTCAAATAAATGCCGATGTTGGCCTGACATTTGCTGCCGGGCTTCGTTCGGTGCTGCGACAAGACCCAGATGTAGTAATGGTTGGTGAGATTCGTGATGCCGAGACGGCCAACCTGGCTGTCCAGGCTGCGCTGACAGGTCACCTTGTGTTTAGCACCTTGCATACCAACTCTGCCGCCGGTATTTTGCCGCGTTTGCTTGATATGGGTATCGAGCCGTTTCTTATTGCCAGTACAGTGCGCGCAGTTATTGGTCAGCGACTTGTGCGTCGGCTAGCTACCCCTGAAAAATACGAATCAGACAAGAATGAAACATCGATAATAAAGCAGCACCTAGGCGAACTTTTGCCAGAAAAAGAAGCTGACATGGCAGCCGCTGCCAAAGATTTGGGGTATGAGACCTTGCCACTTCGTGACCAAAACGCTTATACTTTGTACAAGGGCAAAGATACTACCGATGCCCCTGGTGGCTACAAGGGTAGAGTTGGTCTATATGAAGTCTTTGAGGTTACGGAATCGATCCAGGATCTCATCATGAAGCGATCAACCAGCTCAGAAATCCAGAAAGCTGCCCAGGCCGAGGGTATGGTAACTATGCAGCAAGATGGTTATTTCAAAGCTCTGGCAGGTAGGACAACAATGGCTGAAATTTCACGCGTTGCATCAGATGATGCAGCCTAAAGAAGGGGGAGGGACTATGAAAACACAAAGAGGAAAGGACACCTAACATGGCGGCCTCAGCGCAACCACGCATCGAAGTATTACTTGAAGAAGTTATCAAAAAAAAGGCATCCGACTTGCACTTGCAAGTTGGCTTGCCGCCGACATTACGTGTCGATGGTTCGCTAGTGCCTGTAGCATCGGCCGAAGCACTTAGCGAAGAAGCGGTCGAGACACTTATATTCGCAATTCTAGACGAGGATCAGAAGCAGATTTTGCTCAAAGACAAGGAATTCGACTTTAGTTTTGCCTTTGGCGATCTGGGACGATTCCGTGTTAATGCCTTCCATGAGCGCGGAAATTTGGCTGCAGCCCTGCGTCTAATTCCAAACGAAATTGTGACCGTAGAGCAGCTTGGCTTGCCGCCAATTATGACTAAATTCACAGAATACCCGCGTGGACTGGTGCTTGTGACCGGACCTACTGGTTCTGGTAAATCTACGACACTGGCTTCGCTGATTCACAAAATCAATGCCGAACGCGCCAGCCACATCGTGACCATCGAAGACCCAATCGAATTTACGCACAAATCGAACAAATCTGTGGTTGTACAGCGAGAAGTTCACTACGATACATTTAGCTTTAGTGCCGCTCTTCGCAGTAGCTTGCGTCAAGATCCTGACGTAGTGCTAATTGGTGAGATGCGTGACCTAGAAACAATCGCCGCGGCGATTACAATCGCAGAGACAGGTCACCTTGTATTTGCAACACTGCACACCAACTCGGCGGCTCAGAGTATTGATCGCATGATTGATGTTTTTCCGCCGCACCAGCAGCCACAAATCCGTTCGCAGCTTAGTAATATCTTGATGGCTATCTGTTCGCAGCGCCTAATTCCATCTATTGGCGGTGGCCGTGTGGTTGCTGCAGAAGTCCTGATAGGCACACCTGCAGTCCGAAATATTATCCGCGAAGGCAAGAGTCACCAACTAGACGCAGTTATTCAGACGGGCGCTGAGTTTGGTATGCAGAGCATGGACAAGACGCTGGTGAACCTCATCCATGCTGGCACAATTAGCTACGAAGAGGCTCGTAACTTTGCGGTTGATATTGATGAATTAGATAGGCTAATGAGAGGATAATCGCGGTGCTCCAATTATCAATTATCAATTATCAATTATCAAACAGCACGGGTTCGATGCGTTTATTGAAAATTGTAAATTGTAAATTGAATATTGAGTTAACAGGAGCTAGCTCATGTTAACTTTTAAGTACACCGCTCGCGACAGCAAGACCGGCGAGAAGGTAAAGGCCGAAGTCCAAGCAGACAGCGAACAAGCTGCCGCTAAATTAGTGCGTGAATCCGGCCTGGCACCTATAGATATCGTGCTCAAAGAGTCTGGCGGAGACAATCCACTCTCGAAGTTCAAGAACCGCGTAAAAGCCAAAGACAGAATTCTGTTTGCACGTCAGCTGTCAACGCTCATTAACGCAGGCTTACCTCTGGTACAGAGTCTGCGTAGTGTTCTAGATCAGACCCAGAGCAAGCCACTCAAGGTAGTAATATCTCATGTAATTGCCGATATCGAGGCAGGTAGTACATTCTCTGATGCACTAGCCAGGCATCCAAAAGTCTTTAATCAGATTTTCGTCAATCTAGTTGCCGCCGGTGAGACGTCGGGTACACTCGACAAGGCGCTAGAGCGTATTGCATTCCAGCAAGAGAAAGACGCCGAAATTATGTCCAAGGTGCGTGGTGCTATGGCTTACCCTGGTATCGTTCTGCTAGTCATGGGTGGTGTCATGGGCTTCATGGTGGTTAGCGTTTTGCCGCAGGTCAAGAACATTTATGAGGGTATGGCGGGTGCGAGTTTACCTATTACTACACGTATGTTGCTGGCAGTCTCGGATTTTGTAATTAATTTCTGGTGGCTGGTTATTATTATCACGGTTGTACTCGGCTTTGTTACTACCAAATGGGCACGGACAGGCCCGGGTAAAGAAGTAATAGACAAGGCAAAAATGCGGGCCTGGCCAATTGGTGAACTGTTTATGAAGCTCTACATGGCTCGATTTGCCCGTACAGCTGCAACCCTAGTAGCAAGTGGTGTGCCACTGCTGCAAGTGCTTGATATTGTGGCTAGGTCTATCAACAACGTCCATGTTGAGAGATCCATAAACAAAGCTATGGACAAGGTACGTGGTGGTAAATCACTGTCATTTGCGCTCGAAAACGACCCCAACTTCCTAGAATTAGTGCCAAAGATGCTCAAGATTGGTGAAGAATCCGGACAGATAGAACAGATGCTCGAAAAGATTGCCGATTATTACGAAAAAGAAGTCGATCAACAGATTAAAACTATCTCTACAATCATCGAGCCTGTCATGATGATTGCTCTAGGTATAGTGGCCTTTATTATGGTTGCTGCAATCCTATTACCAATCTACGGATTGGCTGGGCAGTCTGGTCTAGGTGGATAAGTAGTAGAGGTTTCCTCTCTAAAATGCTTGTGTTTTAATAGAGAGGACTGTATCATCAGGTCATACATAGAATTAACATGCATTAGTCAAAGGGGGCATTTGCGCTATGTTAAGTAAATTACAAAAAGATCAAAAGGGTTTCACGATCATCGAAGTCTTGATTGTGCTCGCTATCGCGGGTCTAATCATGTTGATTGTGTTCTTGGCTATTCCAGCCTTGCAACGAAACCAGCGTAACAACGCACGTAACAATGATGCATCCCGTATGTCGGCTGCTATCAGTGAGTGTTTGGCTAACCGCAATGGCTCAACGCACACAACAAATGGTTGTGGGAACGTAAACAATGTTATTGTCGGTGAGACTTCGCAGCTTGAAACGCTTGCCTACAGCACAACAGCAACAGGTAGTACAACCGGAGCTAACTACCGTTTTAATGCGGTCTGCAATGACGAAGGTGCCGGAATAAATACTAGTGGTTCACCAACATCAAGAGACTTTGTTGTTCTATATGTGCTTGAACCAAGTGTTACACGTTGTATTGGTTCACAATCTAATTAAGCAAATGCTGAATTATAAAAACAGCCCTCGTCTACGGGGCTGTTTTTATTTGTATGGTAGTATAGGCTCATGCTTATCTTAATCTGGTTTTTGCTGGGGCTTTTCTTTGGTAGTTTTGTTAATGCGCTTGTCTGGCGGGTACACGAACAATCTGGCAAAAAAAAGAAGCATCCAGAGCTTTCTATAGTCAACGGTCGCAGTATGTGTACACACTGCAAGCATCAGCTGGCATGGTATGACCTAATACCGCTATTTAGCTGGCTTAGTCTTGCTGGCAAATGTCGTTACTGTCGCAAACCGATTGGCTGGCAATACCCAGTGGTAGAGCTAACACTAGCGGTGTTATTTGCAGTTTCGTACCTTTTGATACCAGATACAACCCAATCTGATCTACTGACTGGTTTTCAATTTGCGGCATGGCTCGTCATCCTGACGGGTTTCTTGGCACTCATTATTTATGATTTCCGCTGGATGCTGCTACCAAACCGTATTGTCTACCCATTGATTGTGGTGGCAGGAGTGCTGGCAAGCGTGAATATTATATTTGGTGGCGGCTGGTCTCTGCTGCTAGCGACTATTTATAGTGTAATAATTGCTGGCGGCATTTTCTTCCTGCTGTTTCAGCTGTCTGGTGGCCGCTGGATTGGCGGCGGCGATGTGAATCTAGGTGTAATAATCGGATTACTGCTCCAGAACCCACTACAGGCGTTCCTGGTGCTACTATTAGCGTCTTGTATAGGTACGGTAGTAATCCTACCTGGACTAATGCTCAAGAAGATTACTACCAAAAGTCGTATACCATTTGGCCCGTTTCTAATTATCGCGACAATATTTGTCTATTTGGTCGGTGAATCACTGATTGAGTGGTATAAACGCTCAGTACTTGGTTTCTAGCCAACTAAGCTACCCCTGATACCATGACAATATGTAGTCATGGTATCGTGTTTTTTAGAATAGTCATTTGCCTCTGTTGTCTAATGTTGCTTATGCTATAATCCGACCGATTAGGAAGGATTATATACTGAACCCAAGAAAGTCCAACCATAAGAGTAATAGACTTACGTGGCGTGAAGTAATATACTAAATCACATGAAGCGCTGGCTAATTTCTAGTCGGCTTGCTCGGGCTGGCGGCAAAGGGGAGCCGGGGGCAGGCTACACGATTACAGAGGTGATGATAGTGCTCGCTGTATCTTCGGCGATGTTTGTAGCTATCGCTCTGCTGTTTTCTGGCCGCCAAGCACGAATAGAGTTTAATCAGGCAGTCAGAGCCTTTGAAGCTGAACTACAGAATATTATGAATGACGTCTCGACCGGCTACTATCAATCGGATTTTGCCTGCACAGTGGGTGCTACTGGGCCTCCAAATATTAGTAACTCCCAACCCTCTGTAACAGGTACAAATAGTGGCTGTATTTTCCTAGGTAAAGTTATTACTCCAAACGACCCGGCTATCAGTAGTACGATATCGACTCTTGTTGGACGTAGGGCAGTAAATGGTCGGGATGTTGAGACAATTGCAGAGGCTCAGCCAGTGGTTATTCCAGGCATCAACGAGACCTATAATCACTCGTTCCAGCTAGAAATCAGGCGGATATTCAATCTGGATAACTCCTCGCGTATCTATGGAGTTGGCTTCATAAATCCGCTGTCTCAATCTGGTCTACCCAGTGATTCGGACGGCAATGGGCTGATACAGCTCTACGGATTGTCGCCAGCGCCACTTGCTAATGCCAGCAATATTGTAGACCCAGCAAGTTTGCCACGGATGTCAGACGGGGTGTTGTTCTGTTTGCTTGGTCAGAATGGACAGCGTGCAGAGGTGGAAATTGGCGCAGGTGGCAGCCAGAGCACCATTAACAGTATTCTTGATACTCAAGCAGGAGGTCGCTGTGCTGAATAAAATACGATCACGGCGCGAGAGCGGCGATACCATCATTGAGGTACTGATAGCTGTTGCTGTAGTGAGTAGTGTGCTGGCAATAACATATTCGATTATGAACGAGAATATTTTGATCCTGCGTAACAACCAAGAGCGCACCGAGGCATCTAAAATCGCTCAATCGCACCTGGAACGACTAAAAAAAGCTTGGCAGACAGCTGACCCCGCTTCATTTCCAGGTATAGGTAACAATCACACGTTTTGTATGTCTACAGCGGGCGAGACAGATGGTTTCAGCGGTGGAGCACCACATGCTGATATCAATAGCGATAACTTTGCTAATTATCCTGCCGGCTGCGTAGAGAGCTTCTATCATACGGCAATCACCTATGACAATGGGCTGGAGAGCTATCTCGTCAGGGTTCGCTGGGATAGTATTAGCCATGGAAGAAGTGAAGTGATTATGGGGTATAAATTGCAATGATGAAGACAAAACCGAACCAAAAGGGCTTCACGATTGTTGAGCTGATGATTGCTACCACTATATTCTCTATGGTTTTGCTGCTGTGCTCGTTTGCCATCATTCATGTCGGCAAGCTGTACTACAAGGGTATAATTACAAATCGTACCCAAGACGTATCGCGGAAGATCGTCGACGATATTTCCCGCTCAATCCAGTTCGGGGCAGCTGGGGCTGATGAAATATTTTGGCGCGAAGGCGAAGACACGTCTGCAAACGCCGGTACGGTTCGGGCACTTTGTCTGGGGAGTGTGCGTTATAGCTTTACGGAAGAGCGCTCACTAGGCACGGGGTCTGATCAAACAACTCATGTGCTCTGGAAAGATCGTATACCCGTGGGTGGCGACTGTACGCCGCTTGATATATCGGATTCTGAACCAAGTGACGAAGGTACGGAGTTACTAAGTGAGAATATGCGCGTACCAGAGCTGACAGTTAACCCGAATGGCGATACTTGGGACATAACAGTTAGAATAGCTTATGGAGCAGATGATGAACTGTTCGAAAACAACGAAGATGAGAATAATCCGAAGTATAGTATTTGTAAGGGTGTAAATGCCAGCGGGCAATTCTGTGCTGTGTCGGAATTTAATACAACCGTAGCAAAGAGGTTACAGTAATGAGTATGTCTATCAAACAATCAAATCAGCAAGGTTTCGTAGCTATATTCTCTGTACTCATAATCATGGGTATTCTGACGTTAATCACGATTGGTTTTTCTACTGTTGTTCGTCAGGCGCAGAGTAGGACACTTAATGAACACCTCAATAGCCAAGCATTCTACGCTGCCGAGAGCGGTGTCAGTATGGCTGCCTCGGCACTTGCTGACGGAGAGAATGTAAGCCAGAAAAACGACTGTGCGCCAGGGTCGTTTGATTACGATATAAACAACGAAAACAACATCAAGGTGAGCTGCTTGCTAATTAACGGCAATCCGCCCAACCTGGAATTCGGTAATGTGCCAGTTGTTGGCACTGGCGAGCCAGTCACGAGTAGGCTGGAAACTCTCAGCGGTGACGATATTAGCAATCTGCGGATTGACTGGGACTCGCCAGAGGAAGATGACGGCTCTATCGAAGACCGGCCGCTACAAAGCGGTAACCCGCAATTCTTGCCAACCTTACCCTGGGGAGACGGTGTGGGTGTCGTACGATTGGATCTAGTGCCAGCAGGGGAGAGCCCGGCTAACCGGCAAGATGTTGCAAATTCTGCCTATACGGTTTACTTGTACCCAAGTATCACTGGTGGAACTAGCATCCCAGCGTCTCCAGGACTAGCTGGTCAGGGCGTAACGCTTGTAACACGATGTAACTCCACGAATGGGTATAGGTGTAGCGCCAACGTGAGTTTGTCGGGTAGTGGCAGTTCTAGCTACTATGTCCGATTGCAAAGCTATTACAACCCAGTACGGGCTCGAGTTGCTGCAGTGGATGGGTCGGGCAATGAGGTGACGCTTACAAACGGACAAGCAATTGTTGATTCAACAGGCCAGGCGAATGACGTTTATCGTCGCATACAGGTCAGGATTCCACTGTCTTCTAACGAAGGCTTTCATCCACCGTTCGCGATATTTAGCGGCGACTCCATCTGTAAACGCTACATAGGTATACCTGGCAACACAGCAGTAGACTTGCCTGGCGGTGTATCAGACCCATCTTGTAACATTAACTAGCTGCTCTTCCCGAGGTTAGTGCTCCTTACCGTGAAAGTATTCACCATGAGACACCTCGCATCGCGGGTTTCTCATCGCGCGGGGCAGCGGAATGAATCCGCATGCTCCGGCTGCTCTTCCCGAGGTTAGTGCTCCTTACCGTGAAATTTTTCGTGGACTGATTTGAGGTGAGGGTCAGTGACATGCGTATAAATCTGAGTAGTAGAGATATTGCTGTGGCCAAGCATGGCTTGGACAGAACGCAGATCAGCACCATTCATAAGTAAATCGGTCGCAAAACTGTGTCTGAGGGTGTGTGGGCTTACATTTTTGGTGATACCGGCTAGCAGCGCATATTGCTTGACAAGCCGCTGCACAGACCGAGTCGTCAGGCGGAAGTAATTGCCATCGGTCGTGGCTGGCTGCGACGTCCTGCCGATGCGAATAAACAGTGGCTTAAGGTTGTCGCTACGCTTATCCATGTAGGCTTGCAGCCAGGTGGCGGCTACCTCACTGATAAAAATTGGTCGGTCTTTTTGACCTTTACCACGAACCATAAACTCCCGGCGCTTCAAATTGACGTGGTCAGTATCTAGACCTACAAGCTCAGAGACACGCAGCCCGCTAGAAAACAGTAGTTCCAATATTGAACGATCTCGTAGGCCGGCAAGTGTGGTGATATCAGGTTGTGCAAATAGTCGCTCTAACTCCTCTGGAGCCAGGAAAGTGACTTGCTTTCGAACTGTCTTGGCGAGCTCTATCTTGTCAGCAGGCAAGGCTACAATATCGCGCTTGGCACAGTATTTTAGGAAACTTCGTAGGGCAATCAAGTGATAGTTCTGAGTGTTCTTCTTTAGCTCGTCAGAAACGTTTGTGCCTAAGCGGTTGAGCCATAGTCGCCATTTGCGTATTAGTTCATTATCTATATCAGACACCTTCAAATCTTCGCCGGCAAAATCTAGTAGACGGGTCAGGTAATGATCGTAGTTCTGAATAGTTTTTTGCGAGCGGTTTTGCTCAATCTCTAGGTACTCCAGGAAGTCAGTCTTTAGTTTTGCTACAAGCATAGGCACATTGTAACACGGCGACAAACATGACTAACAGGGGTAAATATGAACACAAATTGTGAACAAAGATGACTACAACTAACAGATGAACAACAGATACAAATCTGCTATACTGTAGAAAAGTAAACAGGAACAATTCATGGAACGAACGCTAATCATCCTAAAGCCAGACACCATCCAACGCGGAATAATCGGCGAGATTATCACCAGGTTTGAGAGAGCAGGGCTTAAAGTGGTTGCTATGAAGATGGTTGCACCTGATGAGCTGCATTTTCACAAGCATTACGAAGGCATCAGTAATCTGATAAGCCGCTGGGGCGAAGATATCTACAACGTCACACTCAAGCAAATGACAGAGACACCAGTGATCGCCTTTGTACTAGAGGGAATTGAATCTGTAGAGCACGTTCGTAAAATGGTCGGTACAACTGACCCCAAAGATTCGGCACCAGGCACCATTCGTGGCGATTACACGCATATTACCCGTGCCTACACCAACCCAATTGGTGCGACTCTGCCGAACATCCTGCATGCCTCTGGTAACTCAGAGGAAGCCGAAAAGGAAATTGTACTATGGTTCAGCGAAGACGAAATCTACGGTGACTACGAAACAGCCCAAGGCCCAGTTGTTCGCGGTAAGATAATTGACAAGAAAGCTACCAAGTAGCTAAAGTTTAGGCTCGCTTGCGAGCCTAATGCGCCCCTGTAGTTCAATGGATAACCCCGCACCTTGATGCCCTGGTAGCTCAACGGATAGAGTAGCTCCGTCCTAAGGAGATGATATAGGTTCGATTCCTATCCGGGGTACCAAGGTGCGGGGTTATCCAGCATCAGAGGGATAATCCCTGTCTGTTTGATGTAGAGTTTCTTACCTCTTTTTCAGATAAGAACTGATACAATACTCTTATGGTAAAAACTAGTAGCGATAATCCGATTCGCTATTTTAAGGAACAATTCGACGACGAAGAAGTTCTGATGGTGTTTAGAAAACACCCGATTGTGATGCGAAAAGGTCTGATTATGGCCTGTATTGGTCTGCTCATACCGATGTTGGTCATCCTGGCAATGACTTATATCTTTGCCAACAATCCAGAGCGTTTGCCGACCGTGAATGCCTTTTATTTTAGTCTGGCGCTTGGCTTTGTGTTTGCTTTCTTCCTGATGTTGCCGTCTTGGATTAGCTGGAACTACAGCGTGTACATTGTGACCGATCAACGCCTCATCCAGATTACTCAGAAGGGGATGTTCAAGCGCAGTATGGTTGCACTCGGGCTAGACCAGGTTCAGATGGTTAATTACGAAGTGAATGGTTTTACAGAAACGGTCCTAGGGTTTGGTACAATAGTGTTACAAACTTTTGTGGGGAGCCTAACGATTCATGATGTGCATCACCCTGCAAAAATCCAGAAAAAGCTATTACACACACTGCGTGATTTAGGTTTCACGAAGGTTAATCAGGCAGACTACCAACAATTAGAGGAAAATGATGAAGAATAAGTTCAATAAGGTTAAAGAATCGGCTAAAAAGCCAATCAATAAGCTGCGCCGCAAGGAAGTTGATCCGGTAGAGTCTGCTAAGGTACCTTATATTACCAATGAATCAATCGCTGAGCATCGTGAAGAGGTACTAGCTGGCGCACGCAAGTACATTTACCCGTTGCAGCACTCTAGGCGTCGTATTGTTTGGCTTTCGCTGATTATATTTGTAACAACACTAGTGATATTTGTTGCTTACTCTATACTCAGCCTGTATCGCTTCCAAAGCACATCAACTTTTACCTACCGTATTACTCAAATCGTACCTTTCCCGATTGCGCGGGCAGAAGGCAAATTCGTGTCATACGAGAGCTACCTGTTTGAGCTGCGACACTATATGCATTACTACAAGAATCAGCAGAAACTGAACTTTGAAACCGAAGAGGGCCAGGAACAGTTGAATGAGTTTAAAAAACAAGCCATGGATCAAGTAATTGACGACGCCTATGTCAAATATCTTGCAGAGGAAAATGGGGTTAGCGTCAGTACCGAAGAAGTTGAGCAAGAAATAGCGATTGTTCGTGAACAAAACAGGCTTGGCACAAGCAATGAAGTGTTCGAAGATGTGCTACGTGATTTCTGGGGTTGGTCGGTTAGTGATTTTAAGAGATCGCTTCGCCAACAGATATTAGCTCGCAAGGTTGCAGCAAGGCTCGATACAGAAGCTAATGGCAAGATTAACTCAGCTCTATCTGAGCTAGAAGATGGCACAGACTTTGGTGAGGTAGCAAAAAAATACTCCGAGGATGAGGCTACAAAGGCTGCTGGCGGTGATTATGGTGTGGACATTGACAGGTCAAACAGGGACATATCGGCTCGGGTAACTAATGCAATATTCTCTCAGGACCCAGGCCAGGTATCTGATATTATTGACACTGGTTACAGCTTTGAGATTGTGAAGACACTTAGTATCGAAAACGGCAAAGCACGGGCAGCTCATATCCAAGTTAACATCAAAGATATTAACGAATATATAGAGAGCCTCAAAGAAACAAGCCCACCGAATCGCTTTTTGAATCCATAGACTAGTTTTCAATAATTCGCACCAATCAAAAAACCGAGGCAAGCTCGGCTCTCTGATTGGTGCGGGTAGAGGGAGTCGAACCCTCGTTTCATCCTTGGGAAGGATACATAATAGCCGTTATACGATACCCGCTTGAGATATCACATCAAGCCCTCTTCGATATTTGGCTCCGCGAATCCTCTCACGAAGCCAGGGAAAGCAACTTGGAGCCGAAGATGGGACTCGAACCCACGACCTGCTCGTTACGAATGAGCTGCTCTACCAACTGAGCCACTTCGGCGGATGACATCAAACAGTATAGCAACCTAGAGCCCCATCTTTAAGTAGTTTCGCATGGCATCTTGAAAATAACAGATGTAACTGGTAAAATAGCTCAGTTATGCGCTCGTGGTGTAGAGGCCTAACATGCCTCCCTGTCACGGAGGAGATCGCCGGTTCGAATCCGGTCGAGCGCGCCAAACAAAACGCCCCAGGCAAGCCTTGGGGTTTTTTGTCTCTCAGAATTCGCGGCAAGGTGGCTTATCGGGTATAATGGACGGAACACACTATGACTATTCCAAGCAGATATTTTCATAATCGCTCGATACTTTTGCTGCTGATTATTAACAGCGTGCTAGTCCTAATTGGATCTATTCTGATTCTGTTCCGGCTAGACTCTGGAACATCTACGAACTACATCATCGAATACCGAGCAAACTACGGTATTGGCGAATTCCAACGTGGCTTTGCACTTGATGTGGCGGGCTTTATTTTCTTCATGCTGATCAACTTCGCCATCTGTATTTTTATAAGTCTCCGTACCTTTCCGCTTCGCAAACACATTGCCGTGGTGGTGCTCGCAATTTGTACGCTTCTCAACATTATGACTATTATTGTTAGTGATGCACTCATGAGGCTGAGATGACAGACATCGAAATCCCCTATGAGAATCAAAGGGGTTGGCGTTATCGATTTTGGGAGATAGTCCCAGGATTCTTGAGCTGGAGTATTCTACTTGCGCCGTTCGTATTTAGTGTATTTAACCCAAATCTTTTTGCAGTGTTTATACTAGCCTATCTACTCATTTGGTTCATAAAAGGCGTGGTTATGAGCATCCGATCGATACAGGGCTACAAAATGCTTAATAGACAACAGGCTCTAAACTGGCAGCTGCTAATCGATGACCTAGAAGCAGGCGAGTCGGTGCATCCTCACGGCAAGAATCCAAAGTGGCATATTCGTAATCTAGACAGACTCAAAGAATTCCCAGTGTTTTGCAAGCCGAGCGAGGTCTACCATGCGATTATCGTTGCTACGTATAATGAAAGTCGCGACACACTAGAGCCGACCATTCAATCAGTAATTGATTCAAATTACGACATGAAGAAGGTAGTTCTAGTGCTTGCTTACGAAGAACGCGGTGGTCCGGACGTAGAAAAACAGGCCGGAGAGTTGATATCTGAATACAGATCAAAATTCAAACATGCCGTAGCCATAAAGCACCCTAAAGACATAGAGGGTGAAGTAATCGGAAAGGGCGGTAACATTACCTACGCTGCTCGCGAACTCCAGAAATACTTAGAGAAAGAAAAGCTCAATCCGGAACATGTGGTTGTTACCACACTTGATGCCGACAATCGACCACATCACTGGTATCTGTCGGCGCTAACATATACGTTCTGTAGTACCGAGGATCCACGGTATGTTTCGTACCAGCCAATTCCATTGTTTCTCAATAACATCTGGGATGCTCCGTCACCAATGCGTGTTATTGCTACCGGTAACTCATTTTGGAACGTAGTGTTAAGTCTGCGACCACACATGCTACGAAACTTCAGCTCGCATGCCCAAAGCATGGCAGCGCTTATTGATACTGATTTTTGGAGTGTTCGAACAATTGTAGAGGACGGTCATCAGTTCTGGCGAACCTATTTCAGATACGACGGCAAGCATGAGGTTTACCCTATATTTACGCCTATCTTCCAGGATGCTGTACTAGCTGATGGCTATCGCCGAACGCTCAAGGCCCAATTTATACAGATTCGCCGTTGGGCATGGGGAGCCAGTGATGTTGCTTACGTAGCATCAAAGGGTTTCCGCCGCGGTAGTAAAGTCCCAAAGACCGATCTAATCATGAAGATCTCCCGCTTGCTAGAAAGCCATGTTTCTTGGGCTACGGCTGCGCTACTGATACTAGTTGCACCACTTATACCAGTAGTTATTCAGCCCGAGAATTTCGTAGCTAATCAGTTGCCGCGGACAGCCAGTTTGATTCAAACAATCGCTCTCTCTGGGCTCTTTGTCAGTCTGATGCTGAGCTTAAAATTCTTGCCACCACGCCCAGAGCGCTACAAGAAGCGGCGGAATATCTGGATGGTGCTACAATGGGCATTATTGCCGATTACGACGCTTTGCTACAACACATCAGCAGCGCTTTATTCACAGACCAGGCTGATGCTAGGAAGATATATCGGTAAGTTTGATGTAACAGAAAAGGCTGTAAAGAAATGAACAAGCTCAAATCATTCATGAAACAGACATTGCCTCAAAACATCGGTGTATTACTTGTAGTGCTTGGGTTGATTGGATTTTTTGCTGCTGCAGATTTGTCTATAGAAAAGGTTGAATTACTCAAGAATCCTGACTACCAGCCAACCTGTAACATCAGCCCAATTTTGAGTTGTGGTTCGGTTATGGTGACGCCACAGGCCGAGGCCTTTGGCTTTCCTAATCAGTTCATAGGCATCGCTGGATTCGCCATAGTTACTACTGTAGGTATGGCTATATTGGCGGGTGCCAGGTTCAAACGCTGGTTTTGGCTGGGTCTGCAAGCTGGCACGGTGTTCGGCATAGGCTTCGTTACTTGGCTTCAGTATCAGAGTATCTTTAATATTGGGGCGCTTTGCCCGTGGTGCATGGTGGTCTGGGCGGTAGTGATACCAATTTTTATATACACGACTCTGTATAACCTGCGCGAAAAGAACATAAAACTGCCCAAAAACTGGAATAAAACCGTGGCTTTTCTGCAAAAGAATCACGCGAATATACTAGTGTTTTGGTACCTGGCAATTGTATTACTGATACTCGTAGAATTTTGGTACTACTGGTCGACGCTAATCTAGAGTTTCTTTAAGGCCGTGCGGTGGTAGGCCTTATATGTATGTGCAGCAAGCGGGTCGTATCTTTTTAGGATTTCATAAGTTGTTTGCGCTAGTCTCTGTATAGTGACAATACCTTCAGAGGCTTTGTTATTACGTAGTAGTTTGCCAATTACGGTGTCTGACAGCTGCGTAGCGCTGTCTAGAGCGTCATTTCGGTGTCCAAGTGCTCTATACAGGCTTAAAAACAGTTTGTCGCGACTAAATGGGTATAATTTACCCGAAGTCCCAGTCACAACCAGGCTGGTCTCATAATCAGGCAGCTCATTGGTGCTGAATTGTGCGACACACGCCCCGCAGCGCCGCCGCCGCCACACGGATGGGTTGCGGGCTCTTTCGCGCGAGTTGTAGACTTCTGTTTCATGACCACAATAAATACAGACCATGACAATATATTGTCATAACGCTGTTAAATTATAAAGTGGATAACTAAAATAAAACGGGGAAAACTAAAATTGCCCCTGGCAAAACCAAGGGCAATTCATTCTCCACCTCTGTACTAGACACATTTTCGAATCTAGATCGTTAATTGGCGTTTGCGCGGACACGAGGTCGTTGCAATCGCTGCTTGGCAGGCCCTATATTGCGAAGTTCTTCATAGAACAACTTAAAGCCGTCAAGCGTTGCTGGTTGAGATTTACTCACCCAAGTCTCCCGATTAACCCGCTTATGTTAACATAAAACTTATAAAAAGTCAATGGTTATGGTATACTTACCTCTGTTTATGAATGTAAAAAACACATTACTAACAGAGGTGAAGCTACAAGCCAACGGTAGTCGGACTGCAACCCTTAATACCCGTCGTGGTAAGGTGAGTCTACCTACCTTTATGCCAGACGGTACAAGGGGTGCTGTAAAGAGCCTAAGCCCACAACAGGTTATTGATACTGGGGTAGAAATAGTGCTTGCTAACACCTATCATTTGCATCTCAGCCCAGGTGAGAAAACCATAAAGAAGCTTGGCGGTATTCATGCATTTGCTAACCGTAAGGGCCCAATGCTAACGGATTCGGGTGGTTTCCAGGTATTTTCGTTAGGTAAACACGTTAAGGTAACCGAAGAGGGTGTAACATTCGCAGATCCAAGAACCGGTGACAAGCACTTTATCACCCCCGAGAAGTCCATACAGATACAACTAGACTTGGGTGCTGACATGATTGTTGCCTTTGACCACCTTGTAGGGCTTGATGAATCTGTTACAGATGATAATGTGAAAGATGCTTTCGACAGAACTCATAGATGGCTAGAGCGATGCATTATAGAGTTCCAACGGCTTACTGGTGGTATGAAGCCTGGCGAGCGACCACTGTTATTCGGGGTGGTGCAAGGTGGGCTTAATATAGAGCTGCGCAAACAGAGTCTAGATATTATCCAGAACAGTGAAGCAGATGGTATTGCGATTGGTGGTCTTAGTGTCGGCGAGACACGCGAGGAGATGACCACAATATTAGAGGCACTCGCACCACTGTATAGGGCAGATAAACCGCGGTTTCTATTAGGCGTGGGGACGCCGGAAGATCTGAAAATCGCCGTAGAAAACGGTATCGATATGCTAGATTGCGTATTGCCTACGCGCAATGCTAGACATGGAGCAGTATGGGCAGAGAACAGCCAGCGCATCAATCTGACAAACGAACGGTTTACAGAGGATCCTTCGGTGATAGAAAAGGGCTGCGACTGCTATACCTGTAAGAGTGGCTTTTCCAAAGCTTTCCTGAGGCAAATGTTTAAATCAGGCGATTCTTTGGGTGGAAGCCTAGCCAGTATCCATAACCTGCGTCATATGATGCGTCTATGCGAAGGCTATCGTACTACTTGATTATCAGGGGTGAATAAGGTATCATCTAACCTGTTAGAGGAAGGGCGATTAGCTCATTTGGCTAGAGCGCCACATTGACGTTGTGGAGGTGATAGGTTCGAATCCTATATCGCCCACCAAGTAAAGGAGCTGCTTCGGCAGCTTTTTTACTTGGTGAAGCAGGCCGATTCCACAAAGTGATATCGCCCACCAAAAGAAGCGCCGACCACAAGGTCGGTTTTTCTTTTGGTGCCCAGATTCGAACCCAACAGGGGTAATATGGAAAAGCGAACAAACCGTCGCAATTTTGATTTTGCATCGGATCACTAACTTCGTATGAAATATATCAAGCTTGGTATCAGATGAGAAATTTGATCTTTCCACACTATCCACAGGGCGGAGCCAAAAATAACTGATTTTCTACAAATAAGTACTAGCATTATGCTGCTGGTACGAGTATAGTAGCTGTCAGGTGAGGTTCTTGGATGTGTTTTGTGCTACAATACGCATACCGAGCGAAGAAGTGGCTTCACCAACCACCGAGCTCCGTGGGCAGGCCAAACGTACGTAACGTGCAGGTCATAAGTCCGCCAGGAGGCGGAGAAGTCCGGTGGAACCGTCCTTTATCTTTTTACTATCTAGGTCACTCATACATCTTTACGATGTTGCACCTTATCGTCAGATGGTATAAGGGTAAAGGTCCCGAGACGCGCTAATAAGTAGATTTGAGTGTATTTGCGAGAGCATTCAAATATCTACTCCCTGTACTTGCAGGGTAGGCGCGTCTTTTTTGTTTTTGGGGCTTCTGCCTGGCACACATCCCTCTAAACTTTCGATCCTAAGTAGTACAATGTTAAGACGAGGAGTAACTATGAACGAAGATAATTTGCATGCGATGAGGCACTCTTTGGCGCATATCATGGCTTCAGCTATTCAGCGCGTGCGTTCGCAAGCAAAATTTGGAGTTGGACCTGTCGTAGAAAACGGCTTTTATTACGATATTGATCTGGGCGATACAACTATCTCAGAAGACGATTTTACAAAGTTAGAAGAAGAAATGCGTAAGATTATATCTGAGAACCAGGTATTTACCCGATCTACTAAACCTATTGACGAGGCAATAACTTGGTCAAAAGAATCTGGTCAGCCGTATAAGGAAGAGCTACTGAATGACCTAAAGCGCGCTGGTACCACTGTTGCTAAGGACTTAAGCTCTGATGAGCTGGGTACAATTGCCGAAGGCGATGCTCAAGTCGACGAAGTATCTTTTTATACCAATGGTGACTTTACTGACCTCTGTCGGGGCCCTCATGTAGAAAGTACAGGCAAAGTCGGTGCCTTCAAGCTAATGCGCGTCGCTGGAGCATACTGGCGCGGCAAAGAAGACAATCCCCAGATGCAACGTATCTACGGAGTTGCCTTCGCAACCGATAAGGAGCTTCGCCAGCACCTGAACATGATAGAGGAAGCTAAGAAGCGCGATCACCGCAAGCTTGGACAAGAACTTGATCTGTTTGTTACTTCTCCATTGATTGGTTCTGGGCTACCACTATTCACCCCAAGAGGGACTATTCTGCGAGATGAGCTAGACGCCTTTACTCAGTCTTTTAGGAAGAATCGGGGCTACGAGCGAGTTTGGATCCCGCACATTGCCAAGATTGATACCTACAAAACTTCTGGCCACTATGAGAAGTTTCCAGAACTACTTAAGTTTACATCTACAGAGTCGGGTGACGAGCTGGCGCTAAAGCCAGTAAATTGCCCGCATCATACCCAGATTTATGCCTCTAGGCCTCGTAGTTACCGCGATTTGCCGGTCAAATATCTAGAAACCACCACTGTATATAGGGACGAAAAGAGTGGTGAGCTGGGTGGGCTATCAAGAGTTAGGGCTATTACTCAGGATGACAGCCATGTGTTTTGTAGCGACGAACAGGTGGAACAAGTGTTCTCTGAGCTAATTGAGGATGCTCGTGCTATGTACTCGCAGTTGGATTTGGTGCTATCGCTACGGCTTTCGTTCCGTGATGATAGTGATTCATATCTAGGAGATCCTGAGTTATGGAAAAAAGCTGAAAGTTCCCTAGAAAAGCTAGCCAAACAATTTGGCCTCGAATATGAGGTAGGGATAGGCGAAGCGGCTATTTATGGTCCAAAAATGGATTTCATGGCTACCGATGCCCTGGGGCGCAAAACTCAGCTGGCGACAGTGCAGCTTGATTACTCTCAGCCAGACCGATTTGATCTAGAGTACACGACTGACGATGGCTCCAAAAAGCGCCCAGTTATGATCCACTGCGCACTACTCGGCTCAATAGAGAGATTTCTTAGTATTTACATTGAACATACGGCTGGTAAGTTCCCAGTCTGGCTTGCACCAGAACAGATACGAATTATCAGTGTAAATCAAGAAGATCCAACCGTGCAGTTTGCTCAGCAAGTTGTTGAAGATGCCGAAAAACTTGGTCTGCGTGTTAAGTTCGACAATTCAAGCGAATCTGTTGGCAAAAAAATCCGCGAAGCCGAAGTCTGGAAAGTACCGTACACAATTGTCATTGGCGAAAAAGAGATATCTTCTGGTCAGGTTACCCCACGGATTAGAAAGAATATCGAAGTCCAACCACCAACTGCTATGCCGATCGAGAACTTTTTGAAGTCCGTATCTAACGAAGCACGCTCGCGAGTAGGCAAATCTAGCCTGTAGACTATGCAGGAGACTGACACCAACTTCACTCAGCGGGTCGAGATGCTTGTAAAAACTATTCCAAAGGGTAGGGTTATGACGTATGGTCAGCTTGCAGCGCTTGCTGGCAATGCCGGGGCTGCCCGAATTGTCGGTGGGATTGCTCATTTTGGTGACCCCGAATTACCGTGGCAGCGGGTTGTTAATAAACAAGGTGGACTAGCTAGCGGCTACCCCGGTGGCCGGGTTGCGCACAGGCAACACCTAGAGGCAGAAGGTGTAGAAGTTCTTGGCTCGGAAGGTAACTACCGCGTAGATGTCAGTAAGTTACTGTGGCAACCTTAGTTTGAAAATTGTAAATTGGTAATTGGATGAAAATTGAAAGCCGTAAATTGAATATTCAACCACTTGTAGTAATCGTGGGTCCAACCGCAAGCGGCAAGAGCTCTATGGCTATGGAGATTGCCCGCAAGGTTGGTGGTGAGATTATTGCTGCCGATTCCAGGACAATATATGAGGGTATGGATATCGGAACTGCTAAGCCTACCAGTGATGACCGGGCAGAGATTCCGCACAGATTGCTTGATATCATAAAGCCTGACCAAGCCTTTTCGGCTGCCGAGTTCAAACGCCGGGCACAGATTTGGATTGACGACATTTCTATTAGAGGTAGAGTACCAATAATTGTTGGTGGGACCGGGTTGTATGTTGATTCAGTGTTGTTTGATTTTGCGTTCTTGCCGCCTGGTTCACAAGAGGAGCGAGAGCAATTACAGGCATTGAGTGTGGATCAGCTGCATCAAAAACTCAATGACCAAGGTATTCCGCTGCCTGAAAACAGTAAAAACCCGCGGCATCTGATTCGTACACTAGAGACAAACGGCAAGGTGGCTATCAAAAAAGGCATACGAGATAATACCCTTGTAATTGGCATTGACCGCTCAAAAGAAGAGTTAACTCGTTCAATAACCCAACGGGTTGACGCTATGATTGCCTCTGGTCTACAGGCAGAAGTAGCCAGCCTAGCTAAACAGTACGGGTGGAATAGCCCAGGGCTTCAGGCGGTCGGCTACCGAGAGTGGCAAGACGGAGCTAGTGATATGCGTGAAGAGATTGTGAAAAACACGCTTCGCTATGCAAAAAAGCAGCGGACTTGGTTTAAACGCAACCCACATATCGTGTGGGTAAAAAATGTTATTGAAGCTGACGAGCTTGTACAAAGTTTTCTTCAAAAAAGTCTGTAATTTTTACTATTTTACCCCTATACCGTACAACTTCGTGGTAAGCTAGTGTTATGGTCGAACAACTTTTTGGGAGCAAAACCAGGGTTAAACTACTCAGGTTGTTTTATAGCAATCCGAACCGCTCTTTTTACGTGCGCGAAATTACGCGCAAAATTGACGAGCAGATTAACTCTGTGCGACGCGAACTGTCTAATCTACTCAGTATTGGCATAATATCTTCAGATACAACCAACAATCGCTTATATTATGAGGTGAATCAAGAATACGAGTTCTATAAACCACTCGCCACAATATTTGGTGGTGCAAGTGAAGCTACGACACAAGTAGACGGCGAAGAAGTTGTTACTGTGGTGACACCAGTCAAAAAGATAGACCCAGAAGTGGTTAACCTGGCTGCACTTGGCAATATTGACCTGGCAATCTACACAGGACAGTTCACAAGAGACGAAGCAAGCGGTATTGATATTCTGATTGTCGGTGATGTAAACCAAACCAAGCTTCAGAAGTTTATGAAAGAGCTTGAGGACAAAGAGAAAAAGGAAATCAGGTATGTCCTGCTCAGCTCACGTGATTTTGAGTACCGAAAACAAGTTAAAGATCGGTTTATAATAACTGTTTTATCTTCTAAAAAGCAGGTGCTGATAGACAAAAAACAGATAACAGAAGAGGAGTAGACATGCAATTACCAATTACCAATCTATCAAACAACGTCCAGCACTCGCGAGCAGGTGCAGGGCTGCCATCATTGAAAATTGAAAATTATGAAATGAAAATTACAGCTCCGAAAGGAGGTGTGTAATGGAATTTCAATATCATGGTGGAAACTGCATTAGTATCGCAACAAAAAATAGTAGGATTGTCGTAGACGATAATCTTAATGAATTAGGCCTTAAATCAATCACTAAGCCTGATGATATAGCGTTATTCACTACTGTTCCAAAGTCTGAGCCCAAGGCTAAGCTGGTTTTTACCGACCCAGGTGAGTACGAAGCTTCTGAGATTTCTATCTTTGGAGTTGCCGCTCGCGCACATACCGATGAAAAGGGGCAGGAAACAGCTACAATATTCAAGATTCAGTTTGGTGATACCAGGGTTGCTATCGCTGGACATATTCATCCAGACATCAGCGAAGAGTATCTAGAAGAACTTGGAGCGGTAGATATCCTGTTTGTGCCTGTTGGTGGCAACGGCTACACACTTGATGCTATAGGCGCTAACTCTGTTATTAAGAAAATTGAGCCTAAGATAGTTATTCCTACACACTACGAAGACTCAAAAACCTCGTACCCAGTGCCACAGCAGCCACTCAATGAGGCAACCAAGGTATTTAACCTAGAAGCAAAAGAAACGCTAGCAAAATACAAGCCAAAACCAGCTGACTACAGCGAGAGCTTACAGCTTATAGTACTTGAGCGTAGTTAACAGGGGTAAAGCATAAGCGCTAGTACTATACGGCTAGCTATCTGTGTATAAGTATTTCATTTTTGTGCTCGCAATTAGGGTATTTTGCTTGTATATAGTATGCGAGCTTAGGTATAATTAACTCTAGTAAAACACCTTAGAAAACAAAAAATCAGTTTTCTGAACAACAAAAATACTAAAACAAAACAGATGAACAACTCACAAATAGTCAAAAAAATCCTCGGCTCTAGTCGTAATTTTTTGCTGTTTGTTTTGCTGATATCGCTATTCATCGCAACAGGGGTAGGACTTGTCTATCTCGCGGCGGGTCGAAACGATAACGCTACTACAATCCCATCATCAGCTACTCTGCCAGAGACGGGTGATAGCGAAAAAGTTATTGGACTTGGAAAGAACCAAAAGCTAACTGTAAATGCTCAGTTACAGGTAAACGGTCAATTTTACCTAGCACCATCAGAACTCCCAGAGAACGCTAGTGCAGGTACGCTTGTCTTCGATAGTGCCTCGTCAACGCTCCAGTACTTTAACGGTACGGAGTTTGTATCGCTTGCAAGGTCTCAACAACAAAATGTAGCCGTACCTCAGACTGGCGGTGTAACAAGTCTCCAGGGACAGACAGGGGCAATTACTCTAGTTCCGGGCGGCGGTATCAGTATTAACGGTACGACTATCTCAAACAGTGGTCTGCTTGGTGTAAACGGAGTTCCTGGTGACATAAGCGTCACGACAGCCAACGGAATCGCTAGCCTAAGTTTGCCGCAGTCGATTGCACCTACGTCCGCACCAAGCTTCTCTGGTTTATCTATAAACGGCGATGTAGTTCTTGATAACATCGGTATTATCTACACGAACAGAGTAAGACAGGTTGCACCTGGCCAGGATGTCAACATAGATGCTGGTAGTGATGACATCATCTTTACCGTAAATGGCAGAAGTTTTCAGCTACCTACCTCTGGCCCGGCCACCCAGACAATCTGTACCACAGGAATTACTTGTGTTGCAGGTGGTGGACAATCAGTTCAGCTCGCGCCGGGTTCAGCTCAGACGGATAACACTGCCGATGCATCGATTTTTATCAACGATACTGGCGGTGGCAACCTAATACAACTACAGGCTGGCGGTATAAACCGTTTTGTTGTTGCTGCTAACGGTGACACTACCGTGGGTGGTATTTTAAACGTTAATACACTGAATCGTACTAGTGGACCAAACTCTACGGTCATTGGCTTTGCCTCACCGACAGCAAATACAACCATAAACTTCCCGGCGCTGAGCGCTGGAAGCTACTCTGTTTGTACAAGTGCTGGCAACTGTGCGGGTACGGCCGCGGTTGATACGCTTAACGGGCTTAACGGTAATCTAACACTTGCAAACGCCACTGGTCTTGGCTCCACGATTACGATTAATGATGCCTCTACAGTTGCAAAGGGTATCGCTCAATTCAATGCAACCAACTTCTCAGTTGCCTCTGGTGTTGTTAATACATCTCAAGGGATCAGTGTTACTGCTACACCTACATTCGCTGGTCTGATATTGAGCGCTCCGCTTAGTGTAGGTTCGGGTGGACTTGGTGCCAGTTCACTTACTGCAAATGCGGTTTTGGTTGGAAATGGTGCAGCAACACCTCAACAAGTATCATCTGGTGTGGCTGGGCAGTGTCTTGTGTCTACAGCCGGTGCGCCGATTTTTGCTGCCTGTCCTGGCAGTGGTGGCGTAGCTTCAATTGACGGTCAGACTGGTGTGGTGACTATGAACAACGCGACAGGAGCCGGCGGAGTGATTACTATCGACGATGCATCGACTTCACAGAAGGGTATCGCGCAGTTCAATAGCACAAACTTCTCTGTCAACCTTGGCACGGTCAATACTATTCAGAATATTTCAGCGACCTCATCACCTACATTCGCAGGACTTACATTAACCGGTGCGCTGAGCGTGAGCAGTGGTGGTACCGGAGCCAACACACTGACAGCAGGCGGTATTTTGTTTGGTAATGGCACTGGTGCTATCACTGCCAGCGGCGTGCTTTCTAATGGGCAGCTACTCATTGGCGATGGCTCTGGCGCACCAACTGCCGCAACACTCACGGGCGGTACGGGTATAAATATTACAAACGGTGCCGGTAGCATAACTGTGGCTATTGATAACACCGTCTGTACCACTGCTGGCAACTGTGCCGGCGTTGGTGGTGTTGGTGACATCACCGGCACAGGCACCGCAAACCGCCTGGCTGTATTTGACGCAGCCAAGAATATTGTCAACTCAGTACTACTCCAGGGAACAGGGACGCTTACAATCGACGGCGGTACCAGTTTAGTTCTAGCGGGCGGTGACTTAAGCGTTACTGGAGCAGGCTCATTCACTGGGCGGGTGTCTGGTGCAGATGCAGCCAACAATAACGAGTTTGTGACACTCAGCCAGCTGAATGATGCAATCGCCGGTATCGGAGGTGTAAGCTCGCTCAACACGCTTGATGGCGCGTTGACGCTGGCAGCAACAGCTGGTCATCTTACGGTTGCTGATAACGGTACGAACCAAATTACTCTCAGCTTGCCAAACTCCGGAGTGGCAGCAAACAGCTATGGTTCGGCCTCGCAGGTTGCTACATTTACGGTTGATGCCCAAGGACGGCTGACGGCCGCTAGTACGGTAAACATTGCCTTAGATGCAAACCAAATTACTTCCGGTACGTTGGACAACGCTCGACTTACGAACAACGGTGCTCTGACGGTAACTGCCGGTAACGGTCTTATTGACGGTGGCTCTGTTGCGCTTGGCGGTACCATTAGCCTGAATGTTGGCCAAGGCGATGGTATCACGGTGGATGCCAGTAGCATTGCTGTGGATGCAACTGTTTGTCGTACTTCTGGCAACTGTGCTGGTGTAGGTGGTGTTGGCGATATTATCCAAGGCGGCAACAGCTTCGGGGTTGCTATGGATATTGGTACCAATGACGCTTTTGCGCTCAACCTCAGGACTGACGGCACGACTCGGTTCAGTATATCTAATACAGGTACCATAAGGCTCCACGGGCTTAACTGTACGACTTTTGCTAATGGCGGGTTGCTGACCACAGACGGCAGCGGCAATCTTATGTGTGCCGACAGTGCCGACACTGGCGGTGGTGGTGGCGCTGGCGTGATCAGTCTGAACAGCTTGGACGGCGCGTTAGCCATCCAGGGAACGGCTAGTCAGATTACAGTCGCAGATAACGGCACTAATACTATCACTCTTAGCCTCGACAGCAGTGTCACTCTTCAGGGCAACACCTTTAATGGTGCTAACCAGTTGGTTCAATTGAATGGCAGCGGCGAATTACCGGTTCTTTCTGGTGTTAATCTGACCAATCTCAATGCGACTAACCTCGCTTCCGGTACGGTTAACGATGCCCGCCTCAGCGCCAATGTTGCTCTATATAATGCAGCCACTGCCAACTTCACCGGCGCACTTCAGCAGGGCGGCAACGATGTCTGTACCACTGCTGGCAACTGTGCTTCTGGTGGTGACATCACCGGGACAGGTACTGCCAGCAGACTTGCTATGTTTGACGCTGCAAGAAATATCGTCAACTCAACTCTTCTTCAGGGCACAGGAACACTCACGCTCGATAGTGGCACAGACCTGATTCTGGCAGGCGGTGATCTTAGTGTTGCCGGAGCAGGTTCATTCACCGGCACAGTCTCCGGTGCGGATGCGGTTAACAGTAACGAGTTTGTGACACTCAGCCAGCTCAATGGTGCTATCGACCCAGGTGTAGTGAGTCTAAATAGCCTAGATGGGGCGCTAACGGTTCAAGGAACTGCTAATCAGATAACCATAACGGATAATGGCTCTGACACCATTACCCTCAGCCTGCATAGTGGTGTTACGCTGCAGGGCAACACCTTTAACGGCGCCAGCCAACTTGTGCAGCTCAATGCCAGCTCACAACTGCCAGCAGTAAGCGGTGCGCTACTTACTAATTTGAATGGATCAAACATATCATCTGGTACGATTGCTGACGCACGGCTTACTGCAAACGTTGCGCTGCTCAATGCCGCTGCCAACTTCACCGGTGCACTCCAGCAGGGCGGCAACGATGTCTGTACCACTGCTGGCAACTGTCCAGTCGGCGGCGACATGAGCGGTACTGGTACCGCAAACCGCCTGGCTGTCTTCGATGCAGCTAAGAATATAGTCAACTCTACATTACTGCAGGGCACAGGAACTCTGACTCTCGATGCTAGCACCGATCTCATCTTAGCCGGTGGAAATTTGAGCGTTACGGGTAGTGGTTCGTTCACCGGCACAGTCTCTGGTGCGGATGCTATAAACAACGATGAATTCGTGACACTCAGCCAGCTTGACGGTGCAATAGGCGGTCTTGGAGGCGTGGATTCGCTTAATACACTTAGTGGTGCACTCACACTACAAGGCACGGCGGGACAAGTAGGCATAACAGACAATGGGACCAACACAATTACGCTCACACTTGATGACACTAGTGTCAGTGCTGGGACCTATGGCTCGGCCTCGCAGGTTGCAACATTTACGGTCGATGCAAAGGGTAGACTGACTGCTAGCAGTAATACAAACATTGCAATTGCGGGTGAACAAATCACTAGCGGCACTGTTGCCGACGCTCGCCTGAGTGTTAACGTTGCTCTATATAATGCAGCCACTGCCAACTTCACCGGCGCACTCCAGCAGGGCGGCAACGATGTCTGTACCACCTCCGGCAACTGTGCCGGTGTCAGTGGTATGGGCGATATCCTGCAGAATGGTAATAGCTTCACAGCTGCTATGACCATCGGTACAAATGATGCTTTTGATCTTAATCTTGAGACCAGCGGAGTAAGCCGAATAACTGTTCAAGCCGATGGTGATGTTGCGTTCAATACCAACACACTATTTGTAGATGCACAGAATGGACGGATTGGCATCAATAACTCATCACCAAATGTTGACCTTAGTATAGGTGACGGTGTGTCGAGTGGTTCGAACATTGAACTGAATATTGCCTCCGGCCATAGTGGCGCGATATATTTTGGTGCCGGTGGCGGTAATGGCAGGGTTCAGTATGACATTGACGCGAATAGACTAGACTTCTATACGTCTGGAGCCGCAAGACTACGACTAGATTGGAGCGCATTGAGTGTAGTCAATGGTGCTGATCTTATTGTAGCCACCAATCTTTTGTTCGCCGATGCATCTGCAAATGCTGTCGGTATAGGAACCGTTAGTCCACAAGCAACCTTCCATGTAGATGGGTCGCTTAGATTTGAAGATTTTATCAGCTGTACGGCGCTAGAAACTGATGCTAATGGCGATCTTGTGTGTGGTAGTGATGACGCAGGTGGGGGCAGTGGTATTAGTACTATTGGTACGATTGACTCGTTAACAAAGAGCGCCAACGGTGCGGTTATTAACGGTTCAGAGATTATCCTGCAGACAGCAGACCAGGCATACCCAGGACTTGTAAGCGTAGGTACACAGACTTTTGCTGGTGCAAAGACATTTGTCGATGGAGTTTCTGTCGGCAGCTCATCTAGCACTGACGGCGTTCTAAGAATCCTGAACGGTACGAATTCATTTGTTGCAAGTCTGCAGGCTACAAGCCTCACAGCCAACAGGACATATGAGTTACCCGACTCAAGTGGTGCCGTGGTTCTAACGGCTGGTACGGCTACTGGTGGCAGTCAGAACTTTAACTACACAGGCTCTCAGCAGACGTTTGTAGTGCCAGCTGGTATTACAGAGCTAAATATTAGGGCAGCAGGTGCCTCTGGTGGCTCAACGGGTAGTTCTGGAGGTACTGGAGCAAACATAGAGTCGTCTATACCTGTGACGCCTGGCGAAACACTTTATATATATGTCGGTGGAACCACAGCAACCAACACTGGTGGTTGGAATGGTGGTGGTAATGGTAACTCTGCTACTACACGCGGTGGCGGTGGCGCTAGTGACATTAGACGGGGTGGCAATGCGTTAGCAGATAGGGTTGTTGTTGCTGGTGGTGGCGGTGGTAGAGGTACTACGACATCAGGTGCTGCAGGTAACGGTGGTAATCCCGACGGAAGCAGTGCTACTACTGCTAGGCCTGGTTTTGGTGCTACGACTATAGCAGGTGGTGCGGCAGGCAGTGGCGGTAGCTCGACAGCTGGATCTCTTGGACAGGGAGGCAATGGCGGCAGTAGTGCTGGTGATCGTGGTGGCGGTGGTGGCGGCGGTATATATGGTGGCGGCGGCGGTGGCGCTGGGTCTCTCACCGGTGGCGGTAGTGGTGGCGGCGGTTCATCGCTCATTCCAACGGGTGGAACATATGTGGACGGTAATGTTGGTAATGGCTATATAGAAATATCCTGGACAGGTCAAAGCACCTCTGGGAAACTAGCTGTCTTTGGTGCGGGCAACATAATTGGTGATTCACTTATTACCCAGACAAGTGGTGTCATTAATATAGACGGCAATTTAGAAGTAGAGGATGGCCTAAGCGTTGGTGCCAGCTCAGTTGCTCGTCTAAGTGTACTTGGTCTAACTAGCAACAACGCTAACAACGCATTAAATGTATCAGACTCTGGCGCTGTATCATTATTCAACATTGCAGATGGCGGTGAAGCACTTTTCCGTACTACCACAAACAGTACGAACGCTCTACGGTTCCAGAATTCAACAAACGTTAATTTATTTAGTATAGATACTTCGAACAACCTAGTAGTAGTTGGTGAATCCGACACCACCGGCACCCTCCTGGTCCTCGACACCAAAACCGACACTGGTGATCCAGCCGGCCAGAACGGTGGTATGTACTACAACTCTAACGCCGGCAAGATCAGGTGTTATGAGGGTGGTGCTTGGAAAGACTGTATAGCTACTCCTGGCGTCGGCGGCGTTGGTGATATTACTGGCACAGGCACCGCCAACAGGCTCGCTGTATTTGATGCTGCAAAGAACATTACCGATTCATATCTGCTCCAAGGAGCCGGCACACTAACACTAGACGCTAGTACCAACCTCATCTTATCTGGCGGTAATCTGAGCGTAACTGGAACAGGCACATTTACCGGTACGGTGTCCGGTGCAGACGCAGTAAATAATAATGAGTTCGTCACATTGAATCAGCTCAATGGGGCAGTTACTGGATTTGGCGACATCCTCCAAGGCGGTAACAACCTCGGTGGCACCACCGCCATGACCTTAGGTACCATCAACAATGGCGCCCTAAACCTAATGACCAATAACATCACCCGCCTCAGCCTTGCCAGCTCTGGTGGTCTCACTTACTCTGGAAACACAGCCACCTTCCAAAACACCAATAACAACACTGATGCCTTCTTCATTAATCGATCTAACGGTAACACCCTCTTCAACGCCGATACCCAAAACATTACTGTAACTGCCCAGGGTTGGTCAGATAGTACTTTCCAGGTTACTGCTGGCAACACCCTACCGGTCTTCAGTGTCAATACCAACACTGGTGTCACTAGGCTTGGCTTTAGCAACTCATTCCAAGGTCAGCTTAGCTTTGCCTCCTCAACGAGCAGTAACATCGCCACTCTGCGGGCACCTAACAGCCTCGGAGCAAACGTCACCTATGAACTGCCTAATGCTTCTGCCGGGACTTATACTATCTGTACCACTGCCAACAACTGTCCAGCTGGCGGTGACATCCTCCAAGGTGGCAACAACCTGGGTGGCACCACCGCCATGACCTTAGGTACCATCAACAATGGCGCATTTAATTTCATGACTAACAATACAAACCGCATGACCCTAGCCGCCAACGGCAACTTAACTGTAAACAGTGATACCTTGTTTGTTGATGCGGTAAACAACCGTGTCGGCATCAACACCACTACCTTCATCGACCCCTTCATCCACTTTCAGGTAGGTAACAGCACCGGTAATGTCCACATGGCTCTAGGCGCTGGCAGCTCCAGTCAAGCAACCATTGAATCAGGTGGTAACATGTCCCTACTCTTTGACAATGATGAATCAAGCATCCAGTTGACTGCTAATGGCGGTATTCTGGATATTGACTGGACAGGAGTCCACATAAACCGCAATCTTAGTATCGGCACCTCCGACACTACCGGCAGTCTGCTCGTCCTCGACACCAAAACCAACAGCGGTGACCCAACCGGCAGCAACGGTGGCATGTACTACAACTCCAACGCTGGTAAGTTCCGCTGCTATGAAGGCGGCAGCTGGAAAAACTGTATTACCGCATCAGGCGGCGACATCCTCCAAGGCGGCAACAGCTTCACGTCTGCCATGACCATCGGCACCAACGACGCCTACGACCTGAACCTAGAGACAGGTGGCACCACCCGTCTAAGTATCAGTAGCACCGGGGCTGGTACCTACTCAGGTACCCTTTCGGTCAGCTCAGCTGTCAACGCCAGTGGCCAGACCCTAGCGGTTACCACTACGTCAACTGCTACCACTGGTGCTATCTACGGCCTGAACTCATCGGTCACACCTAGCCCTGGCAGTGCTTCAACTGCCCAGTACTTTGGTTCTAGAAGCCATGTTGGCTCAGCCAGTGCCAACCTAGGTAGTGCCTGGCTGGTTGGTGCTCGGGGCGAGGTATCCTACACCGGCACCAGCAACCTCAATATTGCGGCTGGCTTACAATCCACTGGCTTCATTAGTGCCTCATCAACAGTTGGCCGCTACTTCAGCGTTCTGGCCGAAGCCCCAACCGTCAGCTCCGGTGGTGTCATCACCAACTCGGTCGGCGTAGCTATCGCCAACCAAAACTCAGCCCGCACCACCAACCAGATTGGTCTCTGGCTGGCCACCGACATCTACACCCAGCCGTCCGGTGACTGGGCTATCTACAGTGAAAGCACTGATGCTAGTTACCTGGCTGGGGCTATGACGGTTAATGGTAACCTGACGGTTGATACAGACACCCTCCACGTTGATGCCGCCAACAACCAAGTTGGTATCGGCACAACATCCAACCTCGGTGCTAAACTGGCAGTCGTTGGCTCAGCAAACCAACCACAGCTACTGATTAGAGCTAATGGCACACAGTCTTATACAAACCCACTGATCTTGTTCCAAAACAGTAGTGGTACGGAGATCGGTAGACTGACAGTCGGTAACGGTAATATAGGACTTGGTGCAAATACACTTAATGCCATATCAACGGGCTTCGATAACACCGTAATGGGTCATAATGCCGGTGATGCTTTAAACACTGGCGGTAGAAACGTAGCACTCGGCTATGAATCACTTACAACTGCCACTAATGATGTCGATAACGTCGCCATTGGCTATCAGGCTAGTCGGTACCAGCAGTCTGCAAGTGCAAACGTTGCCATCGGTAGCGGTGCACTGTCAAATAATCTTGACGGTAGCGGAAACGTTGCCATCGGTAGCGGTGCAGCAAACGGCGGGGTTAATCCGCAAATAAATAATAGTGTTATATTGGGTCGTAACGCTGGTGCGCTACTGACAACCGCAGACAATAATATCTTGATTGGTTACCAGGCTGGTGACAATATCACCACAGGTGACAACAACATAATAATAGGACACGATCTCAATGCCTCAAGTGCAACCGTATCTAATGAACTTCGTATAGGTGGCATCCTACAGGGCAGCACCAGCACCCTGGCAGCACAGTTTAATGGCACACTTACGGTTGTCAGTAACCTGACAGTTGACACTAACACCCTCCACGTTGATGCTACCAACAACCAAGTTGGTATTGGCACTACCTCCAACCTCAACGCCAAACTAGCAGTCGTTGGCTCCGCCAACCAAACGCAATTGCTAATCCGGGCTAATGGCACGCAGTCCAGCAGTAATCCACTGATTTTGCTGCAGAACAGTGCTGGTACCGAGATTGCTCGTATAACCGCCAATGCTAGTAATAATGTTGGCCTGGGTGTTAACTCGCTCAATGCACTGTCGTCCGGAACCAGCAATATTGCCATGGGTAGTAATGCTGGTGATAGTATCACTACCGGTGCACGTAATGTGGCCATTGGGCACGATGCCTTGACTACGGCCACAAACCCTAACGATAGTATTGCTATCGGTTATGCTGCTGCTTTCAGCCAGCAAGGGGGTACTAATGGCAACATTGCTATCGGGTCATGGGCTCTCCAGGGAAATACCGCTGGACAAAACAATGTCGCGATTGGTACTAACGCTGGCTCTGGCTCTGGTGCCTCCCGCTCTAACAACACCCTTATTGGCACGGATGCAGGCGTTGCCCTGTCTACTGGCTCAAACAACCTCCTACTCGGCTATCAGGCGGGGGATAATCTTACAACCGGCTCAAGTAATGTCATCATCGGCTACAACATTGATGCCTCTGCCAACAACGTCAGTAACCAACTGCGCATTGGTAGTGGCAGTAATGTGATGTTGCAAGGTGATCTTAGTACCATGGCGGCTACATTTAATGGTAGTCTCACAGTAGTAGATAATCTTACGGTTGATACAGATACTTTCTTTGTGGACGCTACTGGGAATCGAGTTGGTGTAGGAACCGCCTCGCCAGCAGCCGGAACCCGGCTACATGTGCATAACGGTCCACTGGCTGTTACTACAGATGGATCATTTGACTCTGAGGTAAGGCTTGGTGCCGCAAACGGCGGCCAGGGTCGTGTTGTCTATACAACTGGCGGTGTATTGCAGCTCTTTGCAGATGGCGCGAATAAGCTTTCCGTAAGTAGTACATCTGTTGATGTTGCTTCTAGCATTAACCTCAGTGTCGATACCGATACCTTATTTGTCGATGCTTCTACGAACAGAGTTGGTATTGGTAATACATCACCAAGCACAGCTCTCCAGGTGACTGGAACGGTCACGGCCACTCTGTTCTCTGGATCTGGTGCTTCACTTACGAACTTGAATGCAAGCAATGTTTCCACAGGTACGCTTGCGGTAGCATATGGCGGTACCGGAGCAGGGACATTCACCCAATACGGCCTTCTCTTTGGAAATGGCACAGGCACGTTTGGTGTAACAGGTGTGGGTGGTAGCGGCGACTGTCTGGTGGGCAATACGGGTAATGCGCCAACTTGGTCTGATTGTAGTATCGCTGGCTCTGGTGCGTCCCCTGGCGGCGCGGCGGGTGGTGATCTTTCTGGTACCTATCCTGACCCAACAGTGGCTCGGATAAATGGCGCACAGCTTGGCTCAACAACAGCTACAGCGGCAAATCTACTGATTGGCGATGGCACACAGTGGGTTACACGTGCACTCAGCGGTGACGGGTCAATATCTAGTACTGGTGTGCTTACCGTTGGCTCAGGAACTATCTCTAAGGCAAAACTAGTTGACTCAGCTGCAAACTCAGTACTAGGTCGTAGCGCCGGCACATCAGGGGTTGTTGACGACATTATAGCTGGATCTGATGGGCATGTACTACGGCTAAATGGCACGACACTTGGCTTTGGAACAATAGCGAATAACTCACTTGCTAGCGGTTCGTACGCAAATATTCTCGGTACAGGTGCACTAGATGCGGGTTCCATTACCTCTAACTTCGGCAATATAAATAATGGCACCAGCACAACTACTAGTGGGCAGTTTATCGCATCAACCGTGGGCTCCGCTTCTGCACCAGCCTTCACCTGGAGCGGTGTTAACGGTAATACCGGTATGTATTCATCATCACAAGATGAGATTGCATTTAGTAGTGACGGCTATGAAAAACTTAGAATTTTTGCAGGTCCTACCCTAGGATTACAAATAAATGCCAATGATTCTCATATCGTTTTCCTCGATAACGATACCGCCACCAACCCGTGGGCGCTTGGTACGATAAGTAATACAGGCATTGGTTTTACTTACAATGGAAGCCAACGTATTCTGATTGACTCGGCTGGTGCCATGCGGATTGGTGGCGCCGCAGGTCCGGTTCTGAGTGATTATAGCAGTGGACAGTACTTAGCTGTCAGTGGAGGTGTGTTGGCGAACGGCTGGCTAGCTTCAGCCCAAACAGGTACCCAGGGAAGTGGTACCGCCTGCTGGGGTGATGCTTCTATATACGGCCTGCCAACTGTCTTTGGGCGCTGTGCATCAACAGCCGCAAAAAAGAAAGACATTACCAACATATCAATGGGTCTGGATACTATTCGTCAGTTAATACCTCGTGAATTCAACTGGAGAGAGAGTGGTAATCACGACTTTGGATTTATAGCCGAAGAAGGTGTGGCAGTCAATCCGCTACTTGGTGAATATCAAGAGGATGGAACTCTGGTTAGCTTTAAATACCGAGAGCTGACAGCGGTACTTACCCGGGCTGTGCAGCAGCTTGATGTGCAGGTGCAGCAGAATGATGCTCGACTTGGCAATGTAGAGAGTCGTCTTAACAGTGGTATGTTTACTCAGCTGAATGTAAGTGGCCCAGCCACGCTGGCTAAACTGACCGTAATTGGCAATGTTTCAATCGGCGGTAACCTTACAGTCGCAGGTCAAGCCGAGGTGCTAGGCATCAAGGTAAACGGCAAGATTGTCTCTGGCGGTTCAGTGCCAACAGCGTCAACTCCAGTAGGCGCAAATGCATCTATCAGTGGTAACGATACAGCCGGAACAGTTACCTACACATCTGGTGCAACACCTACGGCAGGCCAACAGGTTCGCCTAGTGTTCGGTAGTCCGTACTCGGCACAGCCTCGGGTCACGCTAACCCCTACCAACCAGAACGCGGCCGCTGTGAACTACTATGTTGAGCGGACAGCAACCGAATTCAGAATCCACTTCGTAGATGCACCAAGTCCAAACGTGGTTTACTCATTCGACTATCAGATAATCCAGTAGGGAATAAACAAAAACTGCCACCTAGACAAGTGGCAGTTTTTGTTTGTACCGAAGATGTTTAGGCTATAATGCCTTTTTTCTTGAGCGTACGGATAGCCTGGGTGCTGAGTTTCATAGTGACCTTTTTGCCATCTACGACAAATGTCTTGGTCTGAAGGTTAGGCTTCCAGATTTTTTGGGTGTGGCGCTGAGAAAAGCTCACATTGTGGCCGTACTGTTTGCCCTTACCGGTTAGATCGCAGCGTTGCATAGTTATTTCCTTTAGATTCAGTCATGTATTGTATCTGTTTTTGGCAATTTGGTCAAGGGGTAAGTGCTGCTATACTAGACAGCAGATGTTTCAAGATTTTAGTGGCCAACAGCTTATATTTTTGCTTGTAACGATGCTGATTGGTATGAGCTTCCATGAGGCGATGCATGCATTTGTTGGTAATTGGTTGGGTGATGATACGGCTGCACAAGAGGGTCGTCTGACGCTTAATCCCCTAAAGCACATTGATATTTTCACGACAGCCTTGTTGCCTATGGTAATGATTCTGTTAGGATTACCACCGATTTTTGCTGCCAAGCCAGTGCCTTTCAATCCAACCAGAGTTAAGTACGAAGAATTTGGCGCTGCGCTCATAGGAATAGCCGGGCCTCTGACGAACCTTGCGTTGGCCTGTGTCAGCGGACTTATATATCAACTAGGTTTTGTTACTACCAATTTTTGGTCGGACTTTGTCGTTATCTTTACACTAGTTAACGTGGCGCTGTTTGTGTTCAATATGATTCCTTTCCCACCACTGGATGGGTCTAGGTTACTCTATGCGTTCTCGCCAGAGCCTCTGCAGAGAGTACTACGCTCCATAGAGACATTGGGGCTAGGGGCGATCTTCTTACTAATATTTGTCGGTTGGCAGTTTATTGGCCCGGTTGTCTTGAATCTGAACCAAGATATAACATTGTTCCTGCTGGGGATTGGTTAGTAGATTTCGGGTGCTTCGTTGTGAGATAATGGGGGCGGCTCATAGAGTTTCCGGCAATATGATTATCTGAATACTCATATTTAGGGGTTTCAATATTCGACCGCGGCGTGCTGTGGTCATGAGGAGTCCCACCTTGATTAGCCTCAGGTTTAATCAAGCCGGCTCTATTGAGCCGTTTATGATATGGTCTCTAGGGGTATTTAGGATTAAATCTGTTAATATAGACATATGTGGCAAAAACAAAACAACCAACTTTATAAAGAATATAAGTTCAAAGATTTCGCGGAGGCGTTCAGCTTCATGGAGCAAGTCGCCAAACTTGCCGAGGATAGAAAACACCATCCTCGCTGGCTAAATGAATGGAACAAAGTCCAAATCTGGCTCTACACGCACAGTGCGGGCGAGATTACTGAAAAGGACGAAGCTCTAGCTAAGGACATCGACGAGCTTTACAAAAATCACCAGAAACAAAAGGCGAATGAACCAGCCCCGACAATCAAGTTGAAAGAAGTAAAAATGTACTCTGACGGTGGATCTCGAGGCAACCCTGGACCATCGGCCGGTGGATTTGTGGTGCTTGATATGGATGATCAAATTATGCACGAGAGTGGCAAATATCTAGGTATTACCACTAATAATCAAGCCGAATATCATTCGCTCAAGGGCGGACTGGAAGCCTGCCTGCGTATGGGTGCCCGAACCGTCCATGTCTATATGGACAGTCTGCTTGTTATCAATCAGATGAAAGGCATTTTTAAGGTAAAAAATCGCGACCTATGGCCGATCCATGACGCAATTAAGCAGCTTGTAGCCCAGTTTGAAGAAGTGACCTTTGCTCATGTTCCGCGTGAGTTTAACAAACTAGCAGATGCTATGGTCAACCAAACTCTTGATGCCCGCAAGCAACAGTAGCGCTTGTGATAAGATAAGATAGTCAGATTTTCGGCTAATCGCCCCGCACCTGAGCTCGGATGCATTGTTTACAAGCGAGCATGTGGTTTCAGGTGCGGGGAGGAAAGTCCGGGCAGCGTAGGGAAGGACAGTTGCTAACGGCAACCGGGGGAGACCCTAGGGAAAGTGCCACAGAAACGAAACTGCTCCGCACCTGAAATGGTTAGTGCTTGCACACTGGCGACGTGTGAACATACGATCCAGTAATCCGTCCTGGGTCAGTAGAAAGCACAGGATCAATCGTAAGATTGAACCATTTCAGGTGCGGGGTGAGGGTGAAACGAGTGGGGTAAGAGCCCACAGCTCTGTGCGGTGACGTACAGAGGAGGTAAACCCTGTCTGCTGCAAGGAGGCGATGTTCTACATAAGGTTTCCCGCCAGGACTTCGCCATAAGATCCGCTCGATTACGTGAGCAATTGCGTAACTAGATAGATGATTGGCTAAAACAAAACCCGGCTTATGGATTATCTGACAATATAAAAAACCGCCCCTTAACGGAGCGGTTTTTTTGTTAAACAGACTTATTTTTGAGCTGTTTTTACGATTGCCTCAAAAGCTTTTGGCTCATTGACGGCGATTTCACTCAGTACCTTGCGGTCGAGTTGGATGTTCGCTGACTTCAGTGAAGCGATAAGCTTGCTGTAAGTAGTGTTGTTTAGACGTGCAGCTGCATTAATACGGGCATTCCATAGGTTACGGAATGTGCGCTTCTTGTTGCGGCGGTCCCTGTAAGCGTTCTGCAAGCCCTTTACAACGGCTTGGCGACCACGCTTGACACTAGAGTGATTTGAATGCGACATGCCTCTAGTAGCGTGGCGAATCTTCTGGTGCCTTTTGTGGCTGGTGACTCCTCTTTTTACTCGCATTCCTTTAGACTCCTAGTTTCAGTTTAATATTCTTTGCAGATTTGCCAGTCATTTGGCGAAGACCTGCGTAAGTTCGTTTGCGGCTTGCACTTTTCTTCTGTAGAAGGTGATTTGCACCAGCTCCGCGTAGCAGAACTTTACCGTTCTTGGTGACTTTTACACGCTTCTTGGTGCCGCTATGAGTTTTTAGCTTGGGCATTAGTATTACTCCTTATAACAAATATTAGCTGTTTTCCGTTGAGTTGCGGCTGTTGATCAACAATTATACTGTCCTGAAAACTTTCGATGACACGTTCGGCTAGTTTGAAGCCGATGTCACGGTGAGCGTTTTCACGGCCGCGATAGACAATCGCTATCTTGACTTTGTGACCTTCCTGGAGAAAGTCGGTGATCTTGCGTACCTTTACGCCTAGATCGTGGTCGCTGATTTTGAGTCCGAAACGCATCTGTTTAACTTCGAGGTTCTTGGTGTTGCGCTTGTTCTTTTGCAGCTGCTTGGTTCTTTGGTAGTTGTATTTGCCCCAGTCCACAATCTTGGCGACAGGTGGGCTTGCTTCAGGCGATATTTCTACGAGATCCAATTCTGCTGCTTCGGCTGCTTGCAGGGCTTCTGTACGTGACATAACGCCTAGCTGCTGACCGTCTGCACCGATGACTCTCAGCTCAGATGCCCGAATCGATTCATTCAGGCGAGTGTGCTTGTTGATAAACTGCTTCTCCTTACGGTTGTAGTTTGCAGCTCATTGTAACAGATATGATACCAGAGGTCAACCAGGGTATTGGCTAAAGACTGACAGTTTTCGGTCGATATTGCAGGGCTTCAGCTATGTGTGCTTCGTCTACAGACTCTGATCCTTCTAGGTCGGCGATGGTGCGAGCTACCTTGATAGCGCGCATGTAAGCTCGGGCAGATAGTTGAAGCTGGGGGCTTGCGGTATCAATCAGGCGTTTAGCCTCTGGTGTTAGCTGAGCCGCTTGCTTGATTGCTCGAGTAGATAATGATCCATTGAGTTTCTTTTTGTTCTGTATTCGATCGTATTGTCGTTCACGAGCTTGCTCAACAGTTTTTGCTATTTGTTCGCTATTAACTTCTTTAGTCTTTTGCTGTAGGAGTGATGTATGGTCGACCGCATCGACATCAACGTATAGGTCAATACGATCCATGATTGGGCCAGAAAGTTTCTTAGAGTACTGAAGTATCTGCTGAGGCGTACATATGCATGTGTGATCAGTGCCGTAGTAGCCACAAGGGCAAGGATTCTTGGTAGCCACTAGTATAAAATCAGCCGGAAATTCCAGACTATCTCGAGCTCTAGATATGCTGATTTGCTTATCTTCTAGGGGTTGTCTAAGAGTTTCTATGGTGGATCGTTGAAATTCAGGAATCTCATCCAGAAACAATACTCCACAGTGAGCTAGGCTAATCTCACCAGGACGCGGCTTGGCGCCTCCACCGATTATCGCAACACTGCTAGCACTGTGGTGAGGACTACGGAAAGGCCTAGTAGTTATTATTCGCTCAAAATGCTGACTGGCTAGGCTATGAATGTGGGTAACAGCTAGCATCTCACTTCGGGTCAGCTGCGGCATAATGGTGGGCAAAGCCTTGGCAAGCATACTTTTTCCAGTACCTGGTGCCCCAGATAGCAACACATTGTGCTGACCTGCAGCGGCGATTTCTAGTGCTCGTTTAGCACTAGCTTGACCGATGATGTCTGAGAAGTCGGTGTCATAGGATGTTATTTGCGAGCCAAGCTTTCCATTGCTTGGGGTGAATGACGGTTCTGTTTCTTCTGACAGTAGCTTTGTAAGCTCCGCTAGACTCCCAACGGCAAGCAAGTCGATATTAGGTATGAGGTTTGCTTGAGCCAGATTCTTCTCAGGGATAATGAATGTGCGGTAGCCCTGTTTTCGTGCTGCCAGTAGTTTGCCTATGATACCCCTAACAGGTCTAACAGATCCATCTAGGCCAAGCTCGCCGAATACCAGTGAACTCTCTAATCTTGAGGACGGCCGTATCTGTTTGGTAGCTAGCAATATAGAAGTCGCCATTGCTAGGTCAAAACTGCTACCTTCTTTAGGGATATCAGCTGGCGCGAGGTTCAGAGTGATGCGCTTACGAGGCATTTCAAGTTTGCTTGTTGTGTAGGCACCACGCAAACGTTCCTTGGCTTCATCAACTGATTTGCTGGCCACACCCACGATCACTATATTAGGCAGGCTATTAGAAAGGTGGCACTCTACGTCAATGATTGTGCCAGTAAGTCCTTGATCAATTAGTGTATGTATTGAGGCTCCCATGGTAGGCATGATTGTATGACTCAGCTAGATATTTGCAAGCATGAGCAAGTCCAGTAAATAAAAATAAGCCGTCTCTTCTATGTATGAGGCGGCTTATTTTGTGGGTAATTTGTTGTGTTTTGGTCTTTTGCTTTTTATCTAGTTTTGGTGGTGACAATGGCTTGCGAGAGTCCATTGTCACCGAAGTTCTTTTTGTTTTTGAGCACTTTTTTTATTCAGTGCTGAACCTATCTTATTACGCCCCTTAAATAGTGTCAACATGATTATGTTAAGAAAATCTGTGTATAACTTACATTATGGTCAGTGAAAGCTTGCCATTTGGCTTAAGAATGGCTATCTACATTGGCTAGCTGATGAGAGATTTCCTATGAACCAGATAGCTTGTAGGCTGTGTTTTGGCAGCCAGGATGCTAAGACCTAAATAACCATTTTGGTCCGATCAGACAGAGCTTACTTTGCTAGCTAAAGGCTCCCTAAAAGTCCTGTAAAGCTTCTGCTTCTGCTCGTACTCGTACCCGCAAAGTTCCAAATGGCAATTTCTATCATGAGAGCACAAGAGCAGCCTAAGTAAGCCATTTCTTAATCTCAACATATATAGGCCAAGAACCAGATAAATTATGGTAAGTGAAGGTAAGGGACATCTAGCTCGGTATTACAGTAGGAATGACAAAAACCTTACAGCACTGTTTATGGCAGGACTTTAATGAAAAGTTCAAATTACTCAAAATAGGCTGATTAGTTAGTGTACTGTATTAGTATATATATTGTTCGGTTAGGGCAGAGAGCTTCGATAGTAATAAGCTATACGCTTACGGCTCTATCACAGTTAGTTCGATCCAGATTCGAATTGCGTGTAGCTCTATTTGAAGAGATACTTTATGTCTTACACAGGATTTATCTACTCAGCGTATTAAAGTCCAAGAATAAGCATTAGCAGTCTATATAAAGGACTGCCAAAAATGACAGCAAAAGGTCGCAAAAATCTTAAATTGTTAATATGACAACAATATTTTTTATAAATTTACAGATTAACATTGTTTTATACACATCAATAGTACTTGACTTAGCAAAGTGCTTGAGTTATTATCAACACGTAATGAAAAGACACAAAAATAGCAAAAAACCATTACAGCATTCATATACATAAAATATGAACAACGCTCAAAACTCGCTAAACGGGTGATGAGCGGTCAGTCACAGCCTTTTTGGACGGTAAGCGCTATAAAGTAATTTTTAATGAGCGCATTTGCCGTCCTAAGGCCCATTTATTTGTAAATTAATAATTCATCGAAAAAACGAACATGCAAAAGCAAAAGCAATATTTTATAAAAAAGGACGTTCTACTAAGCAGCTTAAGCATACTGGGAATCCTATCTTTTGTTTTTATAACTAATCCCCAGTCGATGCCTATTCTGTTTGTTTTGCTTTTGCCACTCCTATTCGCCGCCGGAGCATTCGTTACCACCAGACTCCTCTTAAGAGTATTCTTCGATGTTAATGATCGTCAGCTAAAGATATTGAGTTTAAGTTTTGCGGGCGGTGCGCTATTAGTAGTCGTGCTTGGTTCGCTTAAACAGCTGGGTATACAGGATTTTGTTCTAGCCCTCTTGTTAGTAGCAGGTAGTGCCTTTTACTTTTTGAAAAACCTGTCTCAAGACAGCGGTGCTTAAATACTTGTGAATTACAGAGAGTAGATTGATGCCCGTCACAGCATGTTATTTGTTATACTCTTACTAGAGGTAACTTATGAACCAAAACGGACCACAGCCTAGCTTTGAACTGCCTTCTTTGCCCAATGAAGGTGTTCCTTCGTCTGGTTCAGCACCTGAACAGAATCCAGCAGCACCGGAACGACTCAGCCAGCCATCCGGACCAGCTGTGCCAATGATGCCGCCACAGTCTATACCCCAAGCAAGCTCAAGCCCTACCAACACTCCTACGGGTCAGCCTATGCAGCCAATTTCTGCAACTCCACAGATTGCTGACGATAATGATCTCATCGAAAAAGAATGGGTGCTCAAGGCCAAACAAATAGTTGCCGCTACCAAGGATGATCCTTATGTGCAAAACCGCGAGATTAATAAGTTTAAGGCAGACTATCTCAAAAAACGCTACAACAAAGACCTAAAGATAGAGGAATCATAGGCAAAGACCACTATGAGCTTTTTGATTGCGCTTTTTATCATGCTGCTGGCTCTAGCTGGTGTTGGCGGTGTCTTCTACCTGCACTCTAGAAAGTTGTGGCGTGAACAGAAGAATTATGAGCGAAGTCTCAAGATGGTACCTTTGCTTATTCATCTACCACCACCAAGCGATGATATCGATTCCGGATCGCGTGATGTACGTGATGTGACCGATGAAACTATCAGCAAGGCCCAGATTGTTTACAACATCATAGCCAGTACGCTCCAAAAGGGTTTCAAAACAAAATTCTATGGACAGCGTCATTTTAGCTTCGAAATAGTTGCATCTAAGGGGTTTGTTTATTTCTATGCGTCGGTGCCTATGTCTATGATTGATGTCGTGCAGCAGGCTGTAATTAGCGCCTATCCATCAGCCCGACTAGAGGAGGTGTCCGAACATAACATCTTTAGCCCAGTAGGCCGTATTAGCGGAACTATGGGTGGTGAGCTGACTCTTAAGGAAAACTATGCTTATCCAATTGCAACCTACCAAGATTTGAAGCGTGATGCCCTGCAGAGTGTCCTAAACTCTCTGTCGACACTAGAAAAAGAAGACGGTGCTGGCATACAGATACTTATTAGACCCGCTAACCCAGGCTGGCAGAAGAAGGCCTCTGAAGTCGCCAGCAAGAAGAAAAAGGGCAAAGAACAAAAGAAAGCTGGTGCAGCTATACTAGATTTCTCTAGGGATATGTTGTCTGCACCGATGAAACCACCAGAGGAAAAGACTCCTGGCCAACCCGAAGAAAAGAAAGAACTGTCTTCAACAGAGCAGGCGATAGTTGAAGCTATAGAGGAGAAGACTAGATCGCCTGGTTTTGAGGTGCTTATTCGGGTGATAGCTAGCTCTAATATATCGCAACGTGCACAGAGTATTCAGAATAATATCGTTGCTAGCTTTGCATTGTTTGATTCACCTGGAAAGAATGGGTTCAAATTTACACCAGCTAAAGATATTGAAAGTTTTACAACAGCTTACATCATGAGGTTATTCCCTCCAGAGACCAACTCTAACATATTAAACGCTGTAGAACTTGCAACGATATTCCATTTTCCTGACCAAAATAATATACCCACATCACAGCTAGAGCGGCAATCGAGCAAGCAGGTCGACGGTCCACGAAATGTTTCTGAGCATGGCTTGATGCTTGGGTACAATATATTCAGAGGTGCTAAGAAGCGCATTAATCTTGATCCCGAGGATCGTCGCCGTCACATATACGCAGTAGGACAGACCGGTACTGGTAAGTCTACGTTCCTCGAGAACATGGCGCTCCAGGACATGCTGAACGGTAATGGCTTTGCATTTATTGACCCTCATGGTGACGTTGTAGAAAACATAATGGCTATGGTACCTAAGGAGAGAACCGAAGACGTTATCTACTTCAACCCTTCTGATATGGAATACCCGCTTGGGCTCAATATGTTCGAGTTTGATGATCCCGACCAGAAAGACTTCTTGATCCAAGAGACAATCAACATGCTATACAAGCTGTATGATCCACAGAGGCAAGGTATCATCGGTCCGCGTTATGAGCACCTATTTCGTAATGCAGCATTAACAGTTATGGCTGGGCCAGAGGGCGGCACGTTTGTAGATATACCAAAGTTATTCAATGACAAAGCCTTTGTGCAACAGAAGCTAAAGCATGTAACAGACCAGACAGTATTAGATTTCTGGCAGAAGGAGATGCCTGGTTCTGAGAGGTCTAACGAGTTTGGCGAGGTTAAGAGCTGGTTTGTAAGTAAGTTTGGCGCCTTCTTAAGTAACCAGATGATGCGCAATATCATTGGTCAGACCAAGAGTTCGTTTAACCTGCGCGATATCATGGACAACAAGAAGATATTGCTCGTGAACCTTAGCAAAGGCCGAACAGGAGAGCTTAACTCGAAACTGCTCGGTATGATCTTTGTCATGAAGTTCCAGGCGGCAGCGATGTCACGTGCTTCTATACCAGAGAGCGAGCGCCAGGATTTTAGCTTATATGTGGATGAGTTCCAAAACTTCTCAACAGATTCATTCGCCTCAATCCTCAGTGAGGCTAGAAAATACCGCCTCAACGTAATCGTAGCTAACCAATTCACGACTCAGTTGTCAGAGGAGATTCGTGATGCTGTCTTCGGTAACATCGGTACGATCATTTCATTCCGTGTTGGTACTAACGATGCAGAGTTTTTGGCGAAGTACTTCTCGCCGGTGTTTGATATTCATGATTTGCAACGTGTTCCTAACTACAACTCCGTAACCCGTATGCTCATCGGTGGCGTGCCAACTCAGCCTTTCAGCATGGCAACTCTGCCACCACTGGGTAAACCAAATATCCAGCTAGCAACAGCGCTGAAACAGCTGTCTGCAGCCAAGTTTGGTCGTCCTCGCGCCCAGGTTGAAGCTGCAATCTTTGAGCGCCTAAAGACACAGGAGCCCGCTAAGCCAGCTTTTGGGCAAAGTCCATTCAGTACACAGTCTCAGCGTCCAAGCCCAGCTAGCGCGCCTCAAAAGGCCTCAAGCGGCTCGTTTCTAGACGAATGGCTCAAGAAACGAGAAGCTCCGATCGTACCACCTAAAAATCCTTGGAATAAACCACCAGCACCACAGACTGTTAATCCAGTCTCGCAACCAGCCGCTCCAGTCACTCCGGCACCAAAGCCAGTTATTGAAACCAGAAAGATCTTCGATCCAAATGCTGGCAAAAGCGTAGATTATAGCTCCTCAGCACCTAAGAACATCTCAAGCAGCGAAGTTGATCAACAAGAGGCACTCAAGATAGCCGAGAAACTCAAGCAAGAGATGAGTGCTAAAGAAGCTAGTCAGCCAAAGACGGAAGGTTCCTTGCAGGTTAGGGGCGCGCAATCAGCCGAAATAGAACACGACACCATTGTTATTGATAACGACGGTACGCTACACCGTAATGAAGAACAAAAACCTCAGGAGTAGACTATTGTTTTGTCTTACGGTTTGCTAGATGCAAGCCTAGCTCAACGAAGAGTCCAATAAAGAACCCGCCTACGAAGAAGAGGGCGAATAGCAAAAAATTGTATTCATAACCATAATAGCGGGCTGCCCATAGGAATATACTGCTACCAATGAAAGCCGAAATGCCCCCCATCAAGATACCCGAAGGGCGTGCGATAGTTTTGCCGGCGAATTCACTGACATTTTCTACGGTTGGCTGGTGAATAACCTTGCTAAAGGCCCTGGAAGGTGCACTGAGCTTGCTCTGGGTACGACGGAGTGTACGCTGGTAGGCTAGATTCTTGAGCTCCTTGTTTACGAAGACAGGCTTGTCAGATTCGTGCTTGTCCTTGTGATGCTCGGATTTCTCTTTTTTGCTTTTGGCTTCGGTTTCAATCTTGGAACGGATCTCGCCAAGGTTCTCAGCGTGTTCGTTCTTGGACTTTTCGGCCTTGCTTTCGACGGATTTGCGAATTGCTTCTTGCTGTTCATGATTGTCATGGTTTAGATTCTCATGCTTTTCACCGTGGTGACGTAATTGTTCACTCATAGCTATAGTCCTCCTGTTTGGGCGAAGTCAGTTCGTATCATATCTAGTTCTTTTGAGAGTAGTCGACTTCGTGCAAAGAAGTAGGCGATAATAGTTGTCGCTACAAACCCTATCAGTAGACTTGTGCCTGGGCCAGTGTTCGGTAGGGTTGTGACGACTTGTTCGGTAGTCTTAGCAATCCCTGGAGGCAGATGAATATTAATAGTAACACCGTAGAACACGTTGCTCATTGTCAGATCAAACGAACCCGCATCAGATGCTGAGACAGGGGTCTGCGGAATTTCTGATTTTACGGCAATAGTGAATTGTCTTTGTTCGGTGGTGCCGGCGCCAATTGTAGTCGCTGGCCAGCGAAGAGTCTTGGTCTCTTCGTTGAACGACGCTCCGCCAATTTCTTTGAGATCGGAATATTCAAGCACATCAACAAGTATTTCTTCGAATACAAAGTCTTTGAGCTCTCTGTTACTACTATTAGTTACAGATAGAGTATAGGTAATCTCATCTCCTGCTGCAGCGGTAGTGCCGTTAGCGTCAGGGATGTGCTGAGTGTCGTTTGTAGCTTGTTTGGCTATCTGTAGACAACTGGCGATGTCGTTCTCGTCATTTGAATCGTCACAAGGCACACACTCCGATGCGTTGGTCTGTGTTCCTGGTAATTCTGGACAGACATCTGGCTGTGGTGTTGGTTTTGGAGGGGCAGGTGAACTAATTGTAATTGGACTGCTGCAGGTAGCACCAAACCAACGAACCCCTTCTTGGAGCATCCGCCAAGAAAACTGATAAGTACCACTCGTCTGCGGTGCTGTAAACGTTCCGGCAATATCTTGGGTTGCTCCTGGGCCTATCGCGTTTGGTAGGTAGACTCGATTTGTTCCCCAGTTGATATTGTCGCGAGGGTTCTCTGAGCCAAGTCTGTAATTGTTACCCGGGTCCCAGACCGTGTTACCGGTGTTACGAACTCTAATACTTGCATTAAAGCGCTGACCAGGTAGCAGTGAGCCTATGTTCGATATCACTTCACAGGCACCGTCGTCAGTCACTTTTGGCGGCGGCGGTGCAGTAGGTGGTCCTACGATGACTAGGTTTCCGCAGTCATACAAAATAAAGAATACTTTGCCACTGGAGGTTCGCCCTTCGAGAGCTTTGTAGGCCGAGCTTGCCCAAGTATCGAGCGATGCTAGCTTACGCATGTAGTATGTGTTCCCAGCTATTGCGACCGAGCGTTCATCAGTCTGTTTGTTACTCCTACCAATCGGGCCTCTGGCGATACGACCCATTGAATAGAGTTGGCCACCGTGCTCAGTAGAGGTGAGAGTTCGGGTTTTTGCTCTTTCTATGTCGGTACAGGTGATGCCGAAGTTATTCAGGATCGTTGAAAAGTCGCGGGTTGGATCAAGACACATTAGTACTGCGTCACTTTGTTTCGAGAAACCACCACGAATGATATCGTTGGCTGATTCTGCCAGGGTAGGTTCGGGAGGTGCAATAACAGCGAACATCTGAATAAACATAGCTAGAGCTATGAAACCAAAGCCAACACGGCGAAGACCTTCTTCTTGTTTTACGCGTCTTGCATAAAAAGATAGGGTACCCAGCAGACTGGGGTTGAATGGTAGATTGCTGACGAGTTTGCGAAACATCGGTGAGCCTTCTTTTTCGTATTTGTTTTACTTTTTATAATCGCTCATGCTTATTGAATCATAGATTTGTACGTATTGGCAAGCCGTTTGCGAAAGAGGCAAAATATGCGTTATACTAAATGCATTCACCGAAAGAGGTTAACACCAAGAAGCGAGGGTTTATAGTGGCAAAATCAAAAGGGGAAAATAGTCGTGTCTAAATCGGATTATGGTTCACAAGATATCCAAGTGCTGGAGGGCTTAGAGCCAGTACGCAAGCGCCCAGGTATGTACATCGGTAGTACCGGTAGCGTTGGTCTCCATCACCTTATCAAAGAAGTCGCTGATAACTGTATCGACGAAGCAATTGCTGGTCACGCCACTATGGTCAAGGTAGTGCTGCTTGAGGACGGTGGTTGCCGTGTCGAAGATGATGGTCGTGGTATACCTGTAGACAAGCACGAAAAAACTGGCAAGAGCACGCTAGAAACAGTTCTAACTGTCCTTCACGCTGGTGGTAAATTTGGCGGTGGTGGCTATAAGGTCTCCTCAGGCTTGCACGGTGTTGGTTCAAGCGTGGTTAACGCACTTTCTACCAAGCTAACCGCAGAAATCAAGCGACAGGGCCATGTTTTTACTCAAAGTTACCAGCGCGGAGCTCCGGATCATGCTATCAAAAAGGGCGAAGCTACTGACGAGACGGGTACGATAATTACTTTCTACCCAGATCCAACTATCTTTAAAGAAACAACCACCTTTGATTTTGACTGGGTTGTCGACTATTTGCGCCACCAAGCTTATCTAACAAAGGGCATCAAGACTACAGTTATTGATGAGCGATCGGGCAAGCGTTGTAGTTTCTACTTCGAGGGCGGCATTCAGTCATATGTACGCCACCTGAACCTAGGCAAAGAAGCTGTCGGTGACAAAGTATTTTATGTAGAAAAACTTGCTGGAGATGTCATGGTAGAAGTAGCTCTTCAATACAACGACACCTACAACGAAGTTGTTAAGGCATTCGCAAATAACGTTTATAACCCTGACGGCGGTACGCACCTAGTTGGTTTTCGCACCGCGCTAACCCGTGTGGTTAACGATTACGGACGCAAGAACGGCCTTATCAAGGAGAAAGAAGAAAACCTCAGCGGTGAAGATACTAGAGAAGGTCTGACGGCTGTAATACTTGTAAAAATTCCAGATCCACAGTTTGAAGGCCAAACAAAAAACAAACTAGGAAACACTGAGGTCAGAGGTTATGTAGATAAGGTAATGACTGAGTATCTGAACTATTACCTAGAAGAGAACCCAAACATTGCCAAATCAATCATCAACAAGGCTATCATCGCTGCTCGAGCTCGAAAGGCTGCCCGTGCTGCCCGAGACAACATCATTCGCAAGGGTGCACTAGACGGCGCAAGCCTACCAGGAAAGCTGGCAGATTGTGCAACCAAAGACAGGTCTCAGGCTGAGCTTTACATTGTAGAGGGTAACTCTGCTGGTGGCTCCGCCAAAGAAGGCCGTAACAGTCATTTCCAAGCAATCCTACCACTCAGAGGTAAGGTGCTAAATGTTGAGCGAGCACGCCTAGACAAGATGCTTGCCAATCAAGAAATTCTAAACCTGATTAAAGCCATGGGTGTTGGTATTGGCGAACAGTTTGATATGGAAGGCTTGCGCTACGAGAGAATCATCATCATGACCGATGCCGACGTCGATGGTTCCCATATTCGTACACTACTGATGACGCTGTTCTTCCGTCATATGTACCCAATAATTGAACAGGGTCACTTATATGCAGCTGTACCGCCTCTGTTCGCTATAAACCAGGGCAAGAAAAAGACCTATGCTTATACCGACGAAGAGCTTGACGAGCTTCTCAAGAAAATTATCGATGATCGCAAGGCCAAGGGTATAAATGTTGATCCTAAAGAAGACCGAATTAAGCAAGCTGGTGTCAGCATCTCTCGCTATAAGGGACTTGGTGAGATGGACGCAGATCAGCTGTGGGACACTACTATGGATCCAGAGAATCGCGTGCTTGTACAGGTAAAGGTAGAAGATGCCGAAAAAGCCGACGCTATCTTTAACAAACTGATGGGTACAGAAGTAGAACTAAGAAAGAACTTTATTCAGACAAATGCTAAATTCGTGAAGGAACTGGATATCTAGAATGAACGAAGAAGAAAAACGCATCAAGCCAATTGATCCGCTAAATCACTCTAAAACGATGGTGCTTCGCTCTGTCGAAGAAGAGATGGAAACAAGCTACCTACAGTATTCGATGTCAGTCATTGTTGCTCGTGCGCTACCTGATGTTCGTGACGGTATGAAACCAGTCCACCGAAGAATACTCTATGTTATGGACAAGAACGGTATTCGTGCTGGCGGCAAACACACCAAGAGCGCCACGGTTGTTGGTGATGTTATGGGTAAATACCACCCTCATGGTGATTCGGCTATCTATGATTCTATGGTGCGTCTTGCACAGCCGTTCTCAACTCGTTATCGACTAGTAGACGGCCAAGGTAACTTTGGTTCAATGGATGGTGATCCGCCGGCTGCTATGCGTTATACAGAGGCACGAATGACCAAAGCATCCGAGGCTATGGTTGAAGACATCGACAAAGACACCGTTCCTTTCAGAGATAACTTCGATGGATCACTTCAGGAACCAGAGGTTCTACCAGCAAAACTACCAAACCTGCTGCTGAACGGCCAAGTTGGTATTGCTGTCGGTATGGCCACAAGCATTCCACCTCACAACCTAGGTGAGATTGTTGATGCAACGATTGCCCAGATTGAAAACCCCGAGATCTCTCTAGATGAAATTATGGAGCATGTAAAGGGTCCTGACTTCCCAACCGGCGGTATCGTCTACGGCAAGGAGTCGATCCGCTCGGCATTCGCAACTGGTCGTGGTGGTGTGGTAGTGCGAGGTGTTGCCGATATCGAAGAGACGGCTAAAGGTCGCCAACGAATTGTCATTACCGAAATACCTTATGCTGTGAACAAGGCTGGTCTAGTTGAAAAGATAGCCGACCTTGTTAGAGACAAGAAAATAGCCGGTATATCTGATATTCGCGACGAGAGCTCACGTGGTAGCGTTAGGGTCGTTATTGACCTTAAGAAAGACGCTTACCCAAAGAAGCTTCTGAATCAACTCTATAAGCTAACGCCACTTCAAACAGCATTCCACTACAACATGCTTGCGCTGATTGATGGTATACAACCAAGAGTACTTGGGATACAGGACATACTGAATGAATATATCAAGCATCGGCAGGTTGTGGTTCGACGTCGAACCGAGTTTGAGCTGCGCAAGGCAAAGGATCGCGCGCATATTCTAGAGGGTCTCAAGATTGCTCTAGACCATATCGACGAGGTTATTGCTACTATCCGCGCCTCTCAAACAACAGAAGAAGCTCAAGCTAACTTGATAAAGAAGTTCAAGCTGACAGAGATTCAAGCCAAAGCAATCCTTGCTATGCAACTTCGTACGCTAGCTGGGCTAGAACGTAAGAAGATCGAGGACGAACTTGCTGAACTCCTCAAAATCATTGCTCAACTAGAGAGTATTCTTGGTGATGAGAAAGAAATCTTAAAGATTATCAAGACAGAACTACTAGAAATGAAGAAACAATTCGGTGATGATCGCCGCACAAAAGTTATACCGCAAGAACTAGGTAAGCTTGGTGACGAAGATCTAATTCCTGATGAGCAAGTTGTTGTTACTCTTACAGCAAACAACTACATTAAACGGTCTTCAATCACAGATTATAAGAAGCAGGGACGTGGTGGAAAGGGTCGCCGAGGTATGGCTACTCGTGAAGAAGATGTCATTGAACACGTTGTTAATACTTCAACGCATGACTTCCTATTGTTCTTCACAAACAAGGGCCGTGTCTTCCGCCTGAAGGCCTACGAAGTACCAGCAGTTGGCCTGAATGCCAAAGGCGTAGCGATTGTGAACCTTCTACAGTTACAACCAGAAGAGGTTGTTAGCGCTGTGATTAACATCGGAAAGAATATCGAACATGGACACCTGATGATGTGTACTATGCGCGGTGTCGTCAAGAAGACACCTATAGAGCAGTACAAAAATGTCAGAAGTTCTGGTCTAATCACGATTAATCTGGATGATGGGGATGAGCTCAAGTGGATCCGAACTACCACTGGTGATAACGAAGTAGTCATCTCTACCCAACAGGGTCAGGCAATTCGCTTCCACGAGAAGGATGTCCGTCCTATGGGCCGCACCTCCCGCGGTGTGCGCGGTATTCGTCTGCGTGCTGGTGACCAAGTTATCGGCATGGATATAGTCGAGGAAACTACCAGTATCTTCGTGATTAGTGAGTTTGGCTATGGTAAGCGCACCAAGATTTCTCAGTTCACGGCACATGCTCGTGGTGGTGTAGGTATTCGTTCCGCGATAGTTAACAAGAAGACGGGTAACTTGGTAAGCGTTAAAGCACTAACAGAGAAGGCTAATGAAGTAATCATTATCTCTACCCAGGGTCAGACAATTAGACTTGGTCTCAAGGACATTCCGGAGCTTGGCCGCGCAACTCAAGGTGTACGAATTATGCGCATGAATGATAAGGACACAGTTGCATCCCTTGCGCTTGTCGACGAAATGCTCAAAACGGATGAGCCTGAAGATTCAGAAGAAACTCCAAAAGCATAACCGTTTAACAGATTAGAAAAGTAGACTTTCCTACAACGTTAATTCCTAAGAATACCCTTGACGTAGAGAGAAATTACAGGTATATTCAGACGAGCACTTTTTGAGGTCTTTAGTTTAGATGTCCTCGAAAAAGCCCCTTAAAAACTAGGATAGTGCAATTTGGTAACTTCGGTTATCAAAGGTTCATTTTGAAACCACTGGCTCCGGCCGTGGCTAAATATGAACCATCAACGTCAGTTTTTTTGAATTGTTTTTTATAGAGGCATCCAAGGTTTACCTTGGGTAGCTTCAAGTCAGTTTCGACTGATGCTAAGAGAGCAAATTCTTTTTTTGGAGAGTTTGTCCCTGGTTTAGGATGAATCTTCTGGTCAGACAGGTCGGCGTAACGCCGCCTGTTCAGAAGCTAAATAAGCTATACAATCTTCATTTTTTTGGAGAGTTTGATCCTGGCTCAGGATGAACGCTGGCGGCGTGCC
>CAZXYN010000005.1:0-77048 GCA_964644965.1 uncultured Candidatus Saccharibacteria bacterium | reverse complement strand
TTCTTTGTCTAAGGTCAGCAGTCGCCGTACTTCGTCATCGTCAGCATGACCGAATTGCTCGGTGACAAGCTGTTTTTGTTGTTTCACATATTGCGCAATTAAGCGTTCTTGCAATCGAGCGGCTTCGTATTGAAGCTCGTGTATCTCGAGCGATCGATATAACTCATCGAACTGTAATACAGTAATTTTTACATAATCTGCGATGGATTGCAACGGTTTCATATCTTTGCCATCTCCTCTAAAGTCTGGGTTCTGCTGCAAAAACTCAAATAGCTCCCGTCCTCGCTGATCGTAGAACATCTCTGGGTCGATTAGTGTCACCTGTGTCCGGAGCGATGTCTGCATCAGCAGTAGTGCCAGCAAATGTTGTTCTGTCTTGCGGCGCTCGATGACTGTTTTGTCTTCGACAATCGGCGTTACGGTGGTTTTCTTGAGCCGTTTGGTTTGCTCGGAGTCGCTGCGCAGCTTTGAACGAACGGCTTCTGGACTAACATCAAGTGTTTTGGCTAGCTCACTAATGTAGTGATCCTGCTCGACTTTGTCGCTAAGACCGCGAATAATACGCAGTACAACATCGGTAAACTCGCGCTTGCCCTTGCCGGTGGTTATATCTAGCAGTTTTTTGTAGCGATCAATCAGCCAGTCTACGCTGTAGAGGTGGTTTTCGATGGCGTCGAGCCAGAGCTGAGGATCCTTACGAACTAGTTCGTCGGGGTCTTTGCCATCCGGAATCGAGATAATACTGACATTGACGCCGACTTTTTGCGCCAGTGGCAAAGCTCGTTCAGTGGCGTTAATTCCTGCCCTGTCGCTATCGAACGCAAATCGAATATCGCCAGCAAATCTATTGAGGTCCTTGAGGTGAAACTCTGTAAGCGCCGTGCCAGCCGCCGCCACGACATTCTTGACTCCTGCTTGGTGGCTGGCAATCACATCTAGGTTTCCTTCTACTACAACGCTGTAGCCAGCCTTGCGGATGGCGTCCTTGGCCAGATGCAATCCGTAGACCTGACGACCTTTGTCGTAGAGCAATGTGGCTGGCGTGTTGATGTACTTTGGCGCATCTGGATCATCAATAAGTAGTCGAGCCGTGAAGCCGACCACGCGACCACTGGCGTCGCATAGCGGCACCATGACCCGACCGCGGAACATATCACCAGGACCGCGGTAGCGTTTGGTAATCAGACCTGCCTTGGTCATTTCCTCGTCGCTAAATCCCTTTGATTTCAAAAATTTATACAGCGCATCGCCGGTATTTGGTGAGTAGCCGAGCCTGAATAATAAAACCGTTTCTTTTGTAAAAGCCCGCTTCTTTAACAAATATTCTAGTGCTGATTTACTGTTTCTTAGTTGGGTTTGATAAAACCGCGCCGACAGCTCTAGAACTTCGTACAGACGTGCCTTTTCCTTGGAGTTTGACTGGGTTGTACCCTTGAATTGTTCAAGGTCTACTCCTGCCTTGCGAGCCAGGTGCTCAAGCGAGCCGCGGAAGTCTAGTCCCTCGACTTCCTGAATAAAAGTAAACATGTCGCCGCCGCGACCACTGCTAAAATCATGCCAAATTTGTTTCTCTGGGCTAACGATAAAACTAGCGGTTTTTTCGTTGGTAAATGGGCTCAATCCCTTAAAATTCCGACCTGCACGCTTAAGCTGGACGTATTCAGAAACAACGTCTTCTATAGACAATTTACTTTTTACCTCGGCGACAGCATCCATAGTTATAGCTTATAGCTTATAGCTCGTAGCTCATAGCATAAGTAATTACGCTACTTACCTGACAGTACCTATCTACCGAAGTTTTTGGTATGCTTATGGTTATGGATCCCGTAAGTTTATCTACAAAACCGACCCGCACACTGTTAAGCGAGGTTATTAATATTATGAAGACAGCTACTCAGCAGAGGGGAAACTAACGGGATGGATCCGATGCAACAGCCGCCTCAGCAACCGAACCCTTATGGATTTATTACAGATCCGACACCGCCAAAACCGTCAATTTTAGGTGGTAACTCCATGAAAGGGCGTATCATTGTTGTCGCTGGCGGCGCATTTATATTGCTGATTTTAGCGATGATTCTTATTACTGTCATGTCTTCGCTGGGCAAAGCTGGTACCAACCAGCTCAAGGCCGTCTATGCCGAGCAACAGGAGCTAATCCGAGTTGCTAACATCGGTGCCAAGGATGCACTCGGTACCGATACTCGTGGCTATGCAACCGTAGTTGCGCTCAGTACGCAGACTAGTCAGCAGCAAATACTGCAGTTACTACAGTCGCGCAATGTCAAAATCACCCCAGAAGAAGCCGCCGCAAAGCTTAATTCTAAAACCGCAGACATCCTGACAGGCGCTGCTGCCAATAACCGCTATGACGAGACCGTGCGTGAGTTATTAGAAGAACGAATTACTTCTTACAATGCTGCACTTAAGGCTGCATACGAAGATGCGTCTAACGAAACTGACAAACAAGCCCTGTCTAGCGCTTTTGATAGTTCGAGTGTCTTGATATTCAAACCAAACTAGCCGCGGGCAGTCTGCAATCTCTCTAATAAATACTGCGCCTCTTCTGGAGTCATCGGCCTAGTCTGATAATCCTTGTCGTAGACGGTTGGCGTAAGTTTGGTCTGAACTAGTTTGCCGTCTACAAAATAGTTGGTCACGATAATTCCCCGCTCTGTTCCAGGCCATTGTGTCTGCTCAAAATACAGATTGCCTAGCCCGTAATAAATCGGCTTGCCCTTGTAGAGTTCGTAGGTCTGCGGCTGATGCGCTGACGAGCCAATCACCATATCTGCACCGTAATCAATTATGGCTTTGAAATCTTCTTCTTGGCCTGGGATTGGGCTGTCGCAAACTGGGTACTCAACATAACCACTTGGGTAAGCTTGGCACTCTGCGTACTGAATATTTACTATTACGAACTGTGAATTTTGTTTGGCTGCTTCTATATCGGCCTTGGCTTTTTCGTCAGTGTAATAATTGGCACCGGCCGTGCCGTCACCAGCCAGTGCGCCGCTACCAATTCCGTCGGCCATGTTGTAGCCAATAAAGGTAACTTTGCTGCCTTTTTGGTCAGCAACGTGTGGCTTTGCGGCCTCTGCACGATTGAGTCCGCCGCCAAATGTTGCCATACCCAGGCTGTGGTAGAGATTGATTGATTCGGTGTTATAGGCAGAGCCGTTGTCGTTATTGTGATTGCCAGTTAGTTCTACCAAATCGACGCCGCTGTCCTTGAGCGTTTCTATAAATTCTGGAGGTGAACAAAATGAGGTGTTGCTGTATTGACAGCCTTCCCGGAACGAGACTTCGTTAGACACGTGTGTGATATCGGCATCAGCCATAAAATCGCCGATTTTTTCGCTGAAATAGGTCGCATCGCCGACGCTTGCAAGCTTGCGCATCATTAGCCTGGTTAATGCCGTGACCCCTGTCATATTGACCTTTAATGTCTCATCTTTGCCAGCAAGTTGGTTCAGACTGATTTCTGCCAGTGCCTCGGCATCATCACCGCCAAACTCTGCCTGTCGAAAGATTGCACCAGACTTAAAGCTGTCTAGATAATAGGCGTTGTCTAGGCTGAGTAGCTTAACTTCGAAACTCAGTTGATCGGCCGGTATGAACGCTACCGATGTGTCATTTAATTCTTCTGGTATTGTTTTTATGGTAGTCGCGTCTATCCCGACCGAAGCGGCAATAGCATTCTTGACCATTTCATCAGTACCCTCTGGTACGTATGTAGTGACAGAACCTAGCTCTGAGCTTGTAATGTCTTGCCTCGCAGAATAAACATGCGTCACCGGCACGTAGGCTGCTAGTACAGACTCGGTGCTTTCGGCTTCAAGGCCTGTACTAACACTGACATCCACGCTGTTACTCAACGCTTCTGGGTTGGCGGCAACTGCGTCGCTTATTGCCTGCTTTTCAGCCTCTGTTACGCTTTGATCAAACTGCAGCTGGCTGACTGCCTTTTCTTCGTTTGTTGGCGCAACAATTCTATAAATAAACCAGCCACCAAGTACAAGTACAGCGAGCCCTGCAACCCCAAGCAGTACAAACTTGCGCCGCTTGTTGCCGTCAGTTTTGACAGTATGATCAAGCTGATACCTCTTCATCTTGTTTCTAGTATACCAAGCTAGCAGGTATACTTATACATATGAGTTATGTTTCTGGTAGGCGGACAAAGCGACCCGCACCAAAAAAGCGCCGGTTTGTGATCGCAGGCGTTCTGTTACTTGCCGTTTTGCTTGGTTTGTATCTGTTTTTTAATAGCAGAGCTGAAGCACCAGCGCCATCAGCCGAATCAGATACTGCAACCAGAGATGAGCCCGAGGAGCCAGCCTACCAGCCGATAGATCTTCAACAGACTGTGACAGCTTGGGAAGCTGCCCAAGCGGCCAGCTACAGTATCGTTGTCTATGATTTGCAGTCTGGCTCTGTGATTGGTAGTGTCCAGCCAGACCGCGAGCTGTTCGCAGCTAGTTTGTATAAAATTTACGTTGCCTACCTTGCCCTGCTTGATATACAGAACGGTGTTATGAATCCTGACGAGATACTATTGCAAGGCTTTACCCGTAAAGAATGCGTCGACAAGATGATCCGCGAGTCACACAGCCCGTGTGGTGAGGCAATGATGGCCGACATGGGCCAAACAACGCTGAATCAGCGGGTTGCGGCCATGGGGATGACCGGCACCTACTTTAACGGCATCCGAACCACCGCTCATGATAGTGCTCTGATTTCACAGTATATTGCCGAAGGTCGTGATTTGAACGAAGAAAACACTGCGTTCTTGCGCGACGCCATGCTTACCCAAGATGCCAAGTTCAAACGTGGTCTACAAACTGGTGCACCAGAGGCCAAATGGGAAACCAAAGTCGGCTGGAACGAAGATATCAACTACCACGATATCGGCATAATGACACTTCCCGACGGCCGTGAGTTTGCGGTAGCAATACTTGGCCAGGGCTCCGGCGCCTCAGCCCCAATCGCCGACTTCGCCGCCACAATCTACGCCGCCCTTACGCAGTAGGCTGGTTCTATTTTGCGTATTTTTCGGTGAACTCTTCGTCAGTTCCGGAGAATGTCAGATAAATAATCCCTTCTACGAGAGCAACGATGGCTGGAATAAATGTCCAGAAAAAGAACAAGTAGAGTATTCCTATTGGCTTCCCCAAATAGAACTTGTGAATTCCAATTCCGCCCAATAGCAACGCTAGTAGACCGGCTACTATCTTACTTTTTACCATTCCAGACTTAGGGCTCATTTGCCTAACCCCGCACTTAGGACATATTTCGGCTTCTTTTTTTATTATCTCCCCACAAGAACTACAATATTTTTCTTCGACCGACTTTGTCGGCTTGCTATCTTTTTGCATGTTCACTCCTATGTAATATCGCTAGTATACCAAATTACGCAGTAGGTTGGTGAGTGTCGCTACCCTCTGTGACCAAGATGTAGCTATGCAAAATAAGTCCTTGAACCTCTTCCCACGGCAGCTGCCCTGTCAGCAGGATTGTATTCCAGTGTTTCTTGTTCAGATGGTAGCCTTCCATGACTGTCTCGTACTTTTCACGAAGTAATTTGGCGAGTTGCGGATCACATTTCAGGCTGATTCGTACAGGCTTAGATCCTTCGGCAATCAGCGCAAACATCTTACCCTCACTTTGTCCTTTGTCCTTAGAACTTCGAACTTTGTATACTGCTGCCTCTTTACCAAATGGGTAATCCAGCCACGAATTTGGCATGGTCAATATATATTCTTCTACAGCTTTGTGGTTCATCATGTAGTAGAGTCCTGATACTCAAAATTTATACTTTTGTAGTTTTCCAAGTGAGAGCGTAGCATCTTTCGTATTGTTTGCCGACCCTGAGTTGTTTTCAGATACTTTTCCCGACGACTTGCATCATCAGCATTAATGTAAGCTTCATAAAACGCCAGAGTCCAGGGTCTGTAGGCTTTCGTAGATAAATTTTGACCGTCATTATGTTCTTTAACTCGACGCTTGAGATTATTTGTCTTCCCAATGTAAAGTCTCTGCCTTACATCTGAATGAAGAATATAGACATAGAACATAATGCAATCAGAACCTCACTACATGATTCATTGCTCCCTATTATACAGATAATTTATTCATAGGTTTGACAATTAGACTTTTTAGTACCACGGGTGTATAATTTTAGGTAATTCGAGTAACTGAATAGGAGTTTCAGGTGAAGTACGTCTACGGGCAAAAGTTATCACGCTTTCGTAAAAATTTAACCTCTGTTATTGCGTCAGCAGCGATCCTAGCAAACAGCATGGGCGTCGCCCTACCGTTCTTGCTATCAAAACCAGTCGCAGCTGCACCTGCAACAGAAATAGTAACTCCCACAAACCTGAATGGATGGGTCAAGTATGGAACTGCAACACCAGGTTACACTTTCGAGAGTGATCCGACGGCGCCCCTTGGTAATGGTGCACTCAAGTTGGAAACAATTAATGGTAGTGAATATATTCAGCTAGACCGAGCCCTCGCCTCATCATCTACCCCTGTGCTTGCTTCAGACATAAATCTAAGTTACTCCACCAAGCGATTAGCTGGTGCGGCGACCGCAGCTCCTGCCTATGTACTCGCGATCGATAAAGACGGCAATCTAAATGACCAGTCCGACACTTTTTGGGCTTGGTTTGAACCTACCTATAATGACACCGGCAGCGAAGATTATAACAACTGGAATACATGGAACCTCACCGCAAGCTCAAGGTTTTGGTTCAACGGTGCTAAGCCTGCTGAGGCGGTAAACTACACGCACCCACTTAGTGAGGTTCTTGTGAGCATACCGAACGCAATAGTTACCGGTTTTACACTGAACATGGGTACTGGCAATCCTGGCATGGCAGCACTAGTTGACAAAGTAGTCACTACAGAAGCTACTTATAACTTCGAGCAAGATGCTGTACCTATCGTTAATGGTGAGAACTTTAATACTCACAATGACAGTGGCTACAAGGGCATCAATGTTGGCTTTAACATTGCTGATTTTGGCGAAGTTTCATCCGTCAGTGTTTCGTTGTATAAAAACGATGATTTGCTGGTGACCAACACTCACAATGCAACCCTGCTTAGCTTGATAAACGGCGGCGCAACAACCTTGAGCACTCCTTTCATTATTCAGAACGGTACATACGTCGAAGAATATTGGAATCTGGGTAGCTTTGACTGGACAGTTGACACCAAGCCGACCAAGGCAATTGTTACGGTTACGGGTACAAATGGTACTGAGTCTGTTGAGCTAACATCACTTAACGAAGGTGGGTCAAGTTGGCCAACTTATCTAAGTTTGCTTGAACAAATAGTTAAGCCTTCTGTAAATAAAACAGTTTATAAAGGAGAGTCTCTTGAGCTTGAAGTCTGGAGCTTTGAAGCTCAAGTCGGTGGTGTACAATGGGCTGTCCGTTATAACACATGCTCTGCTGGAAGTGGCACAGTGGCTGGTAATGTAGATGGCTTTAGTAACTCTAGTAGTTGGTTGGGGGGGGTATTTACCGCTTCTGTTGATACAGCTTCGTTTACTAACATTGGTGATTACTGTTTTGTTTTTAATCCCACCCAAGGCAACCGACTAACGCGTACCTTCAGCATTGTTGAAGTTCCTGATACTACCAAGCCGACCATATCAATTACTCCAGATGCTCCCCTGACTCTGTCTGGTACGCAATCTTTTGAGGTGACGATTACTGATGATAACCCTCTTGATCCTACCAAGAATAAGGATATATGGGTTGAACTATACGGTGTCCCTAACCAAAGCGATAAGAAGGGTCAAAAAGTTAACCTTTCCAGCGGTACGGGCACTTTCACGATCGACACGACAACTCTACCTGACGGCAAATACGTACTACGCGTAGGCAGCGTTCAAGATGCAGCTGGCAATACTTCCGGTGATAAATCTTTCAAATACTTTACCATCGACAACACTCAACCAGTTATAGAATTCATAACCCCTGTTGCAAGCAGCACGGTTTCGGGTCTTGTGACTATTCAAGCACGAATTATCGAAGAAGGTTCTGGACTCAACTATGTATGGGTAAAATTTGTTGATGGGGCGAATCCAAATCAGTTCGGAGCAGTACAGATGCATCTTGTAGCTGGCGAAACAGACATCTACGAGGCTCAAATAGATACTACGCTTTATAACGGTGTCTACGCTCTCGGTATCGACGTTGCAGATAACGCCGGTAACGGCCGCTCCGCAAAAGCTCAAAATATCACCGTGGACAACACTGCACCTAGCCTTTCTAATATTGTGATGTATGTAAATGGAGTTGCTAAGAAATTTGCAAGACCAGGTGACATTGTAAGAATCACAGTTGATGCAGTAGATGCTGCAAGTGGTATTGATAAGATACAGCTCTGGGTACGTGACTGGCCGTACACTGGCAAGCAAATTACAGCTGGGAACATGACCCATGTTAGTGGCGATACATATGAATTTGTATTCACACTACCTTCTACATATTCAGATGGTAGTCCCATAAACCAGACTTTTGAGGGCAACTACTTTAACTTCCGCCCATATGATACTGCGGGCAACAGTCATATTGGCTGGCGAACAAACTTCACTGTAGACAATGTACGCCCCACAATCACTGTCAACACACTACACAACAGTATCAACCCGACAGTTCTTTCAGTAACTGCCGCTGATAACCTACGGTTAAACCAGGTTACTGGACATGTCTACAACGAGACGAATACAACACTCATAAAGAATTGTTCAATAAATGTAGCCTCCCTTAACACAAACGCCTACACTCATACTTGCAATATAAGCACTATGGGTCTATCAGACGGTGTCTACACCATCAGAGCCAACGCTAGTGATATGACCAGCTGGTTGTCAATAACCGATTCATCTGTGCAGTTCATTATCGACTACACTAAACCTGAAATTGACATTACGAATGTGACGATAAGCAGCGAAGGAAAGCTCAGCTTTAACTTGGAAGCTACAGACAACGCCTCAGGCCTAGAGATTGTAGCTGCCAACATCTACGATGAAACTAACACAACTAAACTAATCGAACTAGGCAACGGCTCCCCTACACGACTAAATACACCTCATAGCGGTCTGCCAATCAGGACTAACTCCTTTGATGTAGCTCTGGATAATATTGATGTAAGCAGCCTTCCTAATGGAATCTACACCGTCCGTGGATACGCAAAAGATCATGCAGGCAACGAGCTCCGATTCAAGCTTGTAAAATTCACCGTTAACAATCCGCAACCGACTGTACTTGGCGAGAACTTCAACACTCATAGTGGCACAGACTATAAGGGAATTAATGTCGGCTTCCGGGTTTCTGACTTTCAAACTGTTACTGGTGTAACCGTCGACTTATACCACGATGGTGACTCTACCCCATTTGTGTCCAACACCCATAATGATGAACTTCTCGCACTCATTGGTAGCGGCACCAGTCAACTAAGCACACCGTTCATTACCTCCCCAGGTACTTACACTGAGCAATATTGGAATCTGGGCACATATCTATGGAACCCAGCAAGTCTCATGCCCATAAAGGCTGTAGTAACCGTTACTGGCACTAACAGCGCGGGTCAGTCAGTAACCGAAAGTGTAGAAATTAGCCCTCTTGATGAAGGATCACCAAGCTGGCCAACATTTGCAAGCGTTCTCCCTGTCGCCATCCAGAACAACTTTGGCGGAACTGGTGGTTTTAACAATCCTGCCCCTCAAACACTTGGAGTCACTAACACACCTACCAACAGTGACGGTAGTAACCCAGCCCCTACGGCGCGCAATGCATCCGCCCAAAGTAACAGTGCTGTGCTTGCAGCTGAAACTGAAAACACTGATCCAAATGTCAGTGAAGACGATATGAACCGCGACGAAGCTCAAGCAGAGCTCAATGAGGCCCAGACACTCGCAGCTGGTGATGAAAGCGAAGAATCTGACAGCACTGGCTGTTCAAAGATCTTGGGCATCTGCTGGTACTGGTGGATACCGATCGTAGTTGTCATCTTAGGAACAATCTTCTACATGACTTCACGCCGTGCAGAAGAAAAATAATGGCTACCGCCATATATCTGATACTTGATATCTAATAAAATAAACCGCCCCTAACGGCGGTTTATTTTATTAGAAAGCTGCTAACCCCTCAAATATCAAATATTTCTTATTAAGTATTAGACTTCTGTAGATAATCCAAATAATACTGAAGCTCAGCAATTGATTCCTGAATATCATCATAGGCTCGGTGCGTGTTCTGTTTTTCGTATTCCACACCATACTTGCCCTGCATAATGATTTTTAGACTAGTAACATCAAGCATACGGTAGTGCAGACGTAAATCCAGGGCTGGCCACTTGGCTTTGATAATACCGCGATCAGAATGAATAGAGTTGCCTGACAGCACAGCTGGCTCAGAACCAAAATGTTGCTCAACAAACGCGACCAGCTCTTTTTCTACAGTGGCAGACGATTTGCCTTCGTCGTTATGATTCAGGAAATTATCTCTGTTCTCTGGGTGATCTTGCCAAAAAGTGTTAAGTTTCATGCGCTCTACCAGAACTTTTGGATCGTTTTTGATACGCGCTTCATACGATTCCAGTGTATTGAAATCGAAGTCCGTAACTTCGACCGATACCTCCAGAATCACATCCTTACTGTACTCAAAGCCAGTAAATTCTAGATCCATCCAAAGCAACTTGGTTGGAATTACCTTAGTAATACTCATTACCACCATTGTACAATATATCTATGCAAAAGAAATTTCTGATTCCTCTCGGTATTATTCTATTGATTGGCGCTGGTATTTTTGGGTTAATGAAGTTCAGTGATGTCTTCAATAGTAGTAACGCCACAGAACAGCAGCTAGAAAACCAACCCCCTGATAGCAAAGACACCGAGCAACAGCCTGTCCAGACAGGCTTTGACAAGCAACAATACTCGGTAGACGAGCCGGGTAGTCTGTGGTGGGTCGTCAATCGACAACGTCCGCTGCCAGACGGCTATGTGCCACCAGACTTAGTTGTGCCCGGTGTACGTTTGCGCCTAGGAGCAAGCAACCAGCAAATGAATGCTCATCAGATTATAGAGCCAGACCTAATCAGGATGTTCAGTTCCGCTGCAGCCGATGGAGTTACCCTGGTATTCGGTAGCGGTTACCGCTCAGAGGCCCTACAGCGCCAGTTTTACAACAGTTACGTTGCTCAAGACGGCCAGATCGCAGCCGACCGCTACAGCGCCCGTCCGGGCACCAGCGAACATCAGACTGGCCTGTCCTTTGACGCCACCAGCACCAGTGGTACCTGCCACCTAGAGATCTGTTTCGAGGACACACCCGAAGGTAAATGGTTAGCCGAACACGCGCACAAATATGGATTTATCATCCGCTACCCTAACGGCAAAGAAAATATCACTGGTTATCAGTACGAGCCGTGGCATATGCGCTACGTCGGCACAGAGCTAGCAACAGAGCTCAAAAACAGTGGTCAAACCATGGAAGAATTCTTTGGCTTAGACCCCGTCCCCTTCCCTTAGTTGTAGTCAAACGCCTTGTATGAATTAATGTCTGCCTGCACTGTGCTCAGCTCAGCATTGTAGCTATCAAGTAAAGCATTATAGTAATACACATAGCTATTGTAGCTAGACAGCCTGAAGCTATATGTATCATATGCATAATCTTTGCTTTTGTTTGGTACGTAGCCGCATTCATACGTATACGGCGACGAGTAGCTATACAGGCTGTACGAATAACTGTAGTTATACTGATAGCCACATTCGTATGTTGTGCTTGGCAAGCTCAGATAATAGCTGTAGGCACTCTCTTGGGCATTATCGCGGTAAACTAATTCATTGTAGGCACTGTTTAGGGTTGCGGTTTTTGATTCGAGCTCTGAGAGTCCATTTGATATTTTGTATTTAAGGTTTTTTACGGCGGCGATCCTGTTATAGCTCTTACCTTCATTTACATCAATCACGAGTGTCGGCGCATCGATATAATTTGACTGTTGATAATTGACCTGGGTTGGATCCTGCGACAATGAAAGTTCGTTTAATGTATTGATTGATACGGAAGGCCGTCCATCATTATCATCAATTCCGGTTGGCAATTCCCCAGGGGCAAATCCAGTATTTGTGAGCTCAAATATCGTGTACTTTGAGCCAAAGGAAGTGTATGGGGCTGGTACTGACACGGCTAGAGCCATGTGCTCATCTTCTGGAAAGAGGTAAATACCCGTACTATAGCCGAGCTTTTGCAAGAGCAAACTGCCAAGATATGTCTTGTCCGTACAAATACCACTGTTTTTATACAGTGTTTCATACGGATGCTGGCTCAGATCTTTGTCAGATATGGCTCCGCCAGCAAGTACGGCACTCGCTTTTACATCATCGTACGGAATGTTTTGAATAAAACAGCCAGCTAGTTCGAGAAGCTGGTCATCACTCAGACTACGCACTCTTGCTTCTGCCCGAATCTTGTCGGCGAGGTCATCTATGGTATCGTCCCTAGCATTTTCATATATGAACCGTTTGTAGTCACCGCTTTTTATCGCTGCTGTTTTATCGGCGCGGTTATGATAGTAATTATTTACATTGCCATGCAATCTAAGATCGACTGAGATTTCTTGTCCGCTGTAATTACAGTGTAGAGTGGTGGTTTTCTCCGAAAGCTCCACAACCGGATAGGCATCTACGACATAACTGGCATGCCCGCTAATCCATGTACCGAAGAACACCACAGCAAAGGCGATGACACCTGCCAGAGCAAGTCTTTTTCTAGTAAAGATATGTTTCCTTGCATTTGTTGACGATACGAGTCTTAGTGAAAAAACAGGACGGATCGGCGTTACCGCCTTCAGGCTGTAGCTTGGTTCTGCCCGATTGTGCTTTTTTGCTGGCAAGTTCATGTTGATACTATAATTTTTTTGGCTTATCTACGACCCGCGTGCCAGAGAGTCTGTCGTGCCAACCCACGGGATTGCTGCCTATGAATGAGAAAACTTCAAAAGGAATAAACCTTGCAAAAGAACGCTTGTAGATTTGCCATGTACCCCGCCCCGAACCCTTTTCACTTATAACCCTGGTTTTCGTGATTAGTTTTCCAATCGTCCAGCCAAATGAAGCTTCAAGAGTTACAAAATAATGAATCATTACGATAAAGGCGATCAGATATACCCCGAGGTTCGCCGCGCCTGTATATGGGTCAAAAAATAACCCTGGGCTAGCCGAATCCAAGGCAGCAGTAATAATAGCAACCGGTACCATTAACAAATAGCAAAATCCAATATCCACAATATAATTCACGATTCTTTTGTTCGAAGAAGCTACCTTTTTCTTGGATCCGTGGGCTTGACTAGTTGGCGATCCATCGTCTGACAAACCAAAAAATTGCCGAAGCTCATCACCGGCTACGAAGTTTTCGCCGTTTTTCTGCTCAGCTGACTCTAGGAATTGGTTTGCCAGTGAGAGTTTGCCGCTATAAGAATGTAACACTGCCTGGGCATAGTACATTTTGTATGCACTTTTACCGATAGATTCATCTTCCTGATACAGATCTGCGATCGTATCAAGCCGGACCTGCAAGTCTATCTGATCATTTTCCGAAACTTTGCCATTTTTAACGGCCTTTTTTATATCACCAATTAAAGTATTTACTTCGGTGACATACTTCCTCTTCGCTTCAGAAGCCGCAGATTTTATCTCCATGTTGCTTTTACTTTAGCTTATCATTTAGAAACTGAGAAGCGCCTTGTTATAAATCGTCGGCGTTTCTTACCGGGATTTCTCTGTACAAGGTTCTCTGTACAAGGTTCGACCTTGTACGACGGTGTAGGTGTTCACTTTTGTACAAGTTTGTACAAGGTCGAACCTTGTACGCCTTGTACGCGTAGATTTGTCAATTATAGATCGTCGGCGTTTCGCAATGGGATCTCGGTGTAGGTGTTCACTATGCCACTGATGCGATTCATCTGCTCTTCGACTGTCGTTTCTAGGTGAGCGTCCGGTCGCGCCAGGTATTCGGCTGCATTATATAGCGGCATGATCAGGAAGTTACCTCGTGTCAACAAACGCCCGGCGGCTTTGTCTGCAGCCGTCCATTCATAGTGTTGGTAAAACGGCAGACAGCCAGAACCACTGACCTTTTTGCTGGCAATATCAATATCAAAAGTCGCCACACAGCCAGTTAGCGCCTCTGTCTCTAGCTGTGCATTCAGGAAATTGCCTAGTCCATACCAGACGGTTGTTTCACCACCGTCAGCCCGTGGCAGCTGTTTTACTGGGCCCAGCACATGCTGACCATGACCAAGCACGATATCAGCACCAAGCCCTGCTAGTTTCTGTGCAGCGAGCTCCTGAGCAGCACTTATTCCAGATGAATATTCTGTGCCCCAGCGCATGCTAACAATCACCACATCGGCATTTGCCCGTGCTTCTGTCATCTGGGTTGTGACTAGCGGTTCGGTAAAGCGAGTCAGGCTGTAGACCTCGGGGTTTGGCGAGTTGGAGTACGTACTGTAGGACAAGAACGCAAACTTTACACCATCACGCTCAAAGTATCGAACTGTATTCATCTCGTCTATGCTACGGTTAGCACCAGCATGAGCGAGCACATTTTCTTTGCCGTCCCAGTCATTGAGTTCTGATGTGATCACTGCTTGACCCTTGTCATTGGTGTGGTTCGTGCCGGTGTTAATTAGGTTACAACCTAGGCCATGCATATCGCGGTTCCACTCTAGCGGCGCATTGAACACCGGGTATCCGCTAATTCCATGCTGAACGCCGCCAGCGGGTGTCGCCAGATTACAAAAATTTATGTCTGTCTGTTCAAAATATGGCCGCATTGGTTCGGTCATACTGGCGTAATTAAACTCACCGCTGCTGCCTGCAACCTCGTTGATTACATCATGAGCAATCCAGTCACCTGTGGCCAACATAGTAATCGAGGTCTTTGGCTCTGTTTGTTGGCTAGACTCTGCAGATTTATTCTCTTCTGGACCCGGTGCATCTGAGGTTTGTACAAACAGAAATAGCAGTAACAGAATAATCACTATAATAATCCCGCCAAGACCAAGAAGAACAAGCGTCCGCTTAGATGGACGCCTTTTGTAGAATGGCTTATTCACTTCTTGGGTTTCTTCTGTTTCTTCCACCAGGCTATAACTTTCTTGGCCTCTTTTTCGTCGCTGCTAATAATGACCCTAGTATAGCGGTTCTGATCGGTTTCTATCACCAACACGTCGTCTACCCTAGGATTTATAAAATTATTCGGCTTCTTAATATACAAGAAGTCCCAGCCAAGCTCTGTCCAGTATGAACCTGCTAGCAATAGCTTTGGTGCGTGAGTACCCGGCATGCGGACCTGCCATTTGCGCCAATCTTGGAACTTTGGCTCGAACCGAATGTCTTTAATCGTCTTTGTAGGCACGTTAATTTTTGCCCGCACTGCCCAAAACTGCTCCTTTCCATGAAGCTCCAGTCCAATACCGTCTGCAGATATGTTAACTTTCATCGCCGCCTTCTTTCCTGAAGTTAAGGGCTAATGAATTAATGCAAAACCGCATGCCCGTTGGCTGATCTGGCGCATCATGAAACACATGCCCCAGGTGACCGTTGCAGTTTGCACACTTGACCTCAATACGCTGCATACCGTGGCTGGAATATTCGACTAGCGCTACATTGCCCTTGTCAGCCACATTGTAAAAGCTCGGCCAGCCAGAGCCACTGTCGAATTTTGTCTTGGAATCGAATAAAACCGCATCGCACTGGGCACAAATATATATACCCTGCTCTATGTTATGCAGGAACGCACCGCTAAAAGGTGCCTCGGTATCACCGTGCTTTAGGACTCGTATCTGTTCATCGGTAAGATGTGTTCCCTGCTGCATACTTCTAGTATACGACATAAAAATCGCCCGAAAAGACTAGTTTCCGGGCGATATCTGGTGGCTAATTTTTATTATTTAGCGCTTCTTGCGAACGAAGTATGGTCGTACATAGACAACAACCCGAAGGATTGCTTCGAGTACTACAATCTGCAGACCAGCACTTATAAGCGGACGAATCACGTTCTCGCGCCACTCGGTTGCCTGAGCAGTCTCGATACCTGCTAGGTAAGTTGCTAGGTCACTGGTGACCGCTGGTAGAATACCGGCGATAATTACGGCTAGGATGATACCAACTATCAGCGTTGCCGCATCTTTTCTCTTTAGAAACTTTACGATGTACATAAGCTTTGAGCTCCTATTTTTTATATGCCTCTAGTATACACCCTGCCAGGGAGGTACTAGTCTTTCTTTTTGTCCAGGCGATCTAGCTTGAGGCCTTTGACCACAAAATAGATTAGTAGCGCTATAGCAATGAAACTAATGAAGTTACTCACCACTACACCCCAGGCCATGACATTGGTGCACTCACCATTAACGTAGTTGAGACAACTCGACTTAGTGGTGAGACTGCCCGTACCAGGTAGCAAATAGCCAATAATCGGAGTGACGATATTATCAACAATTGATTTGACCAACACTGTAGCAGCAGTACCGATTGCCAAACCTACCGCTAAGCCAACAACTCCCTGCTCACGGACAAAATTCATAAATCCACTGACATGCTTGCTACCTGGTGCATTGGCCGCTCTTTCGCGCAGCGCTTTGGCGCGCGCGGCGGCGGCAATTTTCTTTTCACGATCGTTATTTGGTGTTGGTTTAGTTTTAGTCATTAGTTTCTCCTTCTACATTTGTTCTGGGGCGTTAATACCTAGTAGCTCTAGACCGCGCTTTAGTGTGTCTGCATAAAGCTCTACGATTTTTAGACGAGTACCCTCGCGCGCGTCACCAATTACTCGGTTGTGTTCGTAGAACGAATTAAAATTCTGAGACAGCTCATGCAGATAATGACAGATGTGATGCGGCATTAGCTCGTCAGCTGCTCTCCCTACAACCTCGTTGTACTCGCCGATTTTTCGGACCAGACTGCGTTCGGCCTTTTGCAAACTTTCGACTTTCAACTTTTCACTTTCAACTTCTTGCGCCTTGCGCAAAATACTGCGAGCCCTTGCGTGTGCGTACTGTAAATACGGTCCGGAGTTGCCGTGAATACTAACCGAATTTTCGATGTCAAACACCACGTCACTACCAATCCGCACCTGCAAGAACTGATAGCGCAGTGCGCCGGCAATGTCTTGATCACTGGCCGAACCACCGCGCTCTTTGATGGCGCTAGCTACTTGGTCAAACAACCAGCCAATCTCTACCACGTCGCCATCACGCGAGCTCATCTTGCCAGTTGTTAGCTTGACTGTGCCGGTTGGGATGTTGATGGTGACGCCCTTTTGATCAGGCATGCATAATTCAGCAGCCGCAATTACTCCCTTGAAATAATCCCGCTGCTCCTCTGCTGTGACGATATAACTCTTATCTGGGTGATACTGTTCATTCTTGAGCTGGATTAAACCAAGATCACGCGAAGCATACAGCCCTGTACCGCGTGCGCTAACAAAAGCATTGTCGAACGTGCCATGTTTACTACCCTCGAATATTAATGCACCATCGCTTTCTTTGAACACAGCTGGGGTATTCTTTTTGACAATTTCTACGCCTCTATGCTCGGCATCACTCTCTAGGAACCTACGCTCCACTGGCTTGTTACCTAGCCGCGCAACATTTGTATCAATCTGTTCAAAGCTCCAATCTCTACAAATTTCATAGACAGCAGCATAGGTAGCATCCTCGCGGGTAAATGATTGCCTGGCAAGCTCATCAATCTCTGCCCTGGCTCCGCTGTCCAGCGAACCGTCCTCTTTATAAGCAGCAGAACCCTCGGCATACATCCGCGACATGAAGCTATTGCGCTCTTCCTCTGGAACGTCTAGCAGCTTGTTTGGCTCGCCGTCTACGTAGCGCAGCAAACTATACATACTCTTGCCAACATGAAGACCAACATCACCATGATAGCTGACGCGGTAGGTGTGTGCACCGGCCGCTTCTATCAGATTGGCAAGCGTATCAGCCACGATTGCGTTAAAGGCATGACCAATGTGCATGGCCTTGAACGGATTCGGGTTATTGGTCTCAATCACAACTGATTCTTCGGCAAAAATTTTGGTGGGTTCAGCAGCTATTAGGTCTGTAAGTGCTTGGTCGCTTAGAGTCAGGTTGATAAATCCTGGACCAGCGACTTCGGCCTTGGCAATATCGTCGTGAGACAGATTGTCGATAATAGATTGGGCAATCTCTCGCGGATTAGAGCCAACCTTACTAGCAAGCTGCATGGCAACATTGGTCGAAAAATCGCCGAACTGTTCGTCCGGACGCGTAAACACTATTGGCACTTCTTGGCCGTACAGCTGGCTTATTCGGTTAGCGATCAACTCTCTCATCTGTTCCATCACGTAGTAGATCCTTGATGCTCAAAATGCATCTCATTATACTTCTCTAAATGTTTGCTGAGCATTCTTCTGATAGCCTGGTGTCCTTGAGTAGTTTTAAGATATTTTTCACGTCTAGTTGCATCATCATAGTTAGTGTATGCCTCGTAGAAAATCAAAGTCCAAGGCGTATAAGCTTTGTTAGATGCATTTTGTTCGGCATTATGTTTTTTAACCCGTCTATTAAGATTTTGGGTCTTACCAATATAAAGTCGCTTTTTATCTTCTGATTGAAGTATATATACGTAGAACATAATGCTCATCAAGGGCTCACTACATGATCCATATCTGGTGGTATTATACGCTATTTTGATGTTATCACCTGATTATTTACAGAAGTCAGCGTCTGGCAATATATATTTAAGTATTTACATATTTAAATATTTAGATTAGTGTATAATACGGAGTATGCCTGCAGTAGATACTCTAAATATTTTCAAAGCACTTTCTGATAAGACTCGGCTAGATATTGTTAGGGCCCTAGTGCGCGATCACAATGATAGCAAGAGCTGTTCAGAGGTCAGTACGGTGTCTTCCCTATCACAGCCAGCCATGAGTCATCATTTTGGCAAGCTTGTCGATGCTGGGATTTTGGTTGAACGCAAAGATGGTACAGAGAAAATCTATCATCTCAACTCTACCTTGCTTCTAAGCGCCGGTATTGACCCAAAGAAACTCTAGAAACTAAATAACAGATTGGATTTTATGACAAAAGTTCTTATTGTCACTGGTAGCGTGCGCAAAGGCCGCATTGCCGACAAAATCCTGGACCAAGTCCAGGCAGAATTACAAAACTACCCGGAGCTCGAAATTAGCTTAGCTGACCTCAAGGAACTACCGATGGCTTTCTTTGATAGTGAACTAACACCTTCGCACGAAGACTACAAGCCAACCGATGAGAATGCCCAGAAGTTCAGCCAGCTCGTGACCGCCGCTGACAAGGTGCTAATCCTGACACCCGAGTACAACCACAGCACGCCAGCTGTACTCAAAAACGCCATTGATTGGCTATACAAAGAGTGGCAAGACAAACCGATAGCGATGATAGGCTACGGCTGGGTCGGCGGTGCCCGTTCTATTAAGAACCTGCACACCATGTTCGAATTTCTAAAGCCACAGCTGATTGAGCCCGAGGGCAATCTACGCTTCACGCAAGAGATTGAGATTGATGGCACACCAATTGGCGACAAAGCCAAGGATGTAATCAACAGCGTGCTGCAAGCACTCTAGAGCCTATTTGGCTCCGCCAATTCTACCGAGGTGGGTGTGTTTGAAGTCATCACCATATTTGAGTCCGTAACCGAACAATCTATCCATGCCAATGTGAGCAATCCAGATGATTGCTAGCTGCGTTACCAATCCACCGTCATGCCAAAAAATCAGTAGTATTATTGGCAGTACCAAAGAGTGTCCTACGTTGTAGGTTATTGCACCAAGCCGGGTTGATTTAACGTAGCCAATCATTGATATGTCCACTGCCAGCAACAGCGCCGCAAACAGCAGCCAATTGCCACCAATTCCGTAAAAATACCAGACCGAGGCAACTAGTAGCGCCAGGCCTTCAGCACGCAGCCACAGTGTTGGATTTATTTTCTGCTTCATTTATTCACCCCTTTAAACGCCTCGACTCCTAGAGCTGGGCGAAGCGTTGATTGGTATTCGCTTAGCATACGTTCCATCTGCGACGGCATGGCAGCCAGTGAATCAAGCTTGAGCTGGTATAGCTCGTCGCTAAGTTCTACATAAATGTCGCAGTCTGATTGCTCGCAAATAGTCGGCTGATCAATGTTAAAGAATACATTCAAAGTCTTGTCTGCCGAGCCAAATGCCTGGTACTGCGCGGACGTCAGAGCGCTGTGATACAGCTGTGCAGTATGACCGCTCAAGTCTAGTGCCAGACTACTCCAACGCGAGACTGCCTTGTGATCGTCATGCCCTGTCATACCATTTGGCTCAAATGTTAGCACCGTGTCTGGCTGATATTTTTTGATAATTTCGGTAAGTCGCTGAACGGCTTCGCCCTCGTCAACATCTGCACAACCGCCGTCTGGATAGTCCAACCATTCGTGACCAGACACGCCTAATATCTCATATGCTGCCTCCAGCTCACGGGTACGAATTTCGCCCAAGTCGCCGGCTGGCCAGCGTGATTCGTCCTGAACACCAGCCTCGCCGCGAGTGGCCGTTACACAGATTACTTTTTGTCCGTTTTGGGCCGCCATGGCCATGATGCCACCCATATTGAACAGCTCATCGTCTGGGTGCGCCCAGATACCAAGTATTGTGCCGAGCCCTCCTACAGTGTCTGACATGGTTAGCTTTTGTGCTCCCCTGCGTAGACGAGTCCAGGATTTTCGGCCGCGAGCTCTAGGACTTCTTTTAATACATCTAGGTTAATTTTTTCTAGCTTGTTAAATCTAATGCAGCTTTTGCCGACACTGACTTTGCCCAAGGATTCTTTGTACTGTTCGGCAATATACTCACCGTCTTTGACTGCACAGACATACACACTGACGTAGTTCTTCTGATTTGCCAGTGCGATGATCGGCCACTCGGCATAGCGTTTTTTATAATCTTTGTAATGAAACTTGCCGTAGCCAATCATGTTGAATGCAAAATACGGCTCTAGATTCGGCACCGCATCCTGAATGAACTGATGCAGATAATTGATAATTTCCTGACGCTCAAGCGGCACATTGTTGAGATATTCCTCAACGGTTGTAGCCTTACTTCCCTTAAACATATTCATAACTACATTGTACTACTTATGGCGGAGAGAGAGGGATTCGAACCCTCGATGCAAGTTGCCTCACATACACGCTTTCCAAGCGTGCTCCTTAAACCACTCGGACACCTCTCCATAGCGCCAGTAACGCGAACTGTTTTATTTTAACAGTTCGCTACCTTGTCAATCCGCTAAAGGGATTGACTGGCGTCAACCACTCCTGCACCTCTCCTTGTTTGCCGATTCATTATAGCCGAAAAGAGTATTTTTTACACTTGAGCTCAGGGGAGAGCAGCCCGACGAAGCGATTTATTCGCTTCTCGGCGCGTTGAGAGGGGATGTTCCCCTCTCAAGTTGTTTTTTACACCTTGCCGACAGATGTGCTTCTTCGGTACACTATAAGGTAGCATGGCAACCGTAATTGATCTAAAAGAGGTTTCCAAACTCTACGGATTTGGAAACGCTACGACCGTCGCCCTCGACGAGGTCAGTTTAACGGTGGAAAAAGGCGAGTTTGTGGCAATCATGGGGCCTAGTGGCTCTGGCAAATCGTCCTTGCTCAATGTAATTGGTCTGCTCGACCGGCCGACTCACGGTACCTACCAGCTCAGTGGCCGCGTTGTCTCGCGTTTACGCCAAACCCGTCTGGCGCGTGCCCGCCGCGATCATATTGGTTTTATTTTTCAGTCATTCAATCTGCTGCCGCGTCTTAACGCATTAGAAAACGTTGCTCTACCCCTCGCCTACAAGGGCACTTCGCAGACCAAACGACTCAAGCAAGCTTCGGCCGCACTAGAGCGCGTTGGACTGCAAGACCGCGAGTATTTTTATCCTAAAGCCTTGTCTGGCGGCCAGACACAACGGGTTGCTATTGCCCGCGCACTAGTAAATAGTCCTAGCCTAATAATTGCCGACGAACCAACTGGTAACCTAGATAGCCATAGTAGCCGAGTGGTCATGGAACTGTTGGCAGAACTACATACCACAGGCAGCACCATCCTGATGGTGACTCATAATCCGGAGCTCACCCGCTACGCTACCCGCGTACTCTATATGCTCGATGGCGCAATTGTACACGACGAACAAAAGCGCCTAGGCGAAGTCCCGATCCGCGCCCGCAGCGGTGGCGAGGAACTGGAACGAACAGAGGAAGATGAGCAATTAGAGAGTATCTCTGCCTTCCTGCACGAGATTCCATCCAAGCCAGTGCCTATTCGCCAGCGCATCACCAAGGAATCCAAAAAACCTAAGAAAACCAAGAAAACTACCAAACCGCGCAAAAAGAAGGAAGCCAAATAATGCCTGCCTTACTTTTTAACGAAAACGCCCGCATGGCGCTATCGTCGATCCGCAGCAATAAGACTCGCAGCCTGCTAACAATGGTTGGTATTATAATCGGCGTGTCGTCGGTCATTCTGACTGTATCACTAGGCGAGGGCATACGTCGCCAGATTGTGAACAGCAGCACCGCCAGCAACGACCAGCTGGTCACCGTCCAGTCCGGTGCAATTGCTCACCGCGACGAAGACGGCAACATTACGGGCGTGAATTATCTAGCTGCACTCGGTAGCAACACCCTTACCCCCGCTGATTACGAATCTATCAAGAAGCTCTCAGAAGTCGGCACAGTCGTGCCGCTGAGTACTGTTTCTGGACTACCAACCAACTTCGACGAAGAGCCTTACCGGGAAGCCACAATTATCGCTACAACTAGCGATCTACCGACAATACTTGGACAAAAGGTTCTGTACGGCGGATTCTTTAGCGACGCTAATTCTGGACGCAACTCGGTTGTCATTGGCAAACGGGTTGCCGAGGAGCTATTTGGCGAGAATGTACCCTTGGGCAAACTCATTACGATTCGTGGCCAAGACTTTGTAGTTGGTGGTATATTCGACGAATTCCGTACCAATCCAATTAGCGCTGTGACTGATCTTAATAAGGCGGTGTTTATTTCTTACCCAACCGCTAAAGCACTTCTAGAAACCGACCCGAGTATTTATCAATTCCTAATCCTACCACAGAGCGGCGTAACCCCTAGTCAACTTGCCGCAGCTACCCGTACCCAGTTACTCAAAAACCACGGCCAGCAAGAAGATTTCACAGTGCTACAAGCCAGCGAGACAGACCAAGTCGCTCGCTACGCAGTGACGAGCGCATCGGCCTTTATTGCAGGTATCGCCGCTATTTCCCTGCTGGTTGGCGGTATCGGCATCATGAATATCATGTTCGTCAGCGTTACCGAACGAACCCGCGAGATTGGTGTGCGTAAGAGCTTGGGCGCAACCAACCGCCAAATTTATAGCCAGTTCTTAACAGAAGCCGCAGTGCTGAGCCTGGTAGGCGGCATAATCGGTGTTGGCGTAGCCGTTTTTGGAAATATTGTTGTCAGGCTCGTCAGTGATCTAGAACCGGTTATCACCTGGCAAATTGTCGTACTTGCTGTGGGCGTGTCGGCCGTAGTTGGTGTAGTGTTTGGCACCGCCCCAGCCGTAAAAGCCGCCAGCCAAGACCCTATTGAATCTCTCCGCTACGAATAGCCTAATTTTTTCTATCTAGGTTTTTTCGGGCTCTACGAAGAAGCCCCACGACAAGCTGCTGATCAATTTCTATTTTTTTGCCTGCAGTGATTTGTGCATATGCCTCATCGTCAGTAAGCCGTTCGCCATCTGCCTTAAGTAATTCAGAGACCGAAAGGTACAAAATACCCCGGACAATGGCATCTGTTTCATCATTATTAGAGCCAGCCTCTGCAAGGAGTTGTCTTATCGACACCTTTTCTTGGGCCAGAACTGGATGAGTAGTAAGTTTGTTATCAACTGATTGCTCATAGGAAAATGCCAGTGAACTCATATAGATATCGAGCATCTCATCCTCAGGAAAAGAGAGTGCATGACCAAATAGATCTTTTGCTGCCCGTCCCCAATCCAGCCTTGAGTCATTTTCGGATGCGATTGAGCCAAGATATCCTTCAAGCAAATTAGTCCTCGTCAGGTAATCATCTTCGCCAACCGCCGGCTCTACCGCCACTTCAGTGGCTGATATAAGGTTAATCGTTCGATTTGCAAATCGTCTCAACCCAAAATCCCTGTTGTTTGCGAGAGCCATAAGCTCAACATGTCCAAGCGAATCTGTATCTAGGCCTTCTGGTACGAGAGCGTGTTCACTCAGCACTTGCATAACCTCTGCAATTCGCCACTTATAATCCTGCTCAAGTACTTGGATTGGATCGTACTCAGCCTCGGACTGGGGCGCATTTAATAAATACTCAATTGCTTCATCTGAAAACTCTGGAAATTCTTCTGGGTTACTCACGGGCTATGACTTCAATTTTTACACATTATGCATATAACTGAGTATTTTGTCAATGTAGCCTAGTCGTTCAGCTCAGCTTTGAATTTTTCGATTAAATCGACAGGGGTTGGGTTCAATCCGTTGAGTAGCGCCAAGTAAATTGACACAAAATCCCCTAGTGCAACTAGATACAGCAGCTGATCGAGAAGATTGTCCCCTTTTGCCTCTACGACATGGGGGTTTGGCCAGCGGCCGCTGAGGAGCTTGTTAGTAACCTCAAATCGCTTCTGTGTTCGCTCGTGTTCTAGGCTACTCGCTAGCTCAATAACTTTGTACGGCTTGTCGATAGGATGCGATGTCCAACCCAAAAATTCGTTATGATTGAACTCCGGAAACTGATTACACCAGGCGACGTTCTTGGCGTTTTCATTGAAGCTAATTTTCCATTTGTAGGCGGCTGGGAAAAACTTTGGACCAGCGTATATAACTGGTGTAGCGCCCGATAACTCAAGGGCAAGTTGCTTGGCGATATTCTGATCAGTTTTGACATCTGCTCGCCAGTCGCTAACTGATTGTTTGATAAACTCTTTTGCGCCGTCTAATTCTTTGCCGACAGACTCGATTATTCCAGCCTGCTCGAGAATCGTCATAATAGCCTTGAAGTTATAGAGCATAGCGTAACGTGGCTGCATACCACCAGGGATTTCGGCCAACGGGTAGCCCTTTTCGCGGGCAATGTCAGCTAATTTGCCACCGCTAGCGACCACTACAATATTGGCTTTTTTGGCCTCTGCCTTACCGATAGCTTCGAGTGTTTCTTCGGTGTTGCCAGAGTAGCTAGAAGCGACAAACAACGTCTGCTCTGATACGTAGCCAGGTATCTCATAGTCACGCATAATCTCAAATGGAACTGTGTAGCCTGGCCAAGAGGTGCTAACTAGCGCCGCCAAGGCCGAGCCGCCCATGCCACCAACCACGATGTTTTCTAGCGAGAAATCAAGCTTTGGAATGTCATAATTCTGTTCAAGCTGCTGCCACTGTTTTTCGGCTATTCCTAACGCGTCCTGAGTATCCTTTTCGTGAATGTATTTGAGATCGTCTAACATCCTGGCTCCATCCTCTACTCAATTTAATCTGCTTATGCTATTGTAGAGGAAATTGTCAGTTCTTAAAAATCTCTATAAGGGAGCAATGCGGTGGGGCTATTTGGTAGTAAACAACAACCGGTCGATCAAGCTTATCAGGACCAACCTGTCCAAGATGCTAGTCCTGTTCAGGCACCCACGCCACCGCCAAGCTCAATTGACGGCGTACTACCTGTACAACACGATAGCGCTAGCCCGGTAGCTCCTGCTTACAACGACCAGAGCGTACCACCAGTCAGCGACCAGCCTACAGAGGACAACGGTGGCTATATCATGACTGACGCCCCTGTAGCCCAGAACAATTGGGATGACACCAGCGAGCACCAGCACGAAGAAACAGCGCCAGAGCAACCTACCGAACCCGAGCCCCAGCTAGAAGAACCACCTGCACCAGAGCAATCTCAAGCACCCGTACCTGTAGAAGAATCTGCACCAGAAGAGACTTACCAGGACGCTAGCAGCGTACCAAGCACTCATCCACTGCCTGTCGATGTGAGATTAGATGATAATGCCGGTAGTGGCAATGACGACCTATCGGAAATCCGCAGCAAAGCTCTACAGGACTTGTCACCGCTCGTCGGACACCTAGACCAATCACCAGAAGAGCGTTTCCATACCACCATGATGATGATGCAGGCAACCGACGATCACACCTTGGTCAAGCCTGCCTACGAAGCCGCACAGGAAATTACCGATGAAAAGACCCGGGCCCAGGCACTACTCGACATCGTCAACGAAATAAACTACTTCACGCAGAAAAAGACCGACTAGTTGGTCTTTTTGAGGTTAGACATTAGTAGGTAGAAAACAGTAGACAGAAATCAGTTGCCAACAGGCTCTGATTTATGGTTTCTAAACCCAAATTCCTAGCTACTATTTATTGCTTGGAGCGCTTGCGCTCAACGATGTAATGAACACCACCGGCGAGTGTCGATACACCCATAAATACTGTAGCAATTCCAGCTGGACCAGTGTTTGGTAGTGGGTCATCACCTGTTGCAGGGACTTGAGCTGTTGAGTCGCTTGGTGTGTCAGTGCGAACTGGTGCATCTACGCTACCTTCTTCACCGTCTGTAGATGAGCTGCCGTCTGAGGAATCGTCAGCGGAACCTTCAGAATCATCTGGCTCATCAGTCTCACCATCATTCGCTTCACTGTCCGAACCGTCATCTGAGCTGCCACCACCGTCAAAACTAGGAGCATCTTCATTGCCATCCTGCTGTTCACTTGTAGTATCGCCACTGTTGTTGTCACTGATAAATGAACGATATGCCCACCGACCCAAGAGAAAAAGCCCGATTATAAGCAAGGTTACGATAATAACCGACACCATGGCAAGAAGCCACGCAAGACCCGAACGATCACGTCGTTCGCCGTCGTAGTATTTGTCGATTTCTGGTAGTGCTGATTTGTCTTTATTGCGGTTAAACAGTGCCATGAACGTCTCCCTTTTGACTGATTTTACTATATTTTGGCAATGCTCGCAACAATCTCGCCTGAAAAAATAACCCCTAGCCTGCACAGGCCATGGGGAGAGCAGCCCGATGAAGCGATTCATTCGCTTCCCGGCGCGTTGAGAGGGGGATACCCCCTCTCAAAAAAGCCTTACATGCCCATCATACCCAGTAGTAGATCTTCGTGCGGTTCGCCAGGCGAACCATGCATCCGCCTTTGGCGGATGGACACGAAGGCTCACTACTGGGCAGGCCGCCAATATGTAGAAACTTTGGGCTTCCTAGAAGCCCATCCCTCCCGCCATACCACCCATATCAGGGGCTGCAGCAGATTTTGGCTCTGGCACATCTACAACAAGCGCGCCCATGGTGATAGCCGTACCAGCAATCGATACCGCATTCTGGACAGCTTCTTTGGTCACGCGGGCTGGATCAACAACACCAGCAGACTTCAAATCAACTAGCTTGGTTGGATTATTGACGTTTACACCCTGGCCCGGCTTGCCTTTTTTGACCTGAGGCAGCCATTCGTCAGCATTGAGGCCAGCGTTTGTCAGTAGAATTCTAAAAGGTTGCTCCAGCGCATTCGCTAGAATTGTCTTGCCGGCACTGACTGTAGCATCGTCCTTAGAGCTATCAACGATAGAAGTAGACACATTGATTAGCGTCACTCCACCACCGGCTACGATTCCTTCGTCTAGCGCAGCCTTCACAGCAGCCACGGCGTCGTCTACACGATACTTTTTCTCTTCGATTTCGGTCTCGGTAGCACCGCCCACTTTGATGACAGCCACCTTGCCGTTTAGGGCTGCACGGCGCTTCTCGTAATTTTCACGGTCATACTCACTAGAAGCATTCTTGATTTGGGTAGAAATCTGAGAAATACGGTTTTTGAGCTCGGCAACTGATCCAGCACCTTCAATAATTGTCGTCTCGTCCTTAGTGACAATCACCTTGCGAGCCGTACCAATATCGCCTAGCTCGACTGTGTCAAACTGTTGCTCGCTGTCGATGTAACTACCACCAGTTAGAATCGCGATGTCCTGCAGAATATCTTTGCGGCGATCACCAAACGATGGCGCCTTGATAGTCACCACGTTCAACACGCCCTTGAGCTTGTTCAGCACTAGTGTTGCCAGGGCGTCACCTTCAATATCTTCGGCGATGATTACAACTTCCTTTTTGCCAGTCTGGGCAATTTTTTCGAGCACTGGCAGGAATTCTTGCAACGAACCGATTCTCTTATCTGTTACCACGATATGTGGCTTTTCTAGCACCGCTTCCATACGAGCTGTGTCAGTTACCATGTAAGCGCTCTGGAATCCGCGGTCAAAGGTAAAGCCCTCGACAACTTCGCTCTCCAGATCAAGCCCCTGGCCTTCCTCTACGGTCACAACGCCTTCTTTGCCAACCTTGCCGATTACGTCAGCAATTAGCTTACCGATTTCGGCGTCACCAGCAGAGATCGTGGCTACTTCTGCCACACGCTTAGAATCACCAGCGATATTCTCGCGTTGCTTGTCCAGTGCCTTGATTACATCGTGAGCGGCTGCTTCGAGCCCCTTGCGGAGTTGCATTGGATTATGGCCAGCAGCAATCAGCTTGTTGGCTTCGTTCAGAATGTGATAAGTCAGCACTGTGACTGTGGTTGTGCCGTCGCCAGCGACATCATTCATTTTGTTGGCGGCTTGCTTGATAAGCTCTGCACCGACTTTGTAGCCTAGTGTTTCGTCATCTACATCGGCAATTTCGACACCTTTTGCCACTGTCACACCATCGTGCGTGACAGTTGGGCCTCCGTAACCCTTGCTAATTACAACATTGCGACCCTTTGGCCCCATGGTTGTTTTGACTGCATCGTACAAAATCTTGGCGCCCTCGAGTACGCGTCGGCGGGCATCTTCTTCATAAAATACTTTTTTACTCATCATTTACTCCCTTTGTTGAAATTATCATTTATCATTTGCTGATTTTCCAAATTATTTTCTATTGGCCATTTCTGAAAAATTGGTAATTGGTAAAATAATTGAGGAATGGTAACTGGTAAATTGGCAGTTACTAGCGCACAGTCGCTAGAACATCTTCTTCTTTGATCAGCTGATATTGTTCACCGCCAAACTCTAGCTTGGCCTCTGTCTGAGCATAATTTTTGGCAATAATCCGGTCACCAACTTTAAGCTGCTTTACATCTTTGCCTACAGCTACAACCTTCAGCGTAGAGTCTTCGTCAGATACGGTTGGCGCGATTAACAGACCGCTTTTGGTCTTAAGCTCTTTTTTTTGCTCGCGGATGCAAACAACGTAATCCCGCAGAGGGGTAATAGGTACACTCATAAAAACTCCTCTTTTCAGAACTTTCACGCCGTCGAACCTACCACGGTCGCAAAATTCGTGATTTAAATTATCGTGTGACGTTGATTATTCTCGCAATCCGCTGCACAGCAGACAATCAACGTTTCAGCACTCATGATACCCGAGTGCCAATTACTTCGTCAAGTTCGTTGTTTTACTAGGAGTAAAACGGCACGATATTGAAATCTTCGCGCAGTTGACGAAGAAGATTTTCCATTTCTCGGCGTGATCGTATCTTTGCTTTCATTGCATCAATGACTAATCTATCGCCAATAAGAAGCAAGTCGGTTTCACCAGTCTCGTCTTCTACCTCTTGTTCCACCTGTGCAAGCTTTTGCTCAATATCATAATGACTTTCGTAGGGAGCATAGCCGTGCTGATCTAGCTGAAACATTCCTTCTACCCCATCAGGACCCCTTCTTTTAAACCATGCTCGTGTAAACCATTCACTTGATCTATCTTCTTGAGGTATGTAGACAAATATCTTTTCTCTGGACATTTTTTGTCCCGTTAGTGTCTGGACAATACTCTCGTCTTTTGCATCAAGTCTAGCTATGTATGTAGGCACGGGTGCTTCTACCAAGCTGCGCTGGATATAAGCATCAGAGTTTGCCTGATCCAAGCGCTCAGCGTCACGAAAAGTAGACGTCACACTCTGTAGTAGGCGTGAACGACTTTCTGCTTCCTGGCTTGCTATAAGCTCGAGGTCGCTTTCATTGGGCTGAAATTCAGGGGTATTCATAGTTCGTATGACATATTTTAGAACATTGTTTCATTTTTAGCAATTTTATTCTTGCCAAAATATACCGAGAGGAGTATCCTAACACGTAATCCATATTCTATGGAAGCACACCCATCACTCACCCCTACACGAAAGTCAGGTATCAGTTAGATGGAGTTTGAAACAAACATCGGTTCCTTCGGCATCGAGTCGATCGAGATTGGCAACCCTTGCTACATGCGCTTGTGGACCAACGCACCGATCTACTCGGAGTATGCCAAGAACGAGTTCGAGCGGCTCTTCAAGGGCAAGGACGGTCTCAGCGACATCGTCGAGATCTGGGTCTACGAACGGTACGCACTGCTCCAGCTCAGTGACGCGGTCAAGACCGAGGAGCAGTGCACGCAGATCGGACACAGTTTTCTCCAGCAGGTGCAGGCCATGGCCAACAACCTCAGCGATTCCATGATTGACGATTGGGATACTGCAGTAGCTGGCTACTACTCGGGCATCCGCAACGACTTCGCCAAGAACAACTCCACTACCGAGGGAAGCATCTTCTCGTACGTGGACTAGTACCGCTAGGAACCGATCCGGCAGGGTTCTCGGAGGGCAACGACGCCTTCCAGAACCCAGGCCGGGCAACTTTAGGGCTTGGCTTTAACCCAGGTGAGATTTTGTAGGAATATTCTTACGATCTAACTCCCTCCCCACCAAAACCAAGCCCTTCCCCCAACCTCACATGAATTCATCCGCCAGCAGGCGGTTTTTTTATGCCCGCATGCTACTATGGCTACCAGCATGGATAATCCTAGAACCCCCTTGTTCAACGCGCGCGTCCTGATGTCGGGTACCGAATATTTCAGCGATGACCAAGCCATCAATGCCCACATGGACAGCAGCATTAAAATCGACGCCCAGAAGGCCCGCGCCGAGCACCAAAGTATCGCTGACGCACTAGGGGCAGCACGCGTCGAAGTAGTCCAAGTTGACCCGCCAGCTGGTTGTCAAGACGGTGTTTACACCGCCAACTGGGCGCTGACCCGCGGCAACAAAGCCGTCATGTCCCGTCTGCCCAATGCCCGAAAAGGCGAAGAAGACTATGCACAGGAGCAGCTAAAAAAACTGGGCTTCGAAATTTTCACGGTGCCTGACAACCTTCGCTTCAGCGGCCAGGGCGATGCCCTACCCTGTGGTAACTACCTGTTCGCAGGCTCTGTCTACCGCACCGACGAGCAAGCCCATAAGTTTCTAGCTGACACCCTCGGCTACGAAGTTATTAGCCTCCAAACCAAGCCCAAGCGCAGCCTCTCTGGCCTTGGCCTACCAGTGATAAACAAAGCCTCTGGCTGGCCAGACAGCTACTACTACGACATCGATCTAGCCCTAGCAGTCATCCGACCGCACACCGACACACAGGACGGCCTGATAGCCTGGTGCCCTGCTGCTTTCACCCGCCGATCACGGGCTCGCATACGCGAGCTTCCGATGGAAAAAATAGAAGTCAACACGCGCGAAGCCAAAAAGGCCTTTGCCTGCAATCTCATCAGCACCGGCCACACCGTCATCATGAGCGCCTTCGCCCCCCAGCTCAAGCAGCATCTGCAGGACAAGGGTCTGAAGGTCGTCACCCCTATCATCCAAGAGCTCGGCAAAGGCGGCGGCTACATCCGCTGCACCACACTCACACTCGACAACGTATAGAAGTTGGAATCTGGAAGTTAGAATTTAGAATATTTCAGCTCCGATGCCTGCTCAATAATGCGTTGAGCTGCTTGGCACAAGAAACAGCTTGCTCAGATAATTCTGAGTGCTGCACATCTGTTAGATAACCAAGCCCTTTTGAAAACTCCAGCTGGCTTTGCAATTCATACAGGGAGCCACAAGCCATCGTATAGAAATGCTCTTTGTCTTTGGGCTGCCGGCGGCCATAACCTTCAGCGATATTGGAAGACACAGATACAACTGCTCGCCTCATCTGTGATATTAACGCGAACTGTTCTTCCTTGGGAAAATGCTTTGTATGGCGATAGACGGCAAGACCAAGTTCATAACTTGCCTGCCAGACCCTTAGGTTTTTGAATGATTTTATGTCTTCCATTCCAGATTCCAGATTCTAACTTCCAGATTCCAATTTCCGTAGTGCCTTGCGCACAACGGAAATTTCGTCCCAATCATGCTCACCATCAGCTCGCTCTATGGTCTTCTCGTGACCTTTTCCTAGTAGCAACACCGTGTCGTCTTTAGCCGATGCACGTGAAACCGCAAATTCTATAGCCTGTGTACGATCATGTACCAAAAACAAATTCTTATCGCGCACTTTGCCAGCCTTTTCAGCCCCCTCGGCAATCATATTCATAATTTCCTGGCCATCGATATCACGATCATCCTCTTCGGTCACCACGACCTCATCGGCATACTTCCCAGCTAACTCACCCTGGATAGCCCGCTTGGCCTCGTCGCGCCTCCCAGCACTGCCAAACATCACAATCAGCTTGCCCTTCACCACTGGCCGCAGATCTTTGAATAACTTCTCGAAACTATCCGGCGTATGAGCAAAATCCACAATTACACTGTAGCTCTGCCCCTCATCAATCGGATCCATCCGCCCTTCGACCCGCTTTAGCGCCGCAATCCCCTGCTCTATCTGCTCGCCGCTCAGCCCCACCACGCCACCGACAGCCGCCGCCGCCAAGCTGTTAGATACATTAAACTTGCCCGGTATAAAACACTCAATCTTCAGTTCTTTGCCCTTATAAAACACCGTGTATTTAGAGCCATCTGGTGTCAATTTGACGTCGCGCGCTTGCATTTCACCCTTGTCGATACCATAGGTTATGGCGTTTTTGATATCGCGTTTAAACAGCGTAGCGCTTGGGTCCTCAGCATTGATAATTCCCACCTGCATGCCCTTTTTGTTGCGGTTTGTTATCTGGAACAGCCGCCGCTTGGCATCACGATAACGCTCAAACGTACCATGCATATCCAGGTGCTCATGCGTCACATTGGTCATGACGGCGATAGAATACGGCACGCCCCACACGCGGTTCTGCGCCAGCGCGTGGCTTGTCGTCTCCAGCACTAGCCATTCTACCCCTTGGTCACGCATCCATTTTAGTCGGCGTACTAGCTCCGGCACTGCCACATTAGTCATGTGGTGCACCTGTGGATGTATTTCGTCACCAATACCGTAAGCCACCGTGCTCATCAGCCCCACTTTATAGCCTGCCTCTGTTAGCATGCGGTGAATCATGAAGCTGGTCGTCGTCTTGCCGTTTGTCCCGGTCACACCGATAACTTTCATTCGCCGAGCCGGAAAACCGTTCAGACCGTGAAACAGCACCGCCTCAGCCTTGTGGCCATACGGCTCAATCAACGGGAATAACCCCTTAGGTATAAACTTCTTCACCGTCTTCCTAATATTCATGCCAACAGTATACGGCAAACAAAAAACAGACCCTAGGTATCAGGGTCTGTTTGTTCCTAAATCTCTAGATTAGGCAGCTTGCATCAAGTTGTTTAGCTCGGCCATCTCGGCAGGGCTGATTGCACGGGCACCATCCATGATCCAGGTCGAGCCGTTATGCGGAGTCAAGGCAAAACCAGTGCCATGAGCTTCGTTATAGCGATCAACCGCTCCCTGTATGACACTACCTTCATTACCAGGACTTAACTGATTAGCAACATCCCAGCTGTACTGAGATACATCAATGTTCTGGTTTGCAGGATTGGCTACTTCACTAGTTGAGCTTGCTCCAGCCTCAATATCATCGTTTTCAAACAATTCACTGAGTGGAGCATCACCTTCGCTAGAACCACCGTCATTGGTGTTCATTAGATATGCTCCGAACATTCCGCCAGCAACTAGTGCTACTGCACCTGCGGCTACAGCTATCTTCTGTTTTCGAGTGGTTAGTCTTTCACCAACTTTTTCCTTGATAGAAGTAAATCGTGCCTTGATAGCGGCAATCATGCCTGCCTCTTTAGCAACTTCTTCCTCAGATTCTACGTCAACTGCTTCTACGGTAGTCGTTTCAACAACTGGCTCTTTAACCATTTCTTCATAGTCATAGAGCTTCTGAGCTGGCTTGTCTTCGGTTCGCAGCATCTTTAGATGTGCCTCTTTGGCTATGTTCATTTCCTTGATAAGATCAGCAATTTTGTCTTCTGAGATGAGACCATTTTCTTGGCCTGCAGTGATTATTTGCTGTAATTTATCTTGAGCAAGCTGAGCGCCTTCAGCGTCGTTATTCTTCTCGGCAAGTGCCCAGGCCTTGATTAGCGAATCGAATTCTTCGCTTGGCTTGGCTTTCTTGGCCTCTGTTTCTAATCCAGCGGCACTTTTCTGTCGCAAGACTGCAGCCAGCTTGGCTGGGGCTGCTTCTAACTCAGCACGGTGTTCTGCATTGGACATGTCTTCTTCTGTGACAACACCAGTCATGTCCTCTATCTCATCAGCAACATGTGCTGCTGTCTCTTTGTCATCAGAGTCAATTGCCTTAACCCAGGTGTTTAGTAGCTCACGAGCAGTAAATGTCTCACGTGTTTCCTCTGCTTGGTCAGCTTCCTGGCTTGGTTCTGTAGTATCTTTGCCATTTCGGATAGCGCGTGCGTCTATGCGAGCTTGTTTCTTATCCTGGATTTGATCGATTTCTTCTGATGTTTTTGGAGCTTTAGTCTTTTTGCCCTGAATGAGAGTGTCGGATTTTCGGTCAATATACGCATCCTTGTAACCATCGAGTTTTGCCTTGGCAAGCTGTTCGCCATCAGACATCTCAGCCCAAGATTTGCCATTGGTATCACCTGCAGCGACACTGCGCATACCGTTAAGCTCGTCGGCTTTATTGAGTGCCTCTTCGCGCTTTACAACCTGCTTTTTGCCAGTTTCTGCATCTACTGCATATGTATGGCGATTGCCAAGGCTAGAATATGCACCGTTCATTTCAGTTTCGAGCTGATCTGCCTGTGCTTGTGCGGCTATCTGCTCTGCATTGATAGCGGCAGTGTCGATAGCTACAGCCTCTTCTGGCTGTTCTTGTCGTGGTTGGCGTTGTGGTAGTTGTTCGATTGTACTCATGTGATTAATTCCTTGCTTTGATAATTTTTGTGTTTTTATGTTGTAATAGCACCATTATAGCAAAACATAAGCTTTTTGTCAATAACTTGTAGCCTTTTTTTGTGTTTTTTTCAAATAAGTACCATGCAGTTATCTGTTAAGCTAATACTAATGACAAAACCTCTCAGGATATTGGGTATAGAGTCGAGCTGTGATGAGACTGCTGCTGCGGTGGTCGAGATTGATGACGATAATCAACTTACCCTGCTATCTAATGTCGTAGCCTCCTCTGCTAATCTGCACGTACAGTATGGTGGTGTGGTGCCAGAAATAGCCGCCCGCAGCCATATTGAATCGATTATCCCCGTCATAGATGAGGCAATATCTGAAGCTCATCCATCTACCAAATCTGATCCCTGGGATCAGATTGACGCCGTAGCGGTGACGTATGGTGCTGGACTAGGCGGCTCCCTATTGGTTGGCGTTATGACAGCGCGCACGCTAGCGATAACCAAAAACAAGCCACTCTATGGGATTAATCATGTAGAGGGCCACGTCTACGCCAACTTTATTACTGCCGCATCCCCTACCCTGTCTACCGTCTACCGTCTACCGTCTACTGCACCAAAATTCCCAATTTTGGCACTGATTGTCAGCGGCGGGCACAGCCAGCTTGCCCTGTTCCGCAATCATTTTGATTACACTCTGCTCGGCCAGACGCAAGATGACGCAGTTGGCGAAGCTTTTGATAAAGTCGCCAAAATCATCGGCCTGCCCTACCCCGGCGGCCCGTCTGTCGGTAAAAAGGCGCTCGAGGGCGACCCAAAAGCCTTCTCTCTACCAAAGGCTAGAATGGACGGAAAGTACGACTTTAGCTTCTCGGGCTTAAAAACAGCCGTCCTACGGCAAGCTCAGGCCATGATAGGAGCAGATTACACGTTTCCGTCCAAAAACTTGGCAGGAAGGCTCTCTGAGGCTCAGAAGGCCGACATTGCTGCGGTATTCCAACGTGTAGCCATAGAAACAGTCGTCGATAAGACAATTACCGCCTATGAAGAGTTCTCCCCTGCCTCAGTTGTAATCGCTGGCGGTGTAGCTGCCAGCCCTGAGCTACGCAGGCAGTTAGCTGAGCGATTACCAATAGAAATCAGGTATCAGGACCCTAGACTCTGTACTGATAACGGTGCGATGATTGCCGCTCTGGGCGCATTCAAGACCCAACTTGGCCAGCCAACGGCTGACCCCTACTCTCTAGAAATCCAACCGAATCTTTCGATGTAGTTAGTTCATACTGGCTATACGAGCTATGATCATGGGGAGCTGCTCTGAACTATCGTTCTCTACCATCTTTTCTTGCCAATTTTTTATAGCTTCAGGGTCAAGCACCTGCCCTGCCCAGGTAGCGAGCTCATGGAGTGACCAGGCATATTTGGTGTCATTACCGGCATTTTCACCATAGTACGGATCAGTGTCTACCAGGACAAAGTCCTGCTGTTTTTCATCGTATACATACTGTTCGATACCAAAGATATCACTCAGAAATGGTTGGTTTTGAGTACGCTTGCTACTGATGTAGGCTGATAAGTTATCAAAAAGCTTTGCCGCGGCGGGTTTAATATCGTCCGGCAGCATATCATTCGAGGTAAAACCCCTACCCTCTACACGGTTGCTGACAATCATTGTTTCTGCCCCACCCCTGTTTGTTTGGGTTACTGATGGGTAGAATCCTGCGGTTTTGATACTATAGGCAGACTCAAGTTCAGAATATAATCCCTGCACTGTTTTTAGTCCTTCAAGAGTGGCGGCAATCTGAGCCTCACCTTCTTCGCCAAAGCCAAACTCACTACTGAATCTAACAATTTTGTTTGGCGTAGCTGGGTGTTCAAATAGTAAGTCAGAACTGTTCATTGGAGACAGCTTGTCTACATCTATTGGAGCATGTGCGTGAGGTGCTTCTGACATGTTTATTTTTGATTAACAGATACATTTTAGCATAAGAGGCAATATTTGTCAATATTGCATATGCTTTTCTGCGGGTTTACCATGGAAGGGAAAATAAAAACTCTCGTTTGTCCCAGGAGCTGGGATCGCACTTTTAGGTGAACACCACACTCTGTGTTATCGGCAGACGCCCGCACTTGGCGCCCGCGAGAAGATTTCGCTCATTCAACATATCTTACAGATATGCCTTACTCACGAAATGCTTCTCCCGAGACACCAATTATCAACCGTCTGTCCCGACAAAACAGAGTGTGGTGTTCACAAGAAACGGTTACAGCAAAAGCTGAATCTTTTCGTGTGAAAAGGCGTGCTATTTTGTGCGTCTTTTTTCATGTGAAGACTCTGGAAGGGCGCTTTCAGGGAAAGGTAGGCTAATATTAACAGAGGTGATATACTCTAAAAGTACAAATAAGCGACAAGTGTCCTGTGTTTGGATGAAGTACAAGGCGCCTGTGAGCAACGGACCGAGCCGTACTGAGGTACGGTGAAGGGAGTAGTCGCAACAGGCAACGCAGTAATTCGCCAAAACAAGCGTCAGAGCTATGAGCTCTGCTCGTAGCCAGGACGCTTGGGCACAGGAACACTTGATGAATTTACCTAAGGTATACGAACCAGCCGAATACGAGTCTACAATCTACGATTTGTGGGAAAAAAGTGGCGCCTTTGAGCCAAAAGAAAATGGCGACACATTTACTACTATCATGCCGCCGCCAAACGCTAATGCCAATCTGCATATTGGTCACTCTCTCAACTATTCGTTGCAGGATATCGCGGTCCGCTATCACCGTATGCAGGGCAAGTCTACACTGTTTTTACCAGGGGCGGATCATGCTGGGTTTGAGACACAGGTTGTCTACGAAAAGCACTTGGCTAGGGAAGGCAAGAGTCGGTTTGATTTCAGCCGCGAGGAGCTTTACGGCCAGATTTATGATTTTGTACAAGGAAACAAAGGTAATTTTGAAAAGCAACTGCGATCCTTGGGTGCATCCGTAGATTGGAGCCGGTTCACCTTCACACTAGACGAAAAAGTGGTCAAAACTGCCTACAGTACGTTCAAAAAGATGTGGGATGACAAGCTGATTTACAGGGGCGAACGCCTAGTAAATTACTGTACCTTCCACCGTACAAGCTTTGCCGATATCGAAGTAGTACACGAAGACCAGACCAGCCCGCTGTATTACCTAAAATACGGCCCATTTACGCTAGCAACCACCCGTCCAGAGACAAAGTTTGGTGATACGGCGGTGGCTGTTCATCCAGACGACGAACGTTACAAAGATTTAGTGGGCAAGACAATTACCGCCGAAGGTCTAAACGGCCCGTTTGAGGTACGTGTTGTTGCCGACGAATATGTAGATCCCAAGTTCGGAACAGGGGCGGTGAAGATTACCCCAGCTCATGACTTCAACGACTGGGAGGTTGCTCAGCGACACAATCTAGAGGCAATCCGGGTCATCAATCACGACGGCACAATGAACCATAGGGCAGGGGATTTTGCCGGTATGCCAGTGGCAGAAGCTCGCAAAGCAGTTGCCAAAGCACTCAAGGAAAAGGGTCTGCTCGAAAAGGTAGACGAGAACTACAGCAACAGAGTAGGGAAGTGCTACAAATGCGGCACCGTGATTGAGCCAATGCTGATGGATCAGTGGTTTATTGATATGAAAAAACTGGCAGGTCCGGCTATCAAGGCGCTAAAGGACGACCGGGTGACATTCTACCCGGCAAGCAAGCGCGATCAGACGATTTTGTATCTAGAGAGCGTCAAAGACTGGAATATTTCACGGCAAATCGCCTGGGGTATCCCGATTCCGGCGTTTCAGAATGTTGAGGACAGTGACGACTGGATTTTTGACGAACGAGTAGCCTCCGAAACTATAGAGGTAGAAGGCAAAACTTACCGCCGTGATTCAGATGTGTTTGATACTTGGTTCTCTAGCGGTCAGTGGCCGTACGTAACGCTGGACTACCCAGAAGGTGATTTCAATAAATATTACCCGACTGATCTGATGGAAACCGGCATCGACATCTTATACCAGTGGGTGGCACGCATGATTGTGCTCGGGCTGTACGTAACTGGTGAAGTGCCTTTCAAGACCGTTTATCTGCACGGCATGGTCAGGAGCGAAGACGGCCGCAAGATGAGCAAATCTCTCGGCAACGTAATTGACCCGAACGAAGTCATTGCAAGCCACGGCTCCGATGCCCTACGCATGGGAATCATATCTGGGCGCAGTGCTGGATTTAGCGCTGCCTACGCACCTGGCAAGATTGATGCTGGACGTAATTTCTGTAACAAGCTGTGGAACGTAGCTAGATTTGTCGAAGGCGTGATTGGCGACAGCCCCGAGGGGGTACGCGACCGTAGACACAAGCCTCATCCTGAAACACCTGCCGATCACTGGATATTGTCCAAATTACAACAGTCAGTTGAAAAAGTGTCTGCCGATATCGAGAACTACCGTTTCTCAGAAGCCTACGACACTGTTTATCACACGCTGTGGGATGATTTTGCTGACTGGTACATCGAGGCCAGCAAGGGCAAGCCAAATCATGGCATTCTGGCCTACGGACTAGAGACACTGCTGAAGATTACCCATCCGTTCGCGCCGTTTGTGACAGAGGCTATCTGGCAAACCCTGAAGTGGGAGAAAGACAGCTTGCTGATTTCCAGTGCCTGGCCAAAGCAAGAGACTAGTATCAAGGATGAAACAGCTGTGTTTGAAGCTATCAAGGAGTTAGTGGTAGAGGCTCGGTCAATCGTAAAAAACCTAGGTATTGCCAAGCCGCAGCTGTACTACAAAGAGTCCGTACTGCTCCAGCATCATGGCGAGCTGGTAAAGCAGCTTGCGCGGCTCGAGAACGTCTCACACGTACGTGATGGCACTGGGCTCCATCTGACGCAGACGAGCGAAGACTGCTGGATTGCTGTCGATCACGAAACCGCCCGCAATTATCTGACCAAGCTCCAAGAACAGCAAACTGCCGAGGCTCTATCTGTAGAGAGACTAAAGGTACGGCTCGCCAATAAATCATATGTGAAGAGCGCACCGAAGGAACTAGTGGCCGAAACTAGGCAACAGCTCACCGACAGCGAGCTACGCTTGCAACAGGTAAATGCTGAGATAGACTCTTTTGCCGAAGCTTCCAAGGAGTTGTAGATGCCCAAATTCATTGACTTTTACCTGTTAATGTGCTATTATTATATGGTGCTGTGCCTTTGGTTCAGTATGAAATTTAATAAGCCTTTTGTTTTGCCTCCTGCATTAGATTGCAGTAGAGGCTAGCTTGCTTGTTGTCTATGGCTGGAACTAAGCACCACTGGTGTTTGCTTTCAGTCATAGACTGAAACCCTGCACATTCTGTCCATTTCCACATAAGGGAGTATCGTGAGCCTCATAGCCAAGATTCAACTGATCGAGACCACCTACATGAACTGGGATCATGTCCTGATGGCACTTCAACCCGCCATCAAGCCATCGTTCCCGGTGAGCGAAGGCGAACTCGTCGTCCAGGAGTCCGACGGATTCATGTTCTACCTTGCAGAAGGGAAGACGATCTACACCCACCCGGACGCCGTCGGCGAACCCTGGCAGATCGTCGGCCCGAACGACGCGGTCTCCATCAGGCGACCATCCACCGGATGCAAGTCCTACATCGAGGCACAGAGCCAACACAACGGCCTGTGGCAGATCAAGTTGGTCACGAGCCTCGACGATGGAGGTCACCCGATTCGAGATGGGCTCTGGATGGAGTTCCACCGCGTCGTCGACGAGCTACCCTCCATGGAGGTCCCCGTCGATACATCTCGACCAGCACGACCACGCGGTCCAAGGCGTAGAGATCTAGCACGCCGCTAGAAGCAACAAAGGGCTACCCAGAAGGGAGACAAAGACTTGAGCTAACGCTCGTCCCAAATCTCCTTTCTGGCAACCCCAGAGCAGAGAAGTATTTTCTCTTCTGTGGGGTTGCGCTCTTAAGAGAGTCAAAAATTGGCTGGGGCATTTTCATACCTATTTTTCTACATAATTGGTCCGGCCGGACCAATTATGTAGATTTTGTCTGAGGTAAGTATTATTATTTCTCTAGAGCTTGGCGGGCACGGGCGACTGATTCTTCTGGCCTAAAATCATCGAACCACAGCACCTTCCAGCCTAGCTGGCTGGCTGCCATGATGTTGGTACGAGAATCGTCTATGAAGAGAATTTCCTCGGGCGGTACTCCGGCCTTTTCTTGGGCGATTTGATAAATTTGCGGCTCTGGCTTGATGGCTCTTACCTCTGAAGAATCGACAATTGCGTCGTATGGAACATTTGGCAGCAGGCCGCTGCCAATCATATCCTTGATGAATCCCGGCATGATGTTGGACAATAAGCCAACCCTGTAGTTTTCTGTCGCCCAAGCGACGAGTTCGTGCATCTCTGGGATGGCGGCAACGGCGCGCATGTAGTAGGACTTCCAGTCGACCATGTGGTGGAATTGCTCGGCCATGATGCGATTGAATTCGTCTATGTCTAGTTCACCGCGGCAAACTGCATCGTTGTAGTGCCAGAACGTTGTTTCTACTTGATCTGACGGGATGCCGGTGTCCTGGGCTAGCTCGGTGAAGGCATGGTGGAAGAATCGAACCAAACAACCATTGATGTCGAAGAATACAAAGGTAACGCCTGATTTGCTACGACCCTTTTGACTGGTCAGTGGCTTAAAATTGCCCATCAGCGTACCCATATCGGTGCCAAGCACCTCAGCTAGCCGCTGGATCGTGAAGACCGACGGTGCCTTGATAGCACCGCGCTCAATCTTGGCCAGTGTCGAATAAGAAATTCCTGCCCGCTGGCATAATTCCTGTTGCGTCAGTCCTGCCGCAACACGGGCAGACTGCAGATGCCTACCCAAACTCTGCTCGTCCATATGGGACTATCATACCTGTTTGGCGCAGATAATGCTACACAAAATGAGTATTATCTGGCTAGTTTTTACAACAGGCTAAGTGTGCTGATTATGAAGATGAAGTTTATGACTGCTGCGATTGCCGCCGCAATCACGGCGTTCTGGTTATTGCCCGAAGATTTGTAGACCTTGGTGTAAACCCACACTGATACACCTAGTGATGCTAGGAAAGCTATGAAGAACGAGTTCATGTTAGAATTTGAGCCTTTCTGCTACTGCTGCGAGCTTTTGATGATCTGGTTCCTTGGCAAGCTTATCACGCTGCTCGATAGCCTGGTAGAACTCGGCCTCTGCATTAGCCGGCATGATGTGGACATGAGCGTGTGGCACTTCGTAGCCCATGATGCTGACAATGGCTTTGCGAACACCGTAAACTTGCTTAATACGCTCAGCTACTTTCTGAACGGTTGAGAACAGTGCCTGGTAATCCTCTGTAGGTAGAGCCTCAAAATCGTCAATCTGGAGCTTGGAAACAACTAATGTATGGCCTTCAATTAGTGGCTCGATGGTTAAAAAGGCGATAGTTTTTTCGTCCTCATAGACTTTGTGGCAGGGAATTTCACCCTTGATGATCTTGGTAAACACCGAATCTTGCATAATTTTATTGTAGCAGGGTTATACTTAATCATTATGCAGCTTGCACGTCGGCTTGGGTTATCTTTTTTTGCAGTGGTGCTTGGCGCCTCGCTATTTGGCCTCGCATGGTCTCATTCGCTATCTAGCGTCATTCACGACAAAGAGGTAGTAAAGTCTTGGCTGGTAGACAGCGATTTTTACAGTGAACTAAGCAAAACAGTTGCAGATCAAGTAGCAGAGAACGGCAACGAAAATATTGCTGCCGTAGCCAATAACGAAGAAGTGCAGCAGGTGGTGTACGACGCAATTGGCAAGGATCTGCTGCAATCTTCGGTCGAAGATCTAGTGGACGGTGTCTACCACTGGCTTGACAACGGCGTGACACCGCCATCATTTACGGTAGACATCAGTGAATCAAGCTCCCGAATCGCTGAGGGAATCGGCAATATCGCCAGCCAGCGAGCAGCCAGTCTTCCAACCTGCACACCTGCTCAGGCTCGAATCCTGGCAGCAAATTACGACATTTTTGTCGCTCCATGTCTACCTCCAGAGTTGACCGCTGAACAGGCTGGTGCAGAGGTAACAAAGCAAGTTAACAACGTGCTACAAAGCAATGAAAACACCCAGTTTGAATCAAGTGAGTTCATCGACGGTGGCGACCAGGGTGATCCACTACCCAAGGAATTTCGTGAAGCCTACCAGCGCAGCAAATGGATGCCAATTGTCTTTGGTCTTCTTAGTTTAGTATCCCTGGTAGCAATATTTTTCCTAAGCAGCACACGCCGCAAAGGCGTACAGCGTAGTGGGTTGATAATGGCCTCGAGCGGCTTTGCGGTAGGATTGTCAGCGCTGTTTATTGGCAGGGGGCCTGGGTTTGTCAAAAACCTGATTGAGAATAATGATAAAAACCAGCCAGGAGTCAGCCTGGCCGTACGTGTCATGGAGGTTGCTGGGCAGGACGTCGCTAGATTACTCTGGTGGTATGCGGCAATATTCTTGATTGTCGGTCTGGCCGGCGTGCTGCTTGCGAAGTTTTATAATCAACCAAAAGATCCAGAGAAAGACAAGCCTACGCCTGATGGTGAACAAGAAAAGGCTGCTCCTGAATCAGAAGATAAAGCAAAATCCGAATCTGACTCTTAAGTCTGGCGGAAGAGGTGAGATAGCGCCCAGACAAGCTGGGCTTCTCCGCTTCGCATACGACGAACCCGGGTTCCCATCCCAGACTTTTCATCAGAAAAGTCAAACCCGACCACAAGGGTCGGGTTCATCTTCCTGGCGGAAGAGGTGGGATTCGAACCCACGGTACGATTTCCCGCACACACGATTTCGAGTCGTGCGCCTTAAACCAGCTCAGCCACTCTTCCGTAGTTTTATTTTATCAGAGGTGGACTACTCTTGATCTGTGACCTTTAGTCCAGCTGCGGTGCGTAGCACTTCGGCAGCGGCTTCTTCGGTCATTATTTCTGACGAAATTGTTCTTGGCTCGCCGTTCGCGTCTTCTGGATACAATACTATGTCAGTGATATCGGTATCATACTCGTGACTTATGTAGCCCAGACATTTCCTGTTAGCAAACAGATAGGCTGTACGTCCGCTATCAGTATCCATGCCAGGCCACCACAACTCTTCACCTGCAGTCATTTTTCTAATAAGCTCTGTTGCGTGGTCAGCTTCTTCTACCGTATTTTCTGGTGGGGTATAGAATACACTTCTTTCCATTATCCTAAATTGTAGATACCCCAGGGTTCAGAAGCAAGCATTAGCGTCTTCGGCGGCTGTCACCACTGTCTTCGTCTCTTCTGTCGAACCAGCTATTCACGTATCCATCGCGATAATCCCGATAATTATTGTTGTTGCGCCAGTTCCAGTATTCGTCCTGACTCTTATCATCTTGGCTGCGATAACGCTGCCAATTCTGGTCAACAGCGTTTTCATACTGCTTTTCGGCCTCTTCTATCTGTTCTAATGGGGCTTGTTGCTGCATGAGCTGCTCGATTTCTGTCTGCTTATCGGTTAAATCTTCTTGATCTAGTAGCTGAGTCGTATGATCATCGGCGCTCTGCATTGTTTCTTGGGCAGGTCGGTTTGGCAGGGCAAGAACCGCGATTGCCGCAGCTACAAACACCATAGCCACACCACCCATCGCCCAACGAAGCGGATAGACAATCCGTGGTTTGCGGTCAATATTACTCATAATTTGCTGGCGGGTCTTGTCAGACAAACCCTTTGTCTTAATAGTACTTAGGTCGGCCGCCAGATCGGCAAGCTGCTGGGATTCACTGGTGTTGGCGCCGGTTTTTCGAAGTTGTCGTTCTAATTCTGATTTTTTCATGACAACTCCTTTCGCATTTTCTTGAGCGCGCGGTACTGCATGACGCGGACATTGGCCTCGCTTAAATCCAGGGCTTCGGCCGTTTGACGTACAGAATACCCTTGCAAGAATCGCAACGAAACGACTGATTTCATGTCACTCGGTAGGGTAGTCAGTGCCTTGGCGGCGCGTTTTAGTTCTAGTTTTTTGTCCATAATTTCCTCGTGAGAAGGTTTGTCATCAATAATCTCTATTGATTCATCGAGCTGCACAGGCTTTTTCTTGCGCCAATAATCGGTCAGCGTATTCCTAGCAATTGCGTAAAGCCAGCCCCGTGGGTGACGAAAATCATACTTATCTATGTGCTTCCAAGCCTTTGCGAATGTATCGGCCGTCAGATCCTCTGCGGTCTCTTTGTCGCGTACATGCACGAACAGAAACCGGTAGATGTCGTCGGCGTATGCATTGTACATTCGGGTAAACCTCCGTTTCGAAAGCATTGTTAAACATTATCGCATATTGGTGTTTGCCGGCTTTTTTCTTTAGGCAACTTTCCGTAATATGTAACGTTTTTGCAGGCGTTTCGTTACATATGTCGCACACAAACGTAAGCAGGAAGGTAACCATGGTAAAAATTAGTAAGTTTAAAAACGTGTTTGTTATTGCATTATTCGCAAGTGTATTAGCAACACCGCTAGCAATTCGTGCCTACGCGCAAGAAGATGAGATTCCAACAGAAACTGAGACAGTTGAAACCGTAGAAACCGTCGAGGTGGTCGAGGAAGAGACTACCGAGGAGCCAATTGTAGAAGAAGTTGTGGTTCCGGTTGTAGAAACTCCTGAGGTCATCGAAGAGGACGAGGAGCCTGTGGTAGAGGAGCCGGAAGTACCGGCCGAACCCACTGCAGTGGCGTTAGCCGAAGCGGTAATTATCGCTCAGACAGAGCACCCAGACAGTGAAGTTGTTATGGCAAAAGTCAAACTCAAGAAACTTGATGCCGAAAAAGTCTACAAGGTCGTGTTTGCCGACGGTTGGAGGATTTATGTCCGAGCCAGCGACGGTGAAATTGTCCGTATCAAGGATGCATCAGACAAGAAACACGACTGTAGCAAGCGTGGTGAACAGGCAGTAGCTGCATGGCGTGCCAAATGGGAGAAAAAGTTTGACCGCTGGGAAGATAGAAAGGAACGTCAATCTGATCGACGAGATAGATGGAATTCCAGAGACGATAACTCCCGAGAGTCACGTCGTAGCCCACAAAAGCAGCACTCTAGACGGTAGTTTGCTGTAGCCCTTAATCTAGAGACCCTTGGAAGACCTGCTCTTGGACGGAGCAGGTCTTCTTAACTGATTTAGTCTGGTCAAATCTCGAAAACTATGGTAGTATTAACCCCTGTTGCGCACCCGTAGCTCAGCTGGGTTTTGGCAAAGCCAAACTATTTAGACAGTATTCACGCTGTATCCAGAGAATTCATCAAGGCATCAGTGTACAATATTGCACTTTCAACAAGAAAATCACATGCACCCGTAGCTCAGCTGGATAGAGCGTCTGTTTGCGGTACAGGAGGTCGTAGGTTCGAATCCTGCCGGGTGTACCAAATATAGAATCCGTTCGCTATGTGAACGGGTTTTTTATTATTAGAAGAATAGGTTCATCATCTTGAGACCTGCCACTAGCAACAGCCAAGCTCCGGCCCAGGCGTAAACCCATTGTTTGCGCCAGCCACCGATTATAAATATCGCAAGCAGCAGATCATTCACAAGCGCAAACTTGAGCATCAAATCAGTGAATCCAATGGCGCTCGCTACTGGATTCTTCTCAAGCAATACCGTAAAACTTTCTGGATCGAGAGTCGCATAAACAGCATTTACTAGGAAAATACTGGCAAAGCCAAGCCGAAAAAACCAGTGAGTGAAACCTTCTAGTACCAAGAACTTACTAAACATGTCTGGGCGGCCAATTATTTTCTTCTGGGGCACAGCGACTGGGGCAGCTGGCTGAGATGCCGCTAGCTGTTCTAGCGTCATATTAGAATTATTTGTAGGTGCAGCTTGCACTGGAGTCTGCTGATCCAATTTAAAACCTGATTTTCCTCGTGATTGTATCTGTCATATCTGGCTTGTGGTCGTCATAAGGGAGGTACTCGGCTAGAGTCTGGGCAATTTTGTTTTCGTCGTTTGGATCGTAGTGCACACTGAGCGGCGGCATAAATCTGCGCAGAGGTGCTAGCGAGATATAGCCCATCGCTTGATCATGCACAACAGAGAAGGATTTGAACGAGCCGTAAGGATAAAATTTCTGACCAATGTGAATTCCGGAACTGTCGATAGCATAATTAAGCACCTTTGGCTGACGGGCAGCAAAGATACCTAGCGACACGCCAAGCAGGCCAATCACGACAGTTGCAATCAAATCTCCGCCGGTGACCAAGAAAACAACTGCTGCAACACCCAGAGTTGCAAGAGCCAGCAGAGCAAACCAGCCAGCATTCTTCTGATGAGCGATGTACTCTGATGCCGTCCATTCAACATGAGCAGCGTTCTCCGTCGGAGCTTGTTGTGACTCTTCTTCCGTTGGCATTTCTGAGGGTGCTGGCTGCGCAGGTTGTTGTTGGACAGCTTCTGGTGTAGCAGGAGCTGGCGGTGTCTCTACTTCCACAGGCTTAGGGGTAACCGGCTCTACCTCTGGGGTAGGCGGCAATTCAGCAGGGGCTGCGGGCTGAGTATTTGGCTCATCACCAGGCTTAAACACCCATCCGGGTTCATTCTGATTCCCATCTTGCATATGGTTATTGTACCGCAAGGGGCAGGGGTAAACAAAATACCGCCTATGACAGGCGGCATTCCTTGGCGGAGAGAGTGGGATTCGAACCCACGGTACCGTTTCCGGCACGACAGTTTTCAAGACTGTTCTCTTAAACCACTCGAGCATCTCTCCTTATTGAACGGTATGCCCTACCGTGTATACTTTCCTTATGAGAACCACACAACGCAAAGGCGACATAGCTGTCGCGCAATCAATAGCAACCTTCACTAGGATGGGTTACGATCTAGCCCTGCCAATAACAGAGTCAGCTGCGTACGACCTACTAGTAGACAAAGACGAAACCATTTACCGTGTACAAGTCAGGTATAACAGTGGTAAAGATGTTGAGCTTAGAAGAATACACAGCAATTCTCAAGGCTACGTTATCAAGAAAACCAAGCAAAATGCATATGACTGGCTATATGTACTTACTTCAGACGGTAGGGAATACCTTATCCCTGAATGCTTAGACGGCAGACGCTCTATTCGTCCTCAAGGAAAATATAGATTGTAAAAGAATCTTGGCGGAGAGAGAGGGATTCGCCTCTGGCGGCAAAAAAACTTACTTTTGCCAGCCAGCCCCTTAGCTATGCCACTGGCATAGCACGGGCAAGGTGCGGGGAAGTCCCCCGAACTTCCCGTTCTCACCCCTATCTGCCGAACCATATACGAATATTTAAAAGCGTACGAGCTATTAAATATTCGTATTGGCGGAGAGAGAGGGATTCGAACCCTCGCTGGAACTCTCGCCCCACTAACGATTTAGCAAACCGTCCCCTTCAGCCACTTGGGTACCTCTCCTCGTCGGAATGCAATGCTGCGATTTCCTTGCCGCCGACAAAACAAGTTTATCCGGCAACATTAGAAATCTCAGCAAGCTTCCTCCTCTCAAAATCCCGAACAGTCGCCTAGGCGACTTGGTTTGGAATTTTGGTTATTAGCTGCAATTCAGTTGTTAACAGATACGAATTATAACAGTTTATCTCTGTTAATAAAAGACTATTTGGCGCGGCCCAGTAGTGAGCTTTCGTGAACCTCCCATCCAATAGCCAGCTTTTGCTGGCAGCACGAAAGTCTACTACCGGGCGCGGGCGAAAACCACCGCGTCTACCCGCGAAGCGCCAGCTTGTCGTAGAGCCTTGGCTGCTGCCTCAAGCGTTGCACCAGTGGTCAGCACGTCATCTACCAGCACAACGGGGCAATTTTTGACCACAAATGGGCTTTTGACCCGAAAACTATTAGTTACTTCGGTCAAACGCTGCTTTCGACTAGAACCAACCTGGCGATGCTGACCCATCCGAACAAGCACTTGCTGACTAGAATATGGGGTCATGGCAGAAATCCGTGCAACAATGCGTTTGGTGTGGTCAAATCCGCGCTGACGTACATGCGATGTGATTGTAGGTACTGCTACAACGATTGTTTCTGGCGACAGGGCAGGGATTGTGTTCACCAGTTCGGTGGCCAGAATGTCAGCTGCTTCGCCTGAGTACTTAAATTTCATCATATGAACCAGGTTCTTGGCTGTATCAGAGTATTCGGTACGTATCCACAGACTTCTGAGAGCTGTTTTTCGCTTGCAGTTTGCACAGATTGAACTCTCTGAGGTCAATGCGTTGCAGCGATAGCAACGAGGCTGATGCTGCGGCAAAGCATCTTCAATACACCAGGCGCACAGTAAGCTACCTTCGGTACGACACATCAAACAGTTGGATGGTGCGACGATTCTGAAAAATTGTTCGATCAAACGCATGAGACACCTGTCTCCCACCAACTGAACTATATTTTTATCTTTTTATATCAGACAAAAGCTATTGTTGTATATATTATGTTGTAAATAAGGTTACAAAACCTTTGCACGCTGTTGCATCTCTAGCTATACTAGTAGCAAGATAAAAAATCAAATGTTTTCGGATCAAGTGTAACAAGAGTTAAGTGGAGGGGAGACAAACCTTATGGCAAGACGGAATCAGGATGATGACCTCTTGATGGAAGACGAACTGACTGCTGCTTTCCTTGGCGACGACGATATGCCAACTTCTGCAGACGAACCAGTTAGTGACGATCAAGGCGTTAGTAGCCCAAGCGCCAACGACTGGGACGACGAAGAACCAGTTCCTGGCCAGCTAGCAGTTGATGTGTACGAAACACGCGACAAGCTGGTTGTGAAGGCTCGCACCGCAGGTGTGAACAAGAACGACCTTGATGTCAGCATCTCAGACAACACATTGTCTGTACGTGGCACATTGAGCGCTGGAAACGAAGACGACGTAGAAAACTACTTCGTTCAGGAATGTTACTGGGGTGAATTTAGCCGATCTATCGCGCTACCAGTACCTGTTAAGGAAGAAGAGATCGAAGCAATGCTCAAAGACGGTGTACTCACCATCAGCTTTGCTAAGGTCAAGCAGGACACCGTTAAAAAGATTGAGGTCCTCTAGATCAAACAAGCCCGGTAGTGAGGCTTCGTGAACACCCCCAGGAAACTGGGGTGTTTTATTTTGCTTAAGAGCAAAATTACACGAAGCTCTACTACTAGACAGGACACGGTCAAGAAAATCGAAGTTCTCTAAACCTTAGAAACCTCGACAAAAAACCCGCTCTTGAAACCGAGCGGGTTTTTGATTGTCCCTAGAAGGGGCGGGAGCTAAGGGCAAAGAAAAACCCCAGTGAGGAACCGGGGCTTAACACAAATTTATTGCTCTACCTTAGGTTATGTTAACCGTCTGGTTGAGTACAAAGTTCACGATGAACTGGGCAAGCGCCACAATGACTAGACCGATGATTGCATAGATAATGGTGTTCTTGGCACCAGTAACTTTGTCGCTCGCACCACCAGAGGTGATGTAGCGGAAACCACCGACAATAATCATGATTACAGATACGATACCAACTACCCATGACAGTAGGTCAACTGCTGTACTAATAGCACTCTGGACACTTCCTGTGCTTCCAGCTGTATCACAACTACCGCTGCTGCCATCAACTGGAGCAGGGGCGAACTCTGTTCCATCACACAGACTACCCTGAATGTTTGCCTGAGCACTCGTAACACCAACTAGCGCCACTGGCATGAAAAGACCAGCGCTCAGTGCTAGAATTAAGGCAAATTGTTTTATTTTCTTTATCATCTTTTGTTATTCCTCATTTACTTTATTGCTTTAGCATTAGTTATATCACTAGATACGCCCTGTTACAAGCGTAACCACTCGTAGCCTCAAGTGACCCTATCCAGGACAAACTGCACCATTATCTGCGCAAGCGCAGCGACCACAAGCCCGATTAGTGAATATATAATGGTGTTCTTGGCGCTGTTTATGCCAGCGCTATCGCCGTTAGACAGGACGTATTTGAACCCACCGATAATTATCATAATTACTGCCACGATACCTACAATCCATGACAAAATATTGATTACATCAGCCAGCAGGCTAGAGACAGACGTACCAGCCGTGCCGTTACAGCCACCTTCGTCGGCGCCGAGTCCTAGCCCATCACAAGCTGCCTGCTTTGAATCTTCAGATACCTGTGCAGAGACCGGAGCCGAGGCAAGCGCAGGCACAAGCAAACCTATCGCCATCATCAGGCTCAAGGCAGCTAGTTTCAATCTTTTTTGCATATTCATATCTCCTATAGACTACTTATTACGAATCTTACGATTAATTGTGATGCAGCGAATACTACTATACCTATGAGTGCGTAAAGCACGGTGTTTCGGGCACTGGACACACTATTGGCATCGCCGTTGGCGGTAATAAACTTCAGGCCGCCCAGGATTACCATTATTACAGCAGCCGCTCCTGTCGCATACGACAGTATCATCACAGCCTTCATAATCAGACCGTCACTACCAGACAGTGGGTCATCTTTGCCATTCGTACTACAGGCAGCGGCATCGGCTGTAGAAGGATCACAAATATCTGCGAACGGATCAAATTGTGCATGGACAGGTGAAACAGCAAGAAAAGGGATTGCCAGGAACGAACTGATGAGTAGCAGGCTAAGTAGTCTCCTCATTACACACGCTCCACAACAAAGGTTACGATAGTAAACGCCATCAAACTTATTGCTAGGCCAACAGCTGCATAGATAATTGTGTCTCGTGACTTAGAAACGTCTTGTGGATTACCCCTTGATATAACTATTCGAAAGGCAGCGATAGCAATAACCAGCACCGCAACAGCCGCGAACACACCGAAGACCCATTGAAGCGCATCCGTTAGAGTAATTGGGTCTAAATTACCCTTGGGGACACCTTCCAGATTATCGGGATCTAAAACCTGTGCTGCTCTGATTAATAAGTTCTGCATACTATCTTATTTTACACCTTACTTTTATACATCCTTAGGTTAACCTATTAGCTAGGAAGCTGACTATACTAGCTGATGCCATGGCTATAACCAGTCCAATAACGGCATTTATAACTGTGCTACGGGCAGAAGCAGCATTTTCAGGTTCCCCCTGGGATGTAATGAAGCGGAAGCCACCGTATATGACATACCCAACCGCCACAACCGCTCCAAGCCGAAGGAGTATTTCGAATATGGCTAGGGCGATGAGACCCGCTGCACTTTCCCACTTCATACTACCATCAGAGTAGGCAGGACCCTTTACTCCACATTCATCTATGACTTCGCCCTCGCTGTTTCTTACCTCGCCAACATCAAGGTACGCCCACCAAACCGGAAGACCCAGGATACGCTCTGTGCAATTATCACCATCACCGTCTGCATCCTCGACGCTAGGAGCTTGAGCCGAGACGGTACTTGAGCCCACGAAACTAGAGGGCATTGAGGCTGTTTGCACCAACATGAGACTAAAAACCGTCATAAAACCAATAAAGAGGAGTGATTTTTTCATAGCTATAGCAAACCTCCCGGTATGAGGTAATTTAGGATGGCAAACCCGAATATGAAGAAGATTAGGGCAATGATCGCATTGCGGATACGATCCTTAGCAGCGCTGACTTTCTGCGGATCGCTACCAGACATAGAGTACTCAATACCCCCGTAGGCGATAGAGATGGCAATGGCAATTCCAGCCAGTGCCGACAAGATATTAATAGCCACCACTAAATACCATGTGATGCCACAATCCTGGGCACTGATGCTTTCTTCGCAATTTGCATCTGTTGCAGAACCCGTCCAGCTATCGCTTGATGAACTTCCTGTGTTTTCAGACGGAATACCGTTCTGGGCTGCGCGTATCTGATTTACACACTCATTGTAACCTATATTCCCCGGGTCGGCTGGATCGTTCAATAATGATTGGCATTGCTGCTCTGGTGTTTGAGCGTTCGCTGTTTGCGAGACTGAAAATACCCCCAATATCAGAACAAACAGGGGAATGAGCGCAAAATATGATAGCTTTTTGTTTTTTATCATACGCATTTGGTCTAACTATAAACTCTTCGGTGGCAAAAGACAAGTTTGTATAGTCTTTGTGGGTTTTTGGACTTTTTTAGAAATTTTCACAGGGGTGAACAGTCGCAAAATGGTTCTGGGTACTAGACACAAGCGTTTTCATGTGGTATAATACAGGCAGTTCGTTAGAAATTATAAGGACAAATTCTATGACAGACATAAACCACGACGAAATCAACCAACAGCAGCTATTCCCGGATGCTAATGAAGCCAATACTGCTGAGCAAGACCAAGCATCTCTGTACGGCCCTGCTGATGGTGGTGTCGTCGAAGCTGAGTATACGAAGACAGATAGCATCCCTCACTCGGGCAATCTTGGACTTGAAAAACCTGTTAAAGAATTTGACACTCATCTTGGTGTAGCCCACGAAAAGGGTCTTATTACCCCTCTAAAAATTGAAGAAGATCCTCGCAATCCAGAAGACAAGAAGAAAATGTCACTAGGCAAGAAGATTGGCGCGTTCACTGCGGCAGTCGTACTGGCTGGTGGCGCAGCTTTTGTCGCAAAAGGCCTGGCTGGTAGTGGAGATAACACTCCCGAAGCAGCTCCTGTCCCGGCAGAAAACACTACTGATGAAGTTGTAGAAGACCCGAGCAACCCAGTAGAAGTTGACGAACCAGTAGCCGAGGAAAATCCTGAAGACAGCTCAGAGGTTGAGCCGCGAAAAGGAAGCTACCCATTTTTGAACGATAGCGAATCGTTGCTGTTGTCTGAGCTTACGAATCATGGCTATTCCGACACCGTTTCTGAGGGAAATTACTACTTCGAGAGTAGCGCTCCGGAAAGCTTACTCACAGAAGTAGGCGAAGACATTCTAGCTGCACTCAATTTACGAGACACTGATGCTCTCGCTCGTGTAATGGGGGGCGAATCTAGCGAAGACTTTGATTATGAAGGCGCCGAAGAGCGCATGCGATCGCTTGAACGATTCTATGCAACAGAAGATTATGTAAGAGTGGAGGAATGTGTTGATAACGGCAATACGGTTAGCTGTACTGGTTACATGGGCGTATTCTCGTTTTATAGCGGTGATGATATCAATAATGCAGATATTCTCAGCCAAGCTAAAGACACGACGCTTGGCAAGCCATCCAATGCTGGTCAAGCTTATCTTGAGTTCACCCGTCTCATTCTGAACAAAGATTCTGGCAGTATTCAGGAAATGAGCTGGCGAATCGTGAGCAACGAACCAAGTATTACGAATTAACCTCTGTTAATGTAAATATTAACCCTGTTATTTTATTGCGTTTACTGCTATATTTTGATACATGAGTCCAAAACATAAGCAGTTAGCTAGCTTATGGCGCACATTACTTGTTATTGCTGTTTCATTTCTCGCTGCTGCAGCACTAGCGGTCGTGAATCCTTCGTCCGAAGCTGTACACGCAACCGAACCCAACCAGCTCTGTGTGCCCCCCTATAATCACGATACTCGACGTCCGTCGGGCTGGCTGAATATTAGTTTTGTTAACCGCGCCGCAATACAAGTAAGTTATAGTGGGTCGGGCAATTGCGATTCACCCTCTGGAGCAAATGCAAGGTATGTATTTGCAAATGATGAGTTCAAGAACCTTCTTGATGGCTACCTTATAGATTCGAATACAGGTGACGGTAACTTTGATTACCGATTTGTAAGTGGGGATGATACCTCCGATGAAAGTCGGGTTAAAGGATTCAGCGGTAGACTGGATGACGAACTAAACGATACTTTTAATGGAAAGGATAAAAAAATTACTCGCTCCGACCTACAGGGGCTTATTAGCGATATAGACTACATAATAGGATTTGAGGAAGATAGAACAAGTGCTGAGTGTGATGGCTTAACAAACGGCAACTTCCTGCTTTATGGTAACCCTCTTGAATGGCGCTGTGGGCATAGTATACCGAGTGGTGCCACTGGCTATAAGGTGGGTGCCATTATCGGTGGGCTTGATAAGTTCAATATAACTTACGGGGTGGTTGGCGCTGGTGAAGAAACACTCATCCAGCACGTGTCTCAAGGAGAGCAGGGCACTCGTACGTTCTCTTGGTGTGCAGGGCGCAATCAATTCAGAACCGAAAACTGTAATGGAAATCTATACATAACTTCTACCCCGACAGAAGTTGCGTCAATAGGATCTGGTACTAGAGATTTACAAATAAGAAAAGAGGGCTCTAGTAATGTGCTCGCTGTAACGGTAGCAGGTTCTGAAAATACCGACGGAGTCTCAACAACCCAGGCCGGAGAGAATATAACGGGTGGTGGAGACGAAGAAATTGATGAATGTTCATCCAACGGCGGTGGTTTGAGTTGGATTTTGTGTCCAGTAGCAGAGCTTTTGGACAATATAGTTGCGTTCCTCGATGAGCAAATCAGAGACCTGTTGTTTATAAAAAGTAGTTATTTTGACCAAGCGCCCGAAGAAAATGGCGACCCGAGTGCAGGGCAAAAATTGAAAGCTTCTTGGACTCAGATACGAAATATTGCCTACGCAATCCTTGTGCCGATAATGCTTGTCATGGTAATTGGGACTGCGCTTGGGTTTGAAATATTCAGTGCTTACACAATCAAGAAGGCATTGCCGCGCATGGTGATAGCGGTGATATTTATTACTTTGTCTTGGTATATCTGCCTGTTCCTTGTAGAGATTACGAATGTTATTGGAGTGGGTATACGCGGACTAATAACAGGACCGTTTGATGTTGGCACCCAGGGTGCACCACTTAGAGCAGCCTTGGTGAATGCACAGGTGCTGCAGGCAGGTGATGGGGCAAGTGTTGGAGATCAGGCACGTGTCGCTGGACTGGGAGTAATCGCTGCGGCAGGACTCTTTGTAAGTATTGCTAGCGTTGGCGTGATTATGAGCACGCTCTTTTCGGCTGCGCTCGTGCTAGGCGGCATTTTCTTGCTCCTTATTGCTCGCCAAATTATTTTGCTTGCCCTGTTCCTAGTGGCTCCGCTCGCAATCCTGGCCTGGATTTTCCCAGGTAATGATGCCATGTGGAAGACTTGGTGGAAGACGTTCTCTAGGCTGCTGCTGCTGTTTCCGGTGATTATGCTTTTGCTAGGGGTTGGGGAAGTGTTTGCAAACGTCGCCGGACTCGCGGCCACCAACTCCGTAGTGAAGGTTGTTCTTGTTATTGGTGCGTTTATTATGCCGTTCTTCTTTATACCGTTTATGTTCAAGTGGGTTGGTGGTGTGTTTGGCAATATCGCTGGTATGGTCAATGACAGTGAGCGTGGTGTGCTAGATAGGCTCAAGAAGGGTCGTCAAGAATCTCGCGCCAAGCGCTGGAATGAATTCAAGACTGGCACCGGTACGGGATTTGGTCAGAGGAATATGATTACACGTGGCGCAGGTACAAGACTGGGTGCTGGAGTAGGTGGTGGTAAGGGTGTGTTTGGAATGGGCAAAAAGGGCAAAGCTCGCATGGATCAGATGGCTCGGCTAAATAGCATGGAGCAAATCATGAAGAATCCTGCCTGGAATGGTGTTAATCAAGACGATAATGCTTTGCATGCAGGAATCCTATTGCAAGATATGAACGCTAAGGAAGCCCGTGCTGCACTTATTGCTGATGGGGTAAATGCGACAGAAGCCGACAGATCGATTGCAGCCTGGCAGGCAACTGGACTAGGTGGACGCGCAGCGGCTATTGCAGCTGCCCAACAGCTGGTATCTACAGGTACTGGCTACAGGGATGTCGGGCATATGTCACGCACACTTGCTAGGGCATCTGGAGGTAATCTATCTACCGCAAGCGCACTTGCTGGTTTTGCAAATGCGGAGACAAAGAAGGTTGGGCGTGGTGATTTGGCTCCAGGATTTGGCAACCTGCAGAGTCTTGTGCACGAAGAGTTGAGCCCTACTCAAAGACCCACATCCCTTGCGTATGATAGAGCAACTGTACAAGCCTCAAGAGCTCAAGATCCAGTCACTTTACTAAGAGGCAAAACTCCGGAAGTTAGAAACCTTGCAAGTTCCCTTGGGTCACATCTTACTGAACAACACAGGAGATCACAAGACCAAACGTTGTCTCAGACAGACAGAGATAACGCTACTGATGAGATGTTAAGAACTGCAGCCCAAATAGAACAACTAAACCAGTCCAAGTCTTATGCTAGTGACGACAACCAAGAGGTGATTAATGAACTCATGAACAGCACTGACCTTATTAGGACAGGAGGGCTGAGACCTGGAGCTGCAGGCCCCTCTGACCCAACAAGCGTTAGAGGCCGCATAGAAAGAGACCCTCAAATAGCCCAAAGATGGGAAAGATTAAACCCACGAGCTCGCAATCCGAATGATCCTAATCTTCCTGAGTAGTTCTGCATTCTTGAAAGACAACATGCAAACCTCACTTTTTGTAAGCAGATAAATAATCTATAATTTAGACAAAGATGGCGACATATAAAGTATTACAAGATATAGAGGCAGAGGACAAGCTATTTGGGCCGTTTACGCTCAAGCAGTTTATCTTTGCGGCGGTTGCGATTGTGATGGGTTTTATTTGTTTTCGAGTTATAGTCACTGGCATACCGCTGCCTGTGAAGGTGGTTTTTGTAGCTCCGATGCTAGTTCCTATGCTGGTGCTAGGGTTCCTAGCGGCGCCAATTGGGCGTGATCAGCCAAATGACATCTGGCTGCTGGCGCGGCTGCGGTTTTTGTTCAAATCTCGTACCCGAATCTGGAACCAAGACGGTGTCAGCGACCTAGTCACCATAACCGCACCAAAGCGAGTGCAAGAAGTTTTTACCAAGAACTTTAACCAAGACGAAGTAAAAAGCCGTCTGCAAGCTCTAGCCAACACCGTCGACAGCCGTGGCTGGGCGGTGAAGAACGTCAACGCCAATATGTTTGCTCAGCCTGGGTATTTGGCAGCAAACTCTGATAGGTTGGTAGACCCGAGCAGCTTACCCCAGGATGTGTCCAGTGTAGATGTGCTGCCATCTGACGACATGCTCGATCCTAGCACCAACTCAACCGCGCAGCACCTCGACCAGCTAATCAAACAATCCTCTAGCAGCCACAAGCAGCAGATTAGAGATCAAGTGTCGGGCGGTGGCCAGAAGCCACAAACAGCACAAGACTATTGGTTCATGAATCAGCCGCAGACCCCACAGATGCCTCTGCCGCAAAACTACGCGACGTTTGCTAACCAGCAAGTCGTAGCGCCTGGCACCGATGACTCCACTCAGTCTGTAGAGGTAACCGAGGAAGAAAAGGCCTTTGCTCACAAATTGGTAGAAGAGCACGAGAAAGAAAAAGCCCACGTGTCAGACCACGTACGCGTGCTGCAGCCGCTTCATGACGAACAGGGCAAACCTTTGCCCCAGGCCGCACCAGCAGTAACCCAAGGCAACAATCAGCAAACAGACAGACAAAACCCTGTTAACCCTGCTATAATTGGACTTGCAAGCAATGATGATTTGGACGTTGCCACTATCGCACGGCAGGCTCAAAAAATGAACAAGCCGAACGATGATGGCGAAGTCGTCGTATCATTACACTAGAAGACAATTTTCAAACGTTTCAGTTTTCAATTTTCATTTAGAGTTGAGGTGATTTTCTGAAATATCAGGACTAACTCGTGAGCCTCCTGCCAGAGAATACGAAAAGCCTCTTTATCTTCCGGTAGAGCGGTGGCGAGCATCCTGAGCCAGTGCCTGGTTTCTTGAGCTTCTTTTTTACAAATATATACTTTATTCCTGAAGTCCTTCTTGCTACTAGCCCCGTTGGCTTCCATGTAGTTTGCGCCGATACTGGTTGCCGAACGAATTATCTGATTGATTAGTGGGCGTGTTATTTCGTTTTTAGGCAGATTTTTGCACAAATTTATCACATCTTCGCCAAACTTTGCAGTTCTTTCCTCCAGGTCAAACTTCTTTTGATAATTGGTCATTGTCAGTTGATTGTAAATTGAGAATTGAAAAATGAAAATTGCTAACGTTTCTTACCCTGTACTATAAAGGTGAAATCGCCTATAATTGGAAATGACATTTTGGTTTGTACTCGAAGAGTGGGATTACCTATGAAATCAATTTCTTACAGAACTATACTGCATGACTCACCTCTAGGCTGGGGGCTTTGCTAGTGAATCCAGATAATCAGAATCCGTACGCAGCTCCTAATCCCGGCGCACAGCCTGGTAGTGTACCCGCACAGCCAGCGCCAATCACTCCAGCCCAGCAGTACGGTCAAGCACCGCCCCAGATGCAACCAGGTATGCCGCCGCAAACCCAGAGCCCGCAGATACAGTCCGCTCAAGCAACCAACCCAAACAGTACCCAAAACACCTTGCAAATTGCTGAGATTCGCGACGGTATTGTAATCATGAATGACGGTTCGTTCCGGTCTGTGCTGATGATGAAGAGCGTGAACTTTGACCTGATGAATCCCCAGGAACAAGAAGGCGTAGAGTACAGCTACCAGGGATTTCTAAACTCTTTGTATTTCCCAATCCAGATCCTTGTGCGTTCACAGAAGGTGGACATCCGCCCCTATATCGAGAAGCTCGACAAGATACGCTCCGAGCACGACAACATGCTGCTGGCGCTACTGATGGAAGATTACATCTTCTTCATGAGTAATATAGCTCAGCAGACCAATATCATGGATAAGCGGTTTTATATTGTTATTCCGTTTATTCCAGTCGGGCTTGAAGCTCAGAAGGCTGTAGAGGCCAGCAAAAGTTTCATAAACAATCTAATGGGGTCGTTTAAACAAAGTGACGAAAAACACGTCACTATCAACGAAGCAGACCTAGAAGCCGCCAAGACCGAGCTCAAAAACCGAGTCCAGGCGGTGCTGTCTGGTATGCTGCAGTGTGGCGTACAAGGGCTACCGCTAGATACCCAGGAACTTATTGAGCTATTCTACGATGCTTACAACCCAGATACCGCTACTCGCCAGCAGATGAAGAACTTTGGCGACCTGACAGCCCCGGTTGTAACCAAGGGCGAAGGTGTTGCGCCGCAGCCAAATCTAGAGAGGGAACTACAATGATAGGTAGTTCTACATTTGTCAGACGATTCGTGGCCGAATGCGAATTGGTAAATGAAAATTTAATGAAAATTGATAATTGTGAATTGATAATTGCCTCTGAAGGAGGCCTATGATGGCATTTGGAAAACAAAAACCGCAAGCCGATCCTGTAGCGCTGGCTCAGGCCCAGAGACAGCGTGAGGAACAAGAGGTTCACGCTGCTTTCCAAAAGGGCGTCACGGCGCTACGTGATTTTGTTGCACCGAGCTCAATCGAATTCCAGAGTGGATTCTTCCGTATTGGTACCCGCTACGCTCGCACCCTCTACGTCTACGGCTACCCGCGCCAAGTGTTTACTGGCTGGCTTGGTAGTATGGTTAATCTAGATGAGGTCATGGATCTCAGCATGTTTATCTACCCTGTAGAGAGCCAGGTTGTACTAGAAAACCTACGCAAGAAGGTGACTCAGCTGGAAGCCGGTATTCAGATTGATTCCGAGAAGGGTCGTGTCCGCGACCCAGGTAAACAAGCGGCGATTATGGATGCCGAGGAAATGCGCGACAAATTGCAGGTGGGCGAGGAAAGATTCTTCCGATTTGGTCTGTATTTCACCATCTACGGCAACAGTCAGGAAGAGTTGGAGTTCGTGACCCACAAGGTAGAGTCAATGCTTGGCCAGCAGCTGGTCTACAGCAAGGTCGCCAGCGCCCAGCAAGAGCAGGGGCTCAACAGCACCATTCCGCAGTTTACCGACCAGCTACAGATTCGTCGCAACATGAACACCGGCGCACTGAGCACGACATTTCCGTTTACATCGGCAGATCTCAGCCAAGACAACGGCATTATGTACGGCATCAATATGCACAACTCTGGGCTGGTGATATTTGATCGTTTTAGTCTAGAGAACGGCAACTCTGTGGTTTTTGCTAAGTCTGGTGCTGGTAAGAGCTTTACTGTTAAGCTTGAGGCTCTGCGCAGCCTGATGTTTGGCACCGAGATATTTATCATCGATCCAGAAAACGAATACCAGCGCATGGCCGAGGCTGTCGGCGGAGCTTATGTAAAGCTCAGCCTCAACTCGCCAACCCGTATCAATCCGTTCGATTTGCCACAAGTCATAGATGGCGATGACGCTGGTGATGCGCTGCGTAGCAACTTGATAACCTTGCACGGTCTGCTGCGTCTGATGATGGGTGGTGCGCAGGCACAGATGGCCGGTGCCGCGCAGGGTGGCGGCATGATTGCGCCAGCGCTAAGTCCTGTCGAAGAGTCTGACCTAGACGCTGCACTGATTGAAACTTACAAACGTGCAGGAATTACCGATGATCCGCTGACCCACCAATCGCCAGCGCCAACCGTTGCTGATCTGTACGATGTACTACTACACATGGGCGGCACCGGTCCTCAGCTGGCTCAAAGATTACGCAAGTACACTAGCGGTACATTTGCTGGTATTTTCTCGCAGCAAAGCAACATAAACATCGATAACCCGATGGTCGTGTTCAATATTCGCGACCTAGAGGACGAACTCCGACCTGTAGCTATGTATATTGTGCTAAATTACATCTGGAACAAGACCAAGAGTGACCGCAAACGCCGAATTTTGGTGGTGGACGAAGCTTGGCAACTTATGAAGTACGAAGATTCGGCTAACTTCTTGTTTAGCCTAGCTAAACGTGCCCGCAAATATAACCTAGGTATCACCACCATTACCCAGGATGTTGAAGATTTCATGGGCTCCCGCATGGGTCGAGCGATTGTCGCTAATGCCAGTATGCAGATTCTGCTTAAGCAGTCGAGTTCGGCGGTTGATGTGCTCAGCGACACCTTTAAGCTTACTTCGGAAGAGAAGAAACGCTTGAGTCAATTCCCAGTTGGGCAAGGGCTGTTCTTTGCCGGTCAAAATCACGTGCATATTCAAATTATTGCCAGCCAGACCGAACAGGGTCTAATTACGACTGATCCGGCTCAGGTGCAGGCAATCGAACAGGGTGGCGAAATTGACCAAGGACAAGGTACAATAGACCTAGATAACCGGCTCGCACCGGGCATGTAGGGAACAATGGCAGTCTACGACGACCAACAAACCAAAACTCGACCAGAGGAAATTGAAGCTGATAAGCTTGATAAAAGAACGGGTGATCTAAATCAGATCACTGGTATTAACCCTGCCGAGGAGCAGGCTATGGAAGACCGTGCCGTCACCGATGATATGGCCGAACGTGCCAAACTGGATGAAAAGACAGGAGATTCTGATGATGAAATCCCGTTCCGTGATGATGAAAAGAAGAAAAAGAGCCGCTCCCGCGTAACTAAAAAACAGGTAGTTATTGGTAGTATCGTAGGAACTGTTATCGGCGGAGGCCTTGGAGCACTCACAATCTTGACGACGGGTCCAATGCAAGTATTCCAACTTGATGCTGCTTTGGGTAAACACGAAAGCGCTCACACAAATATCATAAACAGACGTATAAACAGGATGCTTTACCGATCCCTGTTTAAGAACGCCGATGATAGGGTTATGCTGTCACGTTCGCGCCTGGGAACAGTTCAAAATAGGGTATTTGGCGGAATGCTGGATAGACTAGATCAGCAGCATGGTATAAAGCTTACAGAGACAACAGGACGAGTAACGGGAAACTCTAGAGTAACGGTCACGTTTGACCCACCTGCTAACTCCCCCCTCAGAGGCCCTACGCCAACACACACCCGCCTAAACATAGCCAGGGCATTTGGAATTGATGCAGAAAAAGTCCGCGTGGGCACTATCGGCAACACCGACACATCCCTTAGCTTTAGGTTGTCGGACTTTAAGGGTAGCGAACTTGACAATATCAAAAAAGGTTTAGCACACCACGCTGGTGGTGGAAGGGCGACCGTAAGGCTTAATCCTAAAGTTGCCGTATCAATGAACAAAAGATTGTTTAGCAAAACATTGAGATTACCGAGTCTATTTCACCCTGTATCCCGAGCTAGCGAATCGGTTGGGCGACGCATAGATAATGCCGTGCTAGCAAGGCGCGAAAGGAAGCAGGCTGATGCAGAGAGATCCAGAAAGAGTGTTGAGGTTGACCAGAGAAGATCCAGTGCACGCAGCGACCTGAGAAGCAAGGCCGGGTCAGGACTAATGAAAACGGCTGGGGCTGCAGTTGCAATTCAGGGAGTTATGTGCACGGTCAAAGATATTGCGGGCATAGTACCAGGTGTCTACTATGCAACTATAGTCACACCCGCCATGATAAGATCAATCCAAACCCAAAGTGCGGCATCACAATTCCAGTCGGGACAGAATCTCACCGCCCAGTTAGCAGGGGACGTGATAGCTGACTTTAGAGATGCTGATGGACGTAGCGTATGGGGTGCGAAGTCTGTCAACGCATTGACGAACGGAGGATCGGGTGTTGGTACGGATATAGATATTGGTGCCAGATCTGCTTTCACTACAACCGGCAGCAGCATTTCAGGCCTAGTGAGTGCTCTTGGATACGACGGGGCTACTGCTGCTGATGTTGCTGATGGTGTCTCTGATTTTGCGTGCAATCCAGTCGCTAGAGTTGTCGGCCTTGCGGCCGGTGCTACGCTTACTGTTGCAGGGGTTGTAGGGGGCGTAGTTACCGGTGGAACCACAACAGCCGGAGCCGTGGGCAGGGTAGCTGCACAGGCCGTCCTGGCCGGTACCATCTCTTATGCAGCAAGTAGGATTCTCGGTGAAGTTGTAGAGGGACAGGTAAGGGGCAGGGTTACCGACGTATGTGGTGTGGAGTTTGATTCGGGTGAAAGCGACAAACCAGAAGATATCGAGGTATTAAACGCAGAGGCATACGGAAACTGCCTCGCGTATGCAGCTAGAATGTCTAGCAATATAAATGCTGCTGCGATGGGTGGGGTACCTTTAAGTAGCGGCGACGAGACGGCACTACTAAACCAGATCAACGAGCAAGAAATTGCGGAGTTCAGACAAAAGGACTTGTTCGACAGATTATTCAACCCCCAGGAAAAACGGTCTCTCGCAATGGCCACAATGCGTCCGGCCCTGAGCCACGGACTCGTTGGTGTTGGCAATAGTTTCGGCTCAATAGTCCCCGGTCTATTAAAGTCTCCTATTAGCACAGTATCCAACCTCTTATCCATTGCATCGCCTAGTGCCCATGCTCAATCAGCGACTTACGACTGGGGATTCCCGTTGGTATCAATGCCTGCTAGCATTGTCGATGATCCAAACTATGACTCCCCTGAAAACGTAAAGTGGGTTATTGATAACAGAGGTAGCATAGACGAAGACAGGGTAAAGAATTGTTTCGGTGTAGAAATAGTGGGTGAAGGAAGCCAGTTACGGACAACGCTTTTAGACAAAGAGATAAACCCTTTGTCTAACGAGTATAATGGGGCTAATTGTGGCGATCTAAGTCCCGATTGGATCCGAACTGCTCTTTTCGTTATGGACGACTCTATAGCCAGAACGATGGACTGCTATGATGATAATGCGCAGGCGTGTACTGAACTTGGTCTTGGCACTCAACCGGCAAACACTAATACATCCGGATCCCTTGATACGAGTCAATGCCCATCAGCGCCAGTTGGTAGAGAAGAGATAACTGATGTGCAAGGTATATTGGTTCATAATTGTATTGCTGGCACTATTGAGAGACTAGTAAATGACGCAAAAGCTAGTGGGATTACTTTTACCGGTGGAGGTTGGCGCGACCCCGCAAGACAGATTGCATTACGGCGACAAAACTGTGGTACAAGCAACTACGCCATATATGAGATGTCCGCCAACAGCTGTAGCCCGCCAACAGCCAAACCAGGCACATCTTTTCACGAGAGAGGTTTAGCTATAGACTTAATTTGTAATGGTATTGGCTTTATTAACTTAAGAGAAAGACCGTCCACAAGGGTTTGTTGGGATTGGTTGGTTGCTAACGCCGCTAGCTATGGCTTAAAAAACCTGCCCTCAGAGAATTGGCACTGGTCAACAACAGGTAATTAGATGATTGATTGGAAAAGTAAAGTTGCTTCTGTGGTAGTGATGTTAGCTATGCTAGTTATACCAACAGCGCCAGCAATAGGATTGTCGCCAGACCAGCGAAAGCTTTTTGACTCAGGTGTGTATTATTTTGACGCACAGCCGAGCGCGGTATGTAATGATATAGGTATTGCTAATGGCAGTATTGATCGATTCTTGCAAGTCTTAGCCTATCAGGAGAGTAGCGGTAACCCAACTGCCAAATCTGGTGCTAGTAGTGCATCAGGCAAATACCAGTATATTGACTCAACTTGGAGAGCGAGAGCTAGTTTATACGGTCCTGCAGGAAACTATGCAAGAGCTGCAGATGCTCCGGAAGCGGTTCAAGATGCCGTAGCTTACATAGAATATACTCAAAAATTCAGGTCTATGAATAATGATTTATTTAAACTTGCGGTTAGCCATTTCCTACCGGCTGCCATAACAAACGAGTCATTGCTTGATATAATACCGGGAAGAAATACTATAACCCCTCGGCAATATGCGGAGAAACTAATCGAGTCAATATCAAATGGCGTGGGCAGTGACATAACGCTCTCATACCATAATGCGCCGGAATTTAGTATTTGGATCGAGAAGGTTGGGGGCGAGGCTCCAGGGATAAATACAGTGAGTAGTTCTGGTTGTATAGCAGGTGGTACCGCTAGTAAAGTTATACAGATAGCTGAGGGGGAGCTAGCTTTGGGTGCAAAAGAAGAAAATGAATCCTACCTAAAGTACACAAATGGCGTGAGAGCAGAGTGGTGCGCATTTTTTGTCAGCTGGGTTTTTGAAACGGCAGGCGCTGGCTTCGAAGGCGGTACTATCTCAACAGCGTCGGGAATTATGGCCTATGGTGATGAACGAGGTTGGTTCCATCCAAAAGGCGAGGCCGGTTTTGTGCCACAACCTGGCGATATAGCCGTCTATAAAGAAGGTCTGATGCCCTTCCCATCACACGTAAACATAGTTGTGAGCTACGAGAGCAATACCAACACATACACATCAATCGGCGGAAACGAGAGCAACACCATAAAAAAAGCCTCGTATAGTGCCGAGCTTCCTGCACTCACCGGATTTGTGAGGATTCCATGAGCACGAACAATGTAAGGAAAACTATTCTGGTATTGATAGTGATTGCTGTCATAGGAGCTGTTTGGTTCTTTTTCGGACAGAACCATGAGTTCAGGCTGGTTAGATCAACACCTGATACTAATCAAGTGGTTGCTACGTCTACCAGTACAGTTCGATTAGAGTTTAGTGAAGATCTGGATACGTCCATAGATTATGCTAAGAATATTGAAGGTGATTTTATTGTAAGTAGAACTTTTGCAGAAGGACCCTATCTTTTCTTAACCCTGCGGCGACTAGAAAAGGATACGGCTTATAGTTTCGTTGTTAAAAACGTTGTTTCCTTGGATCAAGAGATTATCGACGAAGTGAGGGTTAGTTTCACAGCTGGTTATATACAGTTCGAAAGACTCAGCGGTACCCAAAAAGAGCTGGAGGCATATGTTGCAGACAGAGGGAGATTTGACAACCCAATCCTCAATATCCTGCCACACCAAGGTGATAGATTTTTTATAAAGTATACTTTTGGCACGGATGACATGGGTGAATCTATTTTATTCCTGGATGTTGATTTATATGTAACTAGAGAAGATTTAGGCAGGGATAAAAATGAGATTATTGCACAATATGGAAAGAGGGTGACTGATTATATATCCGGGGCTGGAATAAACCCGGACGACTATACTATCAGATACACTGTGATCGAGCCCCCTACGCTACCTACCCAATTGTAGAAATCCGCTCTCAGTTCTCAGGGCGGGTGAGGGCTATTACTTTATTTTTGTCGGAAAAATGCTGGACAACAACGTCGGCGTCGGTGGTAGTAATAAAAACTTGGTGACTCTTTAGAAACTCAGTTAGATGACGTCTGCGCGCTCCATCAAGCTCGCTAAATACGTCGTCTAGTAGGAACAGTGGTTTAGTGCTGGTTATGTTTTCTATCTGAGTTTGCTCAAATATCTTTAGTGCCAGCACGATTGTACGCACCTCGCCGCGTGAGGCAGACTCTTTTACTGAGTGCTTATTTAGGCTAAACTCTATGTCGTCGCGGTGTGGTCCAAAAACTGTAAAACCCCTGGCAACTTCTTGCGGTATGTTTTGTTCGAGCTTCTTCAGTAAATCGGTTGCGTATGAATCTTCTCGACATTCCGATACGTACGTCGCCCTTATAGACGATTTTGTGCCTGACAGCTGTTCGTAGATGCCTGGAAGCTGTTTGTTTAGGGTTTTGAGTAGTTGCAGACGCTCGGTTACAATAACACCTCCTAGGTCGCTGAGACGCAGGCTCCACACAAACAGCTCGTCTTTGTTGGCGCGGCCGCTCTTAAGTAAGCTGTTTCGTTGGGCAAGAGCTCGTTTGTAGTGTTTGCGTGTGTTAGAAAACTCTGGTTTGGTTTGTTCTAGTAGATTGTCTATAAATTCTCTGCGTTGTTCTGGACCGCCGTGAAACATTAGAAGGTGATTTGGTTCAAACAATACAAAAGGAAGCTTTTTTTGATTCGGCATTCTGACATATTGTTTGTCATCAATTTCAATGATCTTTTTTATTTTTTTGTCAGCGTCCTGCAGCTTTATGGCTCGTTTGTCTGCTTTGTCGCCAAACGTATCGATACGCGCCCAATCGTGACCGTGAGCAACCAACTCCACATCACGACCCCTGTAAGATTTGCCTCGACAACTAAGCATTATGGCCTCTAGTAGGTTTGTTTTGCCGCTAGCGTTTGGCCCAACAATAATATTTACGCCGTGCTCAAACTCAAAGCTGTCGTCGCCATATGACCTGAAGTTTTGGAGACGCAGACTATTAATAGCCATTAGCTAATAGTCCTTAGCTGATAGCTTCCGGATAAACCCGCTGATCATCTTTCCAACTTCATCGACTTTTGACATAAGAACTTTTTGCTTATCAGTCTCTATATAGCCTAGCCCTTTGGCCAGCAAAAGCATTGACTCGACTTCCGCGGCAGAGCCCTTTGCTATAGAAAGGTAGTTTTTGAAACTTTTGTCGCTCCTCTTTGCGTAACCCTCAGCTATATTATTCATAATAGAAACTGAAGCCCGTTGAATCTGATCCTTAAAACCGTAGTCCCGGCAATCTTCCAATGATTTATATACACATAGTGTGAGGTCAAAGGACTTTTGCCAAACTATTAGATCTTTGAATGATTGTGTGGACATGAGGCTATTGTACTACCTGCTAACAGCTATTAGCTATCGGCTACTAGCTCCGTTCTTACGAACGGAGGGGCATGACTACGTGTTTGTAGTCTTTGCTCTTTGGGTCTGTTAGTAGAGAGGGGTCTAGCTTGCCATTGAACTGGAAAGTAACTTTGTCGCCATTGAAGACGTGTAGTGCATCGAGTAAGTAGCGTGAGTTGAGTGTAACTTCGCCGACCCCAACAACTTCCGCTTCGGCGGTGGCGGTGTTTTCACCCAACTGCGAAGCCACTGAATTGATGCTGACTTTTTGTGATGCCTCATCAACTTTTATTGTGATACTACCGGCAGATTCTCTGGCGAATAGCGATGACACTTTGGTTATGTTTGTGAAATCATCCTTGCTGAGAGTTGCTACAACCTCAAAGTTCTCGGGAATTAGTTTTCGGTATGGTGGGTATTGGCCTTCAATTAACCGGCTAACGAGCTCGATTTCTCCTACCTGGAATAAAACCTGCTGTTCATCATGCGTAATCTTTACCTTTTCGTCACCATCACCCAAGATTCGAAGCAAATCCTGCATAGCGCTGGCTGGTATCAGCATAGAAACTTTTTGTTTTGACTTAGTTAGACTCTTTTCTGCCAGTCGATAGCTGTCGGTTGCGACTACAAAGAGTTCACCCTCGTGATCATGCATAAATACGCCTGTAAGCACTGGGCGAGTCTCGTCATTCGAAGCAGCTAAGACGGTTTGCTGAAGCGCTTTTTTCAGGTTTGTAGCCGCTATGTCCCAGCTAGCACCTTCGCTAATTGCTGGCATAACAGGGAAGTCTTCGGCTGATACACCGTTGATGGTTGATTTGTATTCGCCGGCTGATATATGGAGTTTGTGTTCTTCTAACTCTAGATCAATAACACCGCTTGGCAGACTACTGATGAAGTCTTGCATCAGTCTTGCCGGTACTGTGATAGAACCTTCCCGAGATATTTTTGAACCAATGTGGTGAGTAATGCCTATATCTAGGTTGGTTGCGGCCACACTCAGTCTATTATCGACAGTTTTTAGCAGTACATTACCTAATATTGGTAGTGCATTTCTGGCGTTGGCGATTCGTGCTACAGAACCAAGTGCTTTGTTTAGGTTTTCCTGTGTGACCTGAAGTCTCATAATTAATAACCAACCTTTCTTGAAAAGTAATTCTTTATATAAGCTATGTGGATTATGTGTACAAACTGCTCAACAACAGATACAAAACTATAAAAACTCTGCTCATAAACTGTATACAAAAAAGTGGTTGCTTGTGTGAAAGCGGTGGCTTTCTGGGTAGTGTTGTCCACTCCGAAACCATGGCTCCCAGCAAGGCTGTGTGTAAGCTGGCTGGCTATACACAAACAAGACCGCAACTTATAAACAGCCAATACACAGGCACGTGACGCGGAGCTATGCATTAGACTTTCGCGACCACCTGTCATAGGCAGGTGTATCGCAAGGCAGCGCGAAAGCCCACTACTAGGCATAGAGTCTCTCCTTTATGTCATTCACATGTTGACGTATGACTGCGTCGAACGACAGCTCTTGCTCTACTTTTTCTACAGAATGAATTGCGGTGGTGTGGTCTTTGCGGCCAAGTTCGCGAGCGATCTTCGGGAAACTCAAATGCAACTCACTACGCAAAATGTACATTGCGATTTGGCGGGGGACCACGATGTCCTTGTCGCGCTTTGGTCCTAGGATATCGTCTAGCGAAATCTGGAAGTGCTTCGACACGCGTTCTACAACTTGCCGGGCACTCAAATGTTTTGGACGGGTTTTGTTAGCATTAAGTAGTCCAGATACAATCGTAATATCTGGTTCGAGGTTTCGCATCTCACAAAACGCAATCAATTGATTTAGCGCACCCTCGAGTTCACGGATGTTCGTCTGAATGTGGTTGGCTAGGTAATCAACCACGTCGCTTGGTAGATCTATTCCCACTACATCAGCTTTTGCTTTTACAATCGCACAGCGGGTTTCGAAATCCGGGTTTTGCATATCAATAGACATGCCCCATGCAAAACGGCTACGCAAACGTTCCTCTAGAGTTGGAATATCTTTTGGTGGTTTGTCAGAGCTAATGATGACCTGCTTGTTTGCCTGGTGTAGGGCGTTGAAGGTGTGGAAGAATTCTTCCTGAGTCTTATCTTTACCGGCGATGAACTGCATATCATCAATAATCAACACATCGGCGTTACGATAATATCCAGCAAAGTCAGTGTTCTTCTTGTAACGGACTGCATCAATGAATTCCTGGACAAACTGCTCGGTAGATACATAAACAATACGTGCTGAGGTGTTGTTGGCAACAATTGCGTTACCAACCGCCTGAATCAAATGGGTTTTGCCGATTCCAACGCCACCATATAGAAAAAGAGGGTTGTATTTGGTTCCTGGATTGGCGGCAATTGCCTGGCAGGCCGCGTAGGCAAGCTCGTTTCCAGAACCAACGATGAAGTTTTCGAAGGTATATTTCTCGTTTAAACCCTGGCGATAGGAGTGACTAAGTGAGTTCGAGGTGCTGGCTCTAGTTGTTTCTTGCTTTGTCGGTTGGGTGTTGAGCTGGAGTGGCTCGTCCTCTATGCGATTCTTGCTGTGGTTGATATCGCTGTGGATCTTGAACTCAATGCTTTCGGGATTGAGTTGGTTCTTGGCCAAGGTAGATATTATTAGGTCTTTGTACTTTTTCTCTAGCTGCTGCTTTACGAAAACATTAGGTACGCCGATAGTCAGCACGTTGTCCTTATATCGGAGCAGACGAGTGTTCTTGAACCATGTGAGGTAGTTGCCGCGCGAAACACTAAGCTCAATCTCGCCTAAGACCGCCTGCCAAAGTCTTTCGTCCTGCACAGAGCTCCCCTCAAAATTAAGTGTTACTTTTCCACTACTTTAGCAAACTTTCGGACTTTTCCACAAGTACACAGGAGTAGATAATTTTTTGAGCTAAAAAACTTCGAAAACAGGGGAGTAGTTATGCACAGCTTGCACTAACACCTTAAAATCTGTGGAAAGGTCTTGGGAAAAAGGGGAAAAGCTGTTAAAATTTGTGGGTTATCATTGTTAATTTGACATACCCCCTAGACGAAACCTGTCTGTCCGAGTTATGTCGGTAATCATTTAAGGAAACACGATGCCAAAACGAACTTATCAGCCAAAGAAGCGTAAGCGCGCTCGCGAGCATGGCTTCTTTGCACGTATGAAGACCAAGGCTGGTCGAAACCTGCTTGCACGTCGACGTGCCAAGGGTCGCAAAAAACTCACTGCCTAAACTCTAGAAACCAGTAATTAGAAATTAGTAAACAGCGTCGAAAGCAGCCCGGCTATTTCCTAGTTACCATTTCCTAGTTACTATTAATTCATGCTTGCCCGCAAAAACAGATTTCATGGACATAGCGGTGTTCGACGGGTTTATCGACAAGGTAAACCAACCCGGACAGCGTTCTTTAGTCTGCATGCTCTACGGAATGACCGCGTCAAACAAACCCGGGTAGCGATAGTTGTCAGCCGCAAAGTCCACAAATCAGCGGTCAAAAGAAACCGTATTCGCCGCCGCATCTACGAACTGGTACGCGCCCAGCTGCCGACAATAAACACACCTACAGAAATTGTCATCACCGTCTACAAGCCAGAACTGGCCGAAATCCCAGCCGATCAGATGAGCGACGCCGTCACCGAGCTACTCAAAAAAGCCCGGTTGCAGCACTAGGCACGTCTCTTATGCTTGGCTACCTCTTTTAGACCAAGTATAATGAGTTGCAAAGAGAAATTTCTCACTAATACCGAAGGGGGCCTGCCTCGTGTTCACGACATTCATCGTCCAACCAATCTTTAACCTGCTTGTTACAATTTACGCAATTCTGCCTGGCCACAACTTTGGTCTGGCGATCATTATCTTTACAATTGTTGTTCGTATGCTCATGTGGCCACTGGTTCGCAAGCAGCTGCGCAACGCCAAGGTTATGCGCGCCTTGCAGCCGGAGCTCAAGCGCATCAAGAAAGAGACCAAAGGTGATCGCCAGCGCGAATCAACAATGGTTATGGAGCTTTATAAAGAGCGCGGCGTCAGCCCGTTTAGCTCGATTGGTATATTGCTGCTGCAATTGCCAATTCTTATCGGTCTTTACGCTGGTTTGACCAAGGTTATAAATAACCCACAAGAAATCATTGACTTCACCTACCCATTCCTACGCAATCTGCCTTGGATGCAAGAGCTCGGTACTAGTATCAATGAGTTTGACGCCACATTACTTGGTTTTATTGATCTCACCAAGCCAGCGCTCAACAGCTGGGGTATCTACTGGCCAGCCATGTTCCTTGTGATTGCCAGTGCCGTGTCACAGTTCTACCAGAGTAAACAGCTGATGCCAGATGACAAAGACGGCCGAAAACTACGCCACATCCTGCGTGATGCAGGCAAGGGCTCGGAAACCGACCAATCAGAGGTAAACGCCGCCGTTAGTCGCAGCACCCGCTACTTTATTCCGGTGATGATATTTTTCTTTACGGTCAATATCGCATCGGCGCTCAGTCTGTACTGGTTGGTCAGTGGAATCGTGGCAATCTTGCAGCAGACCAAGGTGCTCAAAGAAGACGAGATAGAAATGGAAACTGCCATGCACAAGGACGACAAGAAGCCGGCTCGCAAGAAGGTCAAATCATCTGCCCGTGTGGTTTCAATCACTTCAGAGAAGGATTCTACCGAAGCAAAACCTGCCAAATCCAAACCAAAAGCCAAGCGTCCTACCAGCAAGAAATCTAAAAAGAGAAAGCGCTAGCCATGGAAGAATCAATTCTGTATGCCAAAAAGTACCTAGAAGACATGCTGTCATTCTTTGGTCTCAACACTGATATCTATGCTACCAACGAGGATGATGTAATAGAACTGTCTATCCCGTCTACGCATCTCAATGGATTCCTGATTGGCCAGCGTGGCGAAACCATGCGTTCGCTGCAATTCGTAGTATCTAATGCCCTCCGCAACAATGGCTATGAGTACACCCGAGTCAACGTAGACGTAGCAGACTACAAGAAACAACGAGCAGAGCGCCTAGCAGAAGTAGCCGCCGAATGGATCGCAGAAGTCAAAGAATCAAGCAAAGAGATGAGTCTCAAGCCTATGAACGCCGCAGACCGACGTATAGTCCACAAGGTAGCCTCAGAAGCCGGCCTGAACACAGAATCAGTCGGAGAGGGCAGAGACCGCCACATCGTCCTCAAACCCAGTACAGAGTAAATCTAGACTAATCGTCTAGCTCCGGATAAATAAACTCATCAAAGTCGCCACTAACACACTGTATTTGAAACTCGTAGCCGGCTGGTGTTTTTGAAGTATACGCCTCCCTGGAACCATAATCGTCCGACAGATATACTCTGCACCCTCCCCAACGGTGGTCAGTCTCTGCATAAACCTCAGTTAGTCCTCCATTTTTCTTTGGTGTACCAAAGCTAAGCTTTTCGGAGTTTGCGAGGACATGCTTTATCTCACTAACCTCTTCAAGATATTTGGAGTGACCTATGTTCTCTCTAATAAAATCTATATTCTGTCGGCAGTTTATAGGTCCTTCACTGAACTTTCTAGAAGCCCTGTAACAATTCTCACTGCGAACTGGTTCGATACCCGGTATGGCTGCCTCTAGCTCTTCCGCAAGCGCATCAAGCGCTAACCCCGAGCTATTTAGATCTCGAATAAGTAGTTCCTGATTTCTATTATGTCGAACGGTATTGATTGTAAATATAACCAAAGCGACCAGGGCTGTTACCACGAAAAAAACAACAGCCAAATGTTTCTTGTTAAAGACAGATTTATTCTTTGTCTTGGACGGCATACTTGTAAACACTATACGACAATAGTGTGGCAAACGTAAGCGCTACTAGGCCTAGGATCCAACCCTTACCACCGCTTGAGACAAAGGCACTTGGAGTACTTGATGCAAACCCCTCTGCAGACTCAACAGGGTCTTTCAAATTCATAAGACCCATGAGCTGGCTCTCTTCCTGTTTACTGTTACTAACAGTACTAACTGTGGTTAGAGCTGTTTGACTAGGACTAGCAGGTGTTTCTAAAACAATATTCTCAGTAGTAGTCTCGTGATCAACTTCTTTAGTGTCACTGAGAGGTGTAATCATGGGGTCGCAGGCGTCATCAATGCCGTCCTGATCAATATCAATTCCGGCAGACCTTCCCATGATACAAAGTTCATCTTGGTTTAGGATACCGTCGCCGTCATAATCGTTTTCTTCCGCATAAACAAATACGAATTGTCTAACGCTCACCGGCTGCCCATACTCATCCACACCGTTCAGCCGTAACTCGTGAAGGCCAGGTTCGACACTTTCAGGTATAGCAACAATCGTTTCAAGCATGCCTACTTTGTCGGTCTGTACGCGACCAAGCTCCACGGGGTCAGATTTTAGCAACATCGTTACATAGCTACCTGGAGAGAAGGGGTTCAGAACTTCCTTATACTTAACAACAGCTCCTGTACCACGCCTTAGTACAGGGTTGTCGACTATACGATCCAATATTGATCTATGTACAACACCCCCAGAAGAAGGAACATCAAGAAACGGATAATCGCCAGGCTCTGGGATTGAAGTACTGGTATCGGCTAAAGGCATAGGCTCAGTGAGGCCATTCGTAATATCTAGTATCGCACTGCTCATGAGCTGGTGGCCTAGCTCGTTCGGATGGTATGACGCCTTGCTCACAGGACCTCTGTTGTCAATAACCGCTTCATCGCCAAATGTTAGTCCGTTCACCGCCATAAAAGCTGATACGCCATCGCACATCCTGTGTCCATCCAGCGCGCCTTCTGTGTCTACGTAGAAAGCGCCAGCGTGAGCTGCGGCGCTCTTAATCACCGCATTAAAGTATGTAATTAGATCGTTCGCCATAGCTCTCTGGTAAGTATTAAAGTTAACATTAATAGCGCATTTAGCCTCGGAACTACCATTCATTATTTGGGGATATCCGACAACATATAGACTTCTTCGCGAGTCTTCATAATTGATAATGTCTTTGTACATTCTTACAAGATCGTCATGATGATCATGGATTAGATTAACGACCTCTAGGCGCTCCTCTTGTGTGTCATAACAGCTTGCCGACCAAACTAAGCAGTACTCGAGCCTATCACTAAAGCCAATATCATTTCCACCCATCGTAATCGTTACAATACTCGGTTTCTCAGTTGTTAAGAAGCTCCTCTGTTCTTTAGTCCCGGGTCTATTGCTGTTTGGGTCGTCTTTATTCTGTTGTATGACACTGGTGTAGTTCTCAATATCGGCTCCAGAGCATGCCACTGACTTGAATCCAGATAAACTCAAACGTCTATCAATTAAGTAGGGGAAAGAGTTCAACGATGTGTGGCACATATTGAAGCCTTTATTGTCAGTGTCATCTATGTAGTCACCGGCACCCTCACCAGAGCTAAATGAATCGCCCAGAGCTAAGTAGTTATTTGTGGTTCGTTCGGTACCAAATGCTTGTAGGAAATACTGCCTAAAGCCCCTGTTAGGCGAATTCTTGTCATAAAGGTACAATCCCAGGGTATTCTCGCCATGAAACCTCGGCAGCCAGATACTCGTGAAATCAGTTTCTTGCTTGATTATTTCCTTAAACGATTTTGTAGAGCAGGTTCTACTGATGTTTACAATTTCTGTCTCTCCCACCGTACATGAATCAAAATCTATAACGACAATATCTGTAGATGAACCATCGGTTTCCACCGCCAAAACACCGTATCTACCCGATGGCGTTATTGAGGCTGAAGAAATCATCCGTATCCTTGATTGATCGTCCTTCACTAAAGTGTGTCCAATATACTTGAATGTTTCCAAATTAAACCTACCGAGCCATCCTTCTTTTGCGAGCAGCAGGTATTTGCCGTCATTAGACCACCACATATCGTCGCGTCTGGCGTTGTATCTTTGAGCGTACGAAGGCACACCTTCGCTAACTGGCGTGTAAGTAGGATCAGTAACCAGCTTCAGGGTTACTGTGCCTGTAGCGTGCTCAGTCCGCTCAAAGTGCATGTCGTCAATTTTATAAAACTCTAGGTAGTGGCCACTACTCGCGGCGGCATCGTATACTAATCCCAAAAGGACGTCCTGGTTCGGGGTTGCCTTAAGTGCGGGCCATTTTCGTGAATCAAAATGGGCAGCAGTTATATGACCGGCTACACTGGTACCTGGCTGTAACAGGTAATCGCCCTGTTCGTTTAGTAGACCAATTTTTGTTGCGTACCAGCAAGAATTTTCATATTGGACATTAAGTGAGCCAAATGCTCGCTTTGCAACCCTCTTCTCTACGCAATCTATACCCGGCGCATAGCCAGTCTTACTATCTCTATATTCGTGGAACTCATCGGCACTCAGAGTTTTTTCGTAGGATATCTCTGGTTCACCAGCAAACCACGGGTTGTTTGGCTCGGCAGAGGTGTGTAAAGGGGCAAAAGACAAGATAGTAGAGAATAAAAAGACACCAACCAACAGAAGGATATGTATAAAACGAGGGATTTTACTGAATATTTTAAGCATCCCGCCTCCTAAACAACAGGGAAGTAACTTGCGC
>CAZXYN010000004.1:0-80070 GCA_964644965.1 uncultured Candidatus Saccharibacteria bacterium | reverse complement strand
GTTATAACTTCCTCTATCGTTGTGAGCCAAGCTGGAATAGACAAAGTCAGAACTGTGAAAATGGTTCTGACTTTTAGTATGCCAAGAATAGAATTGAAACCGAAAAATAAATGCCGATTTCTGCTATTTAAGCAAAAACAGGCTTAGTGCTGACATGCCAACTAATGCTGCGCTCTCTATTAAGCTCATGGTTGTAAAGGGTAATCTAATAACTTTTCCAAGTATTCCACAAGATAATTGGTTTCGCTGTATGTATACATCCTGAATTACCCCTATGCTTGCAACTGAGGCGACAACAAGAGTAGCTATATTACGAAAATATGGGAGTACATCGATTAGATACATCCCAGAAAGCCCCAATAGAATAAAAGGATATATATGTGCGTATGCTTTTGCTCGTTTAGCTACGAAATCATAAGTAGAAAACGCCAAAACAAACATTTTATAGTCGAGCAGTTTGACTGCTGCAAAAGCAAGCATGAATATCCCCATGTACCATCGCATGAATGTTAACGTTGTCTGCTCATCTCCCAATTTGAATAGAATGTATGACACTACAAAAATAAGAGCTAACATTAAGGTAATCTGAATTTGTCCAACAAACAGGCTGTTCCTTAAATTGCTAGGTTTATTGTTTGATTTCATTGTTTAAAGTATACACTCTAATGCTGATAGGGATTATTATTGAATGACAAGCAAATCTTGCTTTATTGTAGTTATGACTTGCTCTATTGTGGTGAGCCAGATCAAGCAGCAATAAGTTATATACACAAACACGAACAACCTTATTATTTGACCACGCTTATGCTACTGTTATATTAAATAATCAAGAGGTTTAAAAGTCTCGCAATATGAGAATAAGAGTAAGCAGAAGGCCGGCACAAAGGTTTCTGGCGACTACGGTTTCCTTGGCGGTAATAGCCAGTTTCTCATTGAGTGGGATCACACAAGCTGTTACAAGCAGCTCATCGACACTGCCAGATTATTTAGAACGATCCTGGCATATCACCGATAATAACGGTGGCGTAGCAGTTGACAGCACGGGTAATGTATATATAACGCGTGGTGCAAGTGGTGTAGTAGTGCTCGATGCCAACACGGCTAGCACCACTAGCCCGACCAACCCCACGGCGCTAAAGGAATGGACAGGCTTTGGCGCGGGCGACATCACTATTGACGAAGACGGTATGGTATATGTGACCGATGGTAATACCGTGAAGCAATTCGATGGCAGCGAACCAAGCGGTGAACCGACAATCCTAAAGACTTGGACTGGTTTCAACTTCCCTTGGGGTATTGATATCGATGAAGACGGCGACATAGTAGTGGCCAACTATAACGGTGGCGGTTCGTACCGCATGTTTAACCGTTCGGAGCCGGAAGGCGCAGTAGCGACCACTAACTGGACTGGCGTAAATGACGCCTGGACCGTAACGCTGGACGATGAAGGCAATGTCTATGCCGCTGGCTATGGAGGCAGTATAAGTAAATTTAGCAAGACTGAAGACGCCGGCTCACCAACTTCTATAACGAATTGGAGCAATACGGGCGGAAACTACATCAACGGCATACACTGGGCGGATGATTACGTATATATTTCGCCGTCAAATCTTACTGGTGTGGGTAGTTTCCAGCGCTTTCCGAGCGATACCGTGGCTGGAGATATCGGAGCAGCACGTGTAGTGATAGGTGGTGCAAGCACACCATACAGCATAGCTACGGACGCGGCAGGAAATGTCTACGGAAATGCATACGGCACCTCAAACGTAGTGAAGTATGTTCGTTCACAGAACCTTGGCGAGCTAACCATACCTGGTACATCAGACCTGCTGAACATCACGTTACCGCAAGGTAACCATATTACCAGCCACTCTGTCGCCGCGCCGACGGTAGAAGACGATGCCTATGAATATCCTCTGGGGCTTGTGAGCTTTACCTTCAGCACTAGCAGCGGATCGACAGTGCCAGTACAAATAACGTTCCAGACCAACTTGGCATCGGAAGATGTCGTGCCGCGCAAGTATAATTCCATCACCGAAACGTATGAAGATATCCCGGATGCTGAGGTTACGGCCACTACAGTAGGTGGACAACCGGCACTGTTACTTGAATACGATATCACCGATGGTGGTCCGCTGGACGAAGATGAGATAGAGAACGGCGTAATCGTTGACCCGGTCGCCCTAGGTGCTGCTGTTTCTTCTGAACCAGTAGATGGAGAAGGCGGGTCAGCTGGCTCAAATGGATCAGAGTCCGAATCGGATAGTACAGGCAGTCTCGCCAATACTGGCCAATCGGTGTTAATGTATTCTTTTATAGGTTTAATAACGATACTTCTAACTATCTTGGTTTCGCGCCGTACCCCGGGTTCAGATAGTTAGCAGAGGCGCAACAGGCACACTAGTTCTAGGCTGCCATATATAACTCACCCGAGGGAGAAGATATTGACAAACCATAAGCTTTTTGGTATACTTGCATTATTCCTTTGCTCGCTTTGGGCCAAAAAACTACAAAAATTAAACTAAGCTATACTTTCTAAACATATTTACACAAGGTAACCCAAGCAGGCGGGTAGTCTGTAATAATATTTCAATCGACTTTGTTGCTAATAAGGGACATAATAAGCATCAAACGGAGCTACGGATGTCGAAAGAAAAAAGCCATATTTCTAAAAACAGGTTTCGGGTTGCGCTAACAAAACTCAAAAATTGGATGTTTGCTCCGCTGAACTATGGTGGATTAGTGGGTGCGGTTGTCTTCTTTGCGTTAACCATGACACCTACATTGATCCCTCGTAGCTGGCAGCTCCAGGGCTTGCTAGCCGGCTTAACGGCTGCAATCGGATACGGATTAGGATCATTTATTCTAAAAATTGTTAGAGGTTATGTATCTAAGATTGAACCTGATGAGTTAAAAAAGAAGAGACTATGGCAGGTTCTCTACATAGCAGGACCAATACTAGTTATAGCTTCTGTTCTTGCAGGCGAGCATTGGGACAAACAGCTAAGGCAGCTAATGACCATGGATTACAGGGAGCCTTGGCAGGTAGTCACAATGGTAATTCTGTCGGTTGTCTTTGCCGTAATCCTCATCGGTGTTGGGCGTGGAGTAAAAGGGTTCTTTCACTTTCTCGACTTGCTTGCAAAAAAAATAATGCCACCCAAAGTCGCAAAAATAGTCGGCTTCAGTTTGGCCGCGGGTTTTGTGATTTACGTAATATTAGGTGGCTTGGCGCAGAACATATTCTCTGCCATAGACTATGCGGCTAGTATAAAAAACGACACCGTTCAGACTGACTTGGCTATCCCTACAACCCCGCTTCGTTCTGGCAGCCCGGAATCATATATCAGTTGGGAACAACTTGGAGCAAAGGGCAGGGAATTCATCGCCGGTGGACCTAGCGTTGATGAAATCAACAGTTTTTCGAACCGCAAAACAGCTGTAGAGCCTATTAGAATTTATGGAGGGCTGAGGTATGCCGATACTCTCGATGAACGAATTGATCTAATACTGAAAGAACTCGAGAGAACAGACGCCTACGCGCGCAAAGCGATATTCATCCAAACTCCAAGTGGCAACGGTGAGATTCCGCCAGTAAATGCCGATGCGCCGGAATATATTCTGGATGGAGATACTGCTCAGGTTGCTCTGCAGTATTCCTATGCACCAAGCGCGACCACTATGTTAACAAACCCCGGTGTTGGCAATGAAGCGGGTGAGAAAATTGTTAATGCCATTGTCGAAAAAGTTAACAGCTTGCCCGAAAACAGTCGGCCAAAAGTTTTCGTAGCTGGCGAGAGTCTGGGTTCGTCTTCGACCGAAGCAGCCTTTGAAAGCGCTAGTGATATGGTAGACAAGGTTAACGGCGTAGTTATGGTTGGGCCAACATTCTTTAATAAGATACGAGAAGAATTGATTGATAGCAGAGATGAGTCATCGCCTGTTTGGCTGCCGATAATCGATGAGGGCAAGAATTTTAGATTTGCCAGAGAGCCAGCAAACTTGTATCTGCCTGATACCGAGTGGCAAGACAAAAGAATTGTATATCTAGCTAATTCTAGCGATCCAGTCGGATGGTTTAGTGTGCGGACGCTATACTCGCGTCCAGAATTTTTGAATGATCCCCGTGGTCCAGATGTATCACCGAGCATGCATTGGATACCAGTCGTGACATTCTGGCAGCAACTGTTGGATCTGCAGTTCGCCTCTGGCGCGCCCTCCGGCCATGGTCATCGGTATGGTCTGAACGTTGTCGATGGCTGGGCTGGTGTAATCAACCCAGATGGCTGGACGGGTCAGCAGACTCAAAGACTAAGAGAATATCTGCAGCCAGTTTTAGACGAATACTTAAACCCAGAAAAGGGAGAATAGAATAAATGAGTAAGCAGAAAAAAATTGCTATGTGGATCGACCGTAAGCAAGCCAGGTACGCCGGTCTTATTGGCGGTATTTTGTTCTTCTGTATGTCAATGACACCTTCCTTACTCCCCCGAACTGCAATCATACAGGGCTTTGCTGGGGGTATATCATTCGCCATGGGCTATGGTTTTGGTGCAATTGTCGGCAACCTTTATCGGCCACTTAATAAAAAATATTTTAAGTTTTCTGACAGCACAAAAAGACACCAGGCAATATATGGAATTCTTGGGCTACTGGTGCTGTTCTTCATGGTCAAAGGTTATCAGTGGCAAGACGAAATTCGCGTCATAACCGATTCACAAAAAGTAGATTTTTTTGATCCTCTAATCATCCTAGTTACGACCATTTTGGTGGCTTATCTGCTAGTCGGCCTCAGTAGAAAGATCCTGAGACTGTCCCGCAGAATCTCGGCTAAAGTCGCCAAGAAAACATCCGAAAAAACAGCTCGGAGACTAGGCGCGATATTGACCGCAGTACTGCTCGTTCTATTTGTTAATGGTGTGATTTTTAGGACTGCAATGGCGATTTCAAACACCTTGTTTGGCTACCAGAATACTGGTACTTCTGACGGGATTAGTCTGCCTGACATACCTGAAGTGTCTGGAAGTCCTGAATCTTCGATTGCTTGGGAGAGCTTGGGCAAAGCTGGACGAGATTTTATAGGTAAGACTTCTAAGAAGGAAGACATAGAGAAATTTACCGGCAGAGCAGCCGAACAGCCAATTCGAATATATTCGGGAATAAAATCAGCCGAAAACCAAAAGGCCCAAATCGATCAAATTATCAAAGAACTAGATCGCACTAATGCAAGTCAACGCAGCATAATTTTGGTCGCAAACTCTACTGGCAGCGGTGGCATAAACCCACGCTCGGCAGCATCTGTTGAATACATGTCGGGTGGCAGCTCGGCGACAGTTGGTCTGCAGTACTCATATCTGCCAAGTTGGATCTCATTCCTGGCGGACAAAGAAAAGGCTCAGGAGGCAGGCAAGAACCTCTTTAATGCTACTTACGACTGGTGGGAAAAGCTTGACCCATCGACACGGCCGAAACTTGTTGTCTACGGCGAGAGTCTTGGCTCGTACGGTGCGAGCGGTGCGTTTAGTGGAGCGGCCGACATGGCCAATCGGACCAGTGGTGCACTGTTTGTAGGGACACCAAATTCTAGTGAGCTCTGGACCGATATTGTCACCAATCGTGACGCTGGTACACCAATGTGGCAGCCGACCTACCGGCAGGGTGAAATGATCCGGTTCGCCGACTATCCATCTGACCTAGAGAAGCCAGTTGCTGCGTGGGATGATACGCGTGTTGTTTATTTCCAGCATGCTTCAGACCCAGTTGTCTGGTGGAGCCCAGAACTCATTTTGCATAGGCCTGACTGGCTGAAAGAGTCTCGCGGCAATGACGTTATTGACAGCACTAGGTGGTACCCGTTTGTCACTTTTTGGCAGGTGGTGGCCGATCTGCCGCTGGCATATGGCGTTCCGGATGGGCATGGTCACAAGTACGATCTAAAGGTTGCCGAGGGCTGGGCCAACATTCTTAACCCCGAAAACTGGGACAACTCAGATACCACAAGACTAAATGAAATTCTCTAGTTTCTGCCTAAGCTAGAAGTTCCAAGCTAGCCAGGCAAATAGCATGCCTAGCGCATTTAGACTCCAGTGGGCAATGACTGATGTAAACAGACTGCCAGTCTTTAGTCGCAAGATTGAAAAAACATATCCTGCGGCACTTGTAACCAAGACGATAACCAAACTTATGGCAATTTGTGGTGGGTGATTGATGAACAAGAACGAATCAATACCCACATGAAGCGATGAAGGTATATGCCACAAACCAAACGCGGCAGAGCTTATGAGTAGTGCCCAATATTTCGAAAAGTTTTTTAACAAGTAGCCAAGTAATATGCCTCTGAAAGCCAGCTCCTCAAGCAGAACAATTGTAATGGGCAGTATTATAAACATTGAGAAAACAGTAGAGATGAACGACTGATCATAGCGGCTGTCCATAAAAACATCTGGTGTTAGCAAGTAAATGGCACTAAAAAAAGTAAATATAATTCCAAAGATGGTCGCTGACCACACCAGGGCTCTTCTTGATATCCTGGAGAGTCCGATATCGTCTAAGTTAAGTCTAGAAAACTTGTACAAAAAATACAGAGCAATGACAAATATCGAAACCGTAAGATAACTGGCTAATTTTAAAACCTCAGTAAGTATAATTTCACCAATTAAGACAAGGGAATATATAGAAAAGAAATATAGTTTTTTCACTGGCTTCATTATAGAACAATAAGCCTGGCTTGAACTTAAAAGGGACTTGAAGTAATTCTGACCAACTTAGTAGTTTATTTATCTTACCCGGAGGGCTATACTCCATCCAGTGAGTAAATCTACTAAAACTAGAGCGGCGGAGCAAGAAGGCGGAAATACAAAACTTTCGATATTGCTATCGCTTGCGATGTTTGTGCTTGTTGTTGATACGTCGCTTATGAATGTGTCACTGTCTGCTGTTGTCGGAGATTTGGGCACGACCATCAGCACTATTCAGTCTGCTATTGCGCTCGAAGCACTGGTATCAGCTGCATTTATTTTGATTAGTAGCAAGCTAGGCGATATCATTGGCAGAAAAAGAGCCTATATTATCGGACTACTCGGGTATGCAATTGGTGCAATTGCCATGACATTAACGAGTAATGTTACAGCCGTATTTATCTTCTGGGCAATCATTGGCGGTTTGGGTGCATCACTACTGCTGCCGGCGATGCAATCACTTATACACGGTAACTTTACAGGAGCCGCACAGAAGAAAACTTATGCTCTTGTTGGGGCTTCGGCAGCGATTGCCGCCGCAGTCGGACCACTATTGGGCGGGTTCTTGACGACATTTATTTCTTGGCGGGTTGGATTCCTCCTAGAGGCGGTCATAATAGCCATAATCTTACTCAACATTGGGCTTATAAAGGATGTTGTTTATGATGGGCCAAAACGCATAGATTTGGTAGGTGCACTGTTCTCTGTATTTGGCATGGGCGGTGTAGTCTTGGGAATACTACTTTGGCAAGAAGGTGCTGAATCGGTGGGTATGGTGATTGCATTCGGAGCGATATTCTTAGGCCTACTGGCTTATTGGCTAGTAAAGCGAAAACGTGAAGGCAAGAATGTGTTGCTTGATCCAGGTTTGTTCAAACTTCCAAATTTCCGTATCGGTATATCTCAAGTAATGATGCAGAACATAATTCTTGGTGGTGCAATGATTGCCCTTCCGATCTTTCTCCAGATGAAGCTCGAATATAACGCCATGGAGACTGGTCTTACATTGGCGCCAATGTCACTAACCATGTTTGGCGTGGCTATACTTGCCGGAAAGCGAGCGGGCAAGAGACGAGCCAGCAGTATCATACGGACTGGTTTTATTCTAAGTACGATTGGTGTCGCTTCAATCATTCCAGTTGTGCCAAGGGCTGATTCGGGATGGGCACTAACTTTGTCACTACTCGTCACTGGTGCAGGACTGGGGCTATTAGTATCACAACTCAATAACTACACCCTGGCACCAATAAAAGAAGCACGTGTCAGCGAAGCGGCTGGCGTAAACTCCGCCTCTGGTTCTTTTGGGCTCTCGTTTGGACTAGCGATGGCTGGTGGGTTAATGTTAGCAGCACTTTCGATGTCGTTTACGAATCTAACCAATCAGAGTACTGTAATACCAACAAACGAAAAGCAGCAGATATACACGGTCCTAGAAGAAGATGCTCAGATATTTAGCGATTCACAGCTACAGTCTCAGCTAGCGAACCAACCAGAAGAAATTCGGGAGGAGGTGCTTATTATCAATACAGAGGCGCGTGACAGGTCTCTACAGATAGCGCTACTTGTGCCCTTAATCGCTGGTATAATTGGAATAGTAAATTCGTTTAGGATGATGAAGCTGCCAGACATCAAGCCATCTGCAGATCTGGAAGGCGCTACACTAGGCTAACTTGATATAATTTAGTAATGCAAAAAACTGCTACAAAAGTATTTATCTATGCATCAGTCACCTTTGGTATCTTGGGTATCATCAATATTCTGGTAGAACCAGGGGAGGATACGATTCTCTTTAAGCTATTTCTGTGTACAGTGTTTGTTATCCTGCCGTCATTTGCCCTGAGTGTGGCCGGTAAGTATCTAAACGGTAAATAAATTTAACCTGTCCTCTTGCGAGCTAAGCTCTCTTCTCGGCTTTGAGCCACTTTTGAGTAGGGCTAAGCTCTTTGTCAGTGCGGTGGATGCAGCCAATCCAGCAGCAGGGCCGGCGTTTGCCTTCGAGAAGTTCCTCGCTGGTGCGCCTCACGCGGCGGGCGCGGGTATCAATTGCCCGAGCGTTTTCGACCCAGCAGATGAACTCGTTGCGGGCAAGGGGAGTGATGTCTTCCCAAAGCGCTAGTACCTTTTTGTCGGACAAAAGGGATTTTTTCAGGTCGGCTGGGAGCTTGTGAGCGGTGCCTTCGGAGATATTTGCCATACATTCATAGTACCGCAAGTTCAGACTAACTTCACGTTAGAGACTGCTCGTATGTGGAAGAGCAAAGGAATATCAGGTAAAATTAAACTATGCGCCTACTACCAAAGAATCAGACATACACATCAGAACCACTGGTGAAGACTATCATTGCACCACTGTTCTTGCTGTTGGCTTCGGTCGCAGCATTCCTAACTTTTCTGAATCCGTTCACGATGCCTCAGGTTGCTGTAAATTTCGGCATGGCGGAAGAGGCTTCTCTAACAGTTGAACGTGTCGAAGAGGTAAATCCGGGTGCAAATATTAGGATTAGGAGCTGGAACTGCGATCACTGGGTAGCCTATGGGGTTCATGATGGCAGAGAGATCTTCACACGTGCCTGTGACTCTCAAGTACCGCAACCTACAGAAGGTGAGTCTGTTCAGGTACTGCTTGCTCCGAGTGGTAACCAAGCTTATCTACTTGCCAGAGGCGACCCAAACAGTACTGTCACTATCGTTAGCTCGGTCATATTAGCGCTACTAGTAGTTTATGGAGTTATTCTCAGCCTGAGACTCTTCTATATTGGCTATAGCTCAAACTGGTTTAAAAAAACCAAGTAGCATGCTCATCAGGACGGATCACCATAAATAAGACGGTCTGTCTGAACTCTGTGCCATAATATGAATATATTCGAAAGGTGTTAGTAAGAAATTAGTATGCGATATATCGGCAACAAAGCTCGGCTTTTGAGTCACATTGATGATTTGATAACCAGAAAGAAACTAAACCAAGATCACTTCACCTTTTGTGATCCGTTTAGTGGCACCGCAAGTGTTGGCGAACTAGTCAAAGATAGATTTCGAATTATCGCAAATGACAATCAGTACTACAGCTATGTTTTGACTCAAGCAAGGCTCAATACGCCAGATCTTAGATTCTCTTGTCTTGGGCTTGATCCGTTTGAGTTATTCAACCAAGAAGAAATTGGCGAGAAAGGGTTCATCTATCAGAACTACTCACTTGGCGGTAGTGAGCGAATGTACTTTTCGGAAGAGAATGCCCAGAGAATTGATTACATACGGACGAAGCTAGAAGTTTGGCGAAATACGGAAAAAGTAGATGATGGTGAATATTACTATCTACTCGCTTGTTTATTAGAATCAGTGTCGAAGGTATCGAATGTGGCAGGCGTATATGGTGCCTACCTAAAAACGTGGGATCCAAGGGCTGTAAAGACCATGAAGTTCATAAGACTAGAACAAGAAGCAAACAAGAAGTCACTTTTTGAAGCTGAGGTGCACAACAAAAGAGCCGAGGAACTAATATTCGAAATAAGCGGCGACATTCTATATCTAGATCCGCCCTACACAAAGAATCAATACTCTGTTCAGTACCATTTGCTCGAAACAATTGCACACTATGATGCACCGGAAATAAAGGGCAAGGGTGGGCTGCGTAACACTAGCGAGACATCATCGCTGTTTTCTAGAAGCGGTGATGTGTATGTGGAATTTGAGCGAATCATTGCCAAGGCAGAGTTCAAGTACATAATACTCAGCTATAGTTCGGCCGGTTTAATGTCTAGTAAATTCATCGAAAAAGTGCTTAAACGCTACGGCAAGCCAGAAACCTATGAGCTGGTAAAGATTCCTTACAAACATTACAAGAATCACCATACTCCTGACCAAGACGACCATTCGGAATATTTGTTTTTCATAGAAAAAAAGGATTACCACCAGGCACTGTATGCTTCGCCGCTTAACTATATTGGCGGCAAATATGACATGGTCGATTTCATAAGACAGTATTTGCCAAATCAGATTGAGCGCTTTGTTGATATGTTTGGCGGCGGCTATAACGTGGGTATAAATATTGATGCCAAGCAGTCCATCTACAACGAATTTAATCACAAGGTCGTAGAACTCCTGGAGACATTCAGGGACAAAGAAACCTCGGAAATCATTCGCTATGTTCAAAAGATGCAAAAGCGCTACGACTTGAGTAAAAATGGCAAAGAAGCCTACGTTAAGTTGCGCGACAAATATAACTCCACCGAGCTTTCGAAACGTGATCCCAGGATGTTGTATCTGCTAATTCTCTACGGGTTCAACCAACAGATAAGGTTCAACTCAAACTACGACTACAATAATCCAGTTGGCCCAGCCGAATTTAACGATAACATTCTGGAGAAACTGGTAAGTTTTTGTCGCCGGCTCAAGGAGCAAAATCTCATACTGCTGTCACGAGATTTTATAGAAATGGATGAATATATAGACCAAGAAACATTTGTTTATTGTGACCCACCATACCTCGTGACGCTAGGAAGCTACAATGACGGCAAACGCGGATTCAATGGTTGGGGCGAGGACGAAGAGCTTCGATTACTGGATTATCTAGACGGGCTCAATAAAAAAGGTGTTAAGTTTATGTTGTCTAATGTGTTGTCTCACAACGGAACGCCAAACAAGCTGCTGGCAGCCTGGATAAAGAAAAATAATTACAAAGTAGTTGTCTATAGCGGCAAAGCTCGCAAAAATAGACAAGAAATTATCGTAATGAATTATGATAAGGATATAAAGAAATGATTACTATAATATTGCCCGACGAAAACCAAGAACTTAAGCAAGATTTGAGTAATGAAGTGCTCAGAGACGTTTGTCTTCGATTGTATGGAAGTGATCAGTTCAGCGTGCAGCAAGAGCAGCGCCGGAACGGCCGGTATATCAAGGTCATAAACGACGACCATATAACCTATGTCTGTTTCTCGAATCCGCACAACGATTCTCGCAACGCTCGACTAATGCAGTTTATTTCTCCCGCCTACAATGCTTTTTACGACGAAGAGATTTCGCAGAAAAGACTGGCAATATATTTGATTGACCCCAATCACAATGACAAGACGAACTACATTAGGATGTTTTATCGCTGCTTTATGACACTTGGTATCGACGTGATTAATGTAGAAAAATTGCAACTGGAAGATATTAGTCCATTTACTAGCTATGAAGATCTGCGTCAATACCGACTGAAAACAAGCGGCCGCAACACGCACAACAACTCATCGTATTTTAGCGATGACGACGACCAGCTCTCGTTCTACGGCAAGACATTTGGCGCCAACGGCATGGAATCATTCGTCCTATGTCTGACACTTTCTAGATTGACGGACAGACCAATAGAGTTCTATCCGGTGCTCGACAGTGGCTCAACTAGCCTTTCGGAAAAACAACGAGAAATACTAGCAGCCGCGAACGTTAATTTTGGTGAACTCATTGACGAGCAAAGCAACCAAGACGTGGATCTAGACCAGCCAGAAGTTGCACTAAGAGACACACCAAAATTTCACTTCAATCTACTCAAGAAATTTGGATCAAAGTACTGCTATCTTTGCGGCTGCGATATGGAACACCTTATCATCGGATCTCACATCGAGAGAGTCACTGATATCAAGAATAACCCTGACTACTCAGTAGACGATAAGAAAGCTCGTATTGTTGCTGGTGACAATGGCTTGTGGCTTTGCGCTAACCACGACAAAATGTTTGAGTTTGGAATCGTTTATTTTGACGAGGCAAAGCTAGAATATGCGACAAACGAAAATCAGAAGGCCGGTGAATATTTCCTGAAATCTTTATTTGATCTTAGGAAAATCTATATTTCAGAAGGCGATGTCAACGTGACATATATTGGGGATGAACCGAGTTTTTCTATGGCTGGCGAGCATTTTACAGAATCAACAGCAGAATATTTGAAGTTGCATAAGGCACGAGTCCGCGCGGTGTAAATTGCCTAAAATCTACTGCAGAATCCTGCTATAATTCATGCAGTCTCGAATAAATTAAGGAGGGGTAATGTTTTTTATCATATTGGGAGTCGTTGCGTGGATTTGTTTGGCACTTTGGCCGGCTATGATCGCCAAGCGCAAGGGATATAGTTTTCTATTATTCTTCCTGCTTGCAGTCTTAATCTCTTGGGTGATTACATTAATAATCACACTCGTCCTAGAAGACAAAACCATGACAAGTCAGGACAAAGCCGACGAAAAAGTCGTAGACGAAGTTCTGGACCGCGAAGAGCACCAACGCTAGATCTCAAATAACTCGGAGTAGTTTATAAATTCTTACTGTGGCTAACCCATCTTGAACGGGTAGGGTTCTGTCTCTTTCTATGTGTTTAATCACACTCATTGGTTGATAAAGCTAACAGACTTATTAGTGAAGCTGCGGTTAACTAGTCCCAGGAAGGGGGTTAACGACCAAGCGGTAGATAAATCATGTCAATGTAACGTAGGAGTAAAACATGAAAAACACACTACATGCTAGTACGTCAGGTGATGCAGCATTTCAGGAGTTTTATAAAGAAATGAGTAGCGATTGGAGCCGTAGGGCTCGTCAATTACGGATTCGCAGAGAGCGTGCTCTCAAACGTGCCATGCGATCACGAGGCTATTCCAAGAGCCAGGACTTCGTAATCTAGTGCTATTGTTGTCTAAGCAAAAGCTTGTCAACGAATTGCGTGAGCTCGATTCGCGCGGGGTTTTGACTGTCTATAGATTGCAATGCAGTTTGCGCTTTGTCGGCGTAGCTGGCAATCGTCTCTTCGGTTTTCTGCCGAGCACCAGAGCGCTCAATAGATGCCTTTAGCTTTGTGATGTCCTCATTGGACGCGCTAGCGTTGCCGAATAACAGATTATACAATTTCTTATCAAAGCCAGAGCTAGCCAGGTATTCCTCTATTATCAAAGTCCGTTTTGCTTCCTTGATGTCGTTTACAGTTGATTTACCTGTTATATCTTCGTCACCAAAAACTCCTAGCAGGTCATCTTGTAGCTGGAAGGCTACGCCCAGGTTCAGTGCAAACTCACGCAGGTTCTGTTGATACTCGGCGGGCTTTTGAGTCAGAAGTGCTCCCGTAACAAGCGGTCCAACAAACGAATAGCTGGCGGTTTTGTGTTCGGCTATTGGTAGTGCGTGGAGTTCGTCTGTATCTAGAAAACTTGCCTCTACATCCATTAGTTCGCCACCAGCTACTTCGAAAATACTCTGATATAGCTGAGCCAGAGCGGCTTGTTTTTGCTCTGCAGCAAAGCTACTTTGATTGATTAGCTTGTGCGCAGCGGCAATCAGCAAATCCCCGGCCAAGATAGCTGTACTGTACGCATAATGTGTTCTATCTGGCTCAGTAGCACTTACATAATCTTTCTTGTACAGCCCGTTTAGATTGTCGACGCCATGTCGTTTGTCATCGCGGTCAATCACATCATCGTGCATCAGTAATGCAGTGTGTAGTAGTTCCTGAGCTGCTGCTATCGGAATAATTTTGCTAATACTTATGTCAGAATAGTCACCAGAACCAACTACAGTTAAGTAGGGACGAAGCCGTTTGCCGCCGTGCATAACAACGGTCTGCATGTGGCGCCACAGTCTTCCGTAGGAACTACTGATATCATCAGCCTGCTTGATCGAGCTATCGAAAAATTTTGCTAGGCAAGCAGTAGTCTCCTCAGTTGTTTGTTTGTGCAGATCTGATAAGTATTCCATAGGCTCTAATCTTAGCACACGTTCACAGGGGTAAACAGTAGAAAATATTTACAAAGTTGATAATAAATTATATAATTAGCACATGAAAGTTATTTTGAATAACACGGAGTTCTACGATCATGCAGTAAAAACTGTAGACTCTGTAAATACGATTATCACTTCGGGTTCAGAGCTAGGAGTACCTGATCTTTATATTAGCGATGATATGAACGGGTTCACGTATATGCCAAACTGGGGAAAGCATCTTCAAGTTGTAAAGACAAATGGTGAAGACGACGAGGAATACGATATCTGGAGTCTGCTGGATCATCCTCATCAGGTCCGGTTTCGCCGGTTGGGCAGCGGAGTCATTCTGTTGGTAGAACAAACAGAGCCACTCATTACTAGTCCCATGCTAGAGATTATTCACGAACTTGGTGATTACGCCAACGAAGTAATTGAATAGAACAACCGTTTGTAAAAATTACTCTGTCATCTTCTGGCTATATTGCCAATTTTTCTGTTATGCTAAGCGGTAGAAAAGAGGGAAAGCAATGGCAAAAGGGCGCAAGAAGTCTGTGAAAAAAGAGGTGGAACCCAAGGACAAGTTACTTGGCAAGGTCTCGGTATTTTTCTTCGACAAACCACTACTGACAGCATTCCTGTGGATTGCACTGACTCTATTTGGAGCACTTAGCTATACCACTCTCATGAAGCGAGAGGGTTTTCCATCTGTTGATTTTCCTGTAGCCATTGTAAGTGGCATTTATTTTGTAAACGATCCCGAGCAAGTTGATTCGCAAGTGGCAGCCCCAATCGTCGAAGCCGCACAAGACCAAGAAGGTGTCAGCTCGGTCCAATCGACAAGCGCCGGCAACTTCTTCAATGTCTTCATCACATACGATGAAGGGGTAGACGCGAAAGAATCTGCCGCTGAGCTAGAGAAAACAATTCAGGAGAGCGGGGTACTGCCGGAGAACGCCAATGCTCAGTTCAATGTTCCTTACTTTGGTGCTACTGGAGGCGAAGCCGAGAAGCTCGATGTAGCGATTTCGTTCTTCGCAGAGAATGACAATGTGACCACCGCAGAACTAGCAGACAAAGCCGAGACGGCTGCCGCTTGGCTGAACGAAAAAGACCTAGCAAATGTCGCGGAAGTGTTCGTAAAAAGTCCATTCGAGCAGACATTAAACCCAGCGACCAACCAGCTGGTTAGCGTGCAGAGAAGTTTTGATAGGTTTGGCCTACGCGAAGACGATGTTACCGCCTATCACGAATCAGTAATCATCGGTGTTTCGGCGGTAGAAAACCCAGATATTATCAAACTAGACGAAGAAATCGAAGCTACTCTAAGCGAGCTGCATAACTTAGAAGAATTTAGCGGCTACAATGCCAAAATTAGCGCTAGCTTTGCGCCATCAATCGAGGAGCAAATTTCTGAGCTCCAGCGCTCCTTACTAGAGGGCTTACTGGCGGTGTTGGTTGTTGGCTCAATCGTGATTGCTGTCAGAGCTTCTCTGATCACAGTTATTTCGATGATTACAGTCGTGGCAATGACACTCGGGTTCCTGCATGTTATAGGCTACACGCTTAATGTCATCACGCTATTCGCACTTATCTTGGCACTGGCACTGATTGTCGACGATACCATTATTATGGTCGAGGCTATCGATGCTGCTCGGCACAAGCACAAGGATCGGCGAAAAGCAGTCAAGGAAGCTACGCGCAAAGTCAGCCGGGCTATGGTGGCGGCAACGCTCACGGCTAGTCTAAGCTTCGCTCCATTGCTATTTGTGTCCGGCATACTTGGCACGTTCATCCGCGCTATACCAGTCACGGTCATTTCCGGACTACTTATCAGTTTGTTGGTGGCACTGATATTCATACCGTTCTTTGCTCGCTATCTACTACTAGGCAAAAAGCAGATGGGCAAAAAAGGCGTTACCGAGGTAGCTGCGGGCTTCGAGGACAAGCTAGCGCGTTTTGTAACACGGCCAATGATTTGGGCACGACATTCGGACAAGCGACTATTTACGGTAGGGCTGACGGCAGTGTTTATCGGAATAGCTTTCGTTACGGCTGGTGGGCTAATTGCCCGAAACGTTCCATTCAACATTTTCCCGGCTACCAAGGACACTAACGGCTTGATAGTTAACCTCAACTTTGAGCCAGGTCTGACAATTGAGCAGGCCCAGGAAAGAGCTGCTCAGGCAGACGAGGTTACAGCCGAGACACTAGAGGCAAACTTCATCCAAGGTTCGTACTATGGAACTGGTACCGAGCAATCAGCCACCCAGCAAATCAAGATTATTTCGTATCATGAGCGTGAAATCCGCTCACCAGAGCTTGCCGAAAATCTAGAGAACGATTTAACGAATGCCGGCTTCAATGCATCTGTTGGTCAGGCAGATATTGGCCCACCGTCATCAAGCTTTGTGGTTCAGATTGCGGCAGATGACAGAGAAGCGGCTTTTGCTGCGGCCGAAGACATAAGTAAATTTATGGAATCGACACCACTGGTTAGTGCTAACGGCGACGAAGTACAGTATCAGAACATCACCATATCTAGCCCAAATCAGTTTATTCGTGATGACGGCCAGCTGATTGTTACTGTTGGCGCGGGTTTTGATAGCAGCAACTTATCAGCGTTAGTGCTGCAAGCCGAGACTGCGGTTAGGGAAGAATTCGATGCAGACAAGCTTGCAACCTACGGCTTGCCAGATGATGCAATCCAAATAGATATTGGCCAAGAGGCCGAAAATCAAGAGTCATTCTATGCTCTGGCTATCGCTTTCCCAATCCTGCTGGCTGTCATGTATGTGTTGCTGGCCATTCAGTTCAGGAGCTTGTTGCAGCCGCTACTGATCTTCCTGGCGATTCCGTTCAGTATATTTGGTATCGCACTAGGTCTTGATATCACTGGCAATGTATTCAGCTTCTTTGCGATGCTTGGCTTCTTTGCACTACTCGGACTCAGCATCAAGAACACGATTCTGCTGACCGACTACGCCAACCAAGCTCGCAAACAAGGCATGGGTGTTGTCGACTCGGCAGTTGAGGCGCTACGTGAACGTTTCCGTCCTCTGTTTGCCACATCTGTTACGGCGGTTGTTTCATTGATTCCACTAGCTCTCACCAGCCCATTCTGGGAAGGCCTTATGGTGGTGCTGATCTTTGGTCTGATCTCAAGTACGCTGCTAGTTGTCACGGTCTTCCCATACTACTATCTGGGTGCCGAGTATCTACGGCTCAAGGTTAACACCAAGCAATTTCTTGTATGGCTAGTAGCCACAGTAGCCCTAATGGTAGTTGTAGGCTGGCTAATCTCTCCTGTCTGGAGCCTCGTAGCCCTGCTGGGAATGATACTATCCGTACCGCTGCAGCGCTTTTACGCTCGCCGTCTAGTCTAGACCTTGCCGTCTAAAACCAGTCATGGTTAAATAGACCTGTCCGTAACCAACACGGATTCCACACTTGAGCTCGTTTTTGATTTGGCTGTGCGAATCGCGAAGGAGCCGTACTAATGTACGGTGACTGCGACTCACAAGCAGACAAATAACAAAGGAGCCAAGAGGCAAACAGGCATATTGCTCTGCAATATGGCAGGTTTGACGGTGTGGAATGCGTGGAAAAATAAAAATGTCCGAACAACCAGTCATAAAATACTCCCGGCTCAAGCTGACCCACCGGACACATACCGGCAAAAAGCTACATAAGAGTCATACTTCGTATCCACTGCTCGGGGTACTGCTTTTGATGGTGGGCATGGTGCTGACGACAACCACACTTTCGGTACGTGCGGCCGATGTTACTGTCACAGCGGTGGCCAATGGCAGCCCACCGATCCAGGCCGCTGTTATATTGAGTCCCGAACAAAATGATCGTTTTACTGATTCATCAGTGCCTGTCAGCGGTACCTGTGAGGCGGGCTACTACGTTAAACTGTTCCGCAATGAAATTTTCTCTGGCGCTGCACTGTGTACGCCTGGCGGCACATTTTCTATCACTACTGATCTGTTTGCTGGTCGCAACGACCTGAGGGCAAGGACTTACAACATTGCCGACAACGAAGGCCCAGCTTCGGCCATAGTAACCGTGTATTACGACACTCCTGATATAGAATCTCCGGGCGATGGCAGCACCAGTAAGCCTAGCAACCCAGGTAGTCCAGGCTATCAGCCGGGCGGTCGCCCAGACACCCAGACACCGTTTTATTTAGCCACCGAATACTTCTTCAAGGCAGCCTATAGTGGTCAAAAGATTAGCTGGGATTTCAAAATCTTTGGCGGCAATAATCCATACACCGTCTACGCAGTTTGGGGTGATGGCTACAGCGATGTTATTACGGATGTCACTGGCGACAAATTTACCGTCGAACACATCTACACCACTCAAAAAGAAGACCGCGAATTCTACACCGTCACAGTCCGAATTGTCGACAGCCGCGGTTACAGCGCGTCGCTACAGCTAATTAGCATCATGAACGATCCAAACATCATCAGCGGGGCATTAGTCAGACCAAACGATGCCAGCCCGCTCGGTACCATCAATCTGTTTTCTGGCATTCTCAAACTAGTCTGGTCGGTCTACGGAATTGTGCTGCTGATGGGTATATGTTTCTGGCTAGGCGAGCGCCGCGGCGAGAGCGTAGCCAGCGCCTGGTATCGCCGCAAAAACCGCCGCCAACACCCGGTCTAAAAACCTACCAAACCACTTTGCAAGGCCAGGCCCTGCAAAGTGCATGATAGTATAGGGATGTTGTTGTTCAGGTGCATAATTATGGTCAACACATGAGTCTCTTGGTAGGCTAGTGTCACCCAGCCAAAAACTAGGTTAGAATAAGCATAACAATGGCTTACAAACGGAAACCGTATCGCTATAAACTTCGCTACAAGATTTTGTTTTGGAGCCTTGTTGGTATGGTTTTGTTTAGTATTGCGCTGGCCTTCATGAACCAGCCATCAACTGGCACGATAGTTAAACATTCGCTACAAGATGAGCGGATCGAGGAACAAGCCAAGACCAACACGATTACAGCTAAACACTTTAGTCTGATATACGATGCATCACTCGATACAGTTAGCGATATAAGTCAACAAGACACTACTGCGCTAGAGGTTTATAGGGTAGCTAGGAGTGATGTGACTGGGCGCAGAATATTCGTGATTACGATTAAGGATTTGCCAGCAGGTGGCATGAGCGAAGAGTCTTCTTACAAATTTCGACACACAAGTCCTGCGCTTTACCACGAAGGTGCGGTGACGGCTGGCAACAATAGTTTTGTGACTTTCGAAAAGGCCGATGGCAGCGAGCTGACGGCCTTCGCGACCTACGATGGCAAGCTAGCCATGCTGGCCTATACTTTGCAGGCACCAGAAGGCGATTTGAATGCAGAGGCCAAGGCTTTGCTTGCGGATTTTCATTGGCAGTAAAAAACAGGTTAGAGTGATACAATTATTCTAAGATGAAAGCAATAGCGGGATTATTGGTAGGTGGTGGAGTAATGCTTTTTGCGGCGTTACCGGGCACCAGCAACTACCAGCTGAATGATTATGGATTTGGGGCTGGTGGTGGCACTACTGGTACCAGTAATTATTCGCTGGAGGGAATCGCTGGTGACTTGAGCGGCGACAGTACCACCAGTGCAAATTACGGTCTGCGCCCAGGACTACTAGGCTCTAGGTTGGCGGCGTTACCTGGTGCTCCTACTTGGCAGAATCCATCTGATTGGTACAACAAACTTCAGCTGATTATTGATACAAGCGGCAACCCAAGCGACACTACTTATGCGGTGGCAATCAGCGATGACAACTTTGTGACAACTCAGTACGTCCAGTCTGATAGTACTGTCGGGTCGGCGCTTGGACCAGAGGATTTTCGTGACTACACGGCTTGGGGTGGTGGCTCGGGCATGAACGTGATTGGGTTGTCTACCGATACTACTTATGAAGTTAAGGTAAAGGCTCGTCAGGGTGAATTCTCTGAGACAGGTTTTGGGCCAGAGGCAACGGCGGCTACATCGCAAGTTTCGGTGGTGTTTGATATAGACATCGCCAGTACAGATACAGAAACCGCGCCGCCATACTTGCTTGATTTTGGTAGTATCAACCCCGACAGTGTGACCGACAGCAGTGATCAGATTTGGGTAGATATCGAGAGCAATGCCGAGAGCGGTGCATTTGTCTATATTGTGTCTGACAACAGTGGTCTACTGAGTGCAACGACCGGTCACACTATCAATGCTGTGACAGGCGACCTATCGGTGCTAAACGAAGGCGTTGGCGCTCAGAACAGTTCCGCTAGCGAATCATCGGGCGGACCGCTCAGTGTGCCATCGCCGTTTAACGGGGCTAGTGATGTGACTGGCGCGGTTGACGGGCAATTTCGGCAACTTTTGACATCGTCTGGACCTCTGTATGATGGCCGAGCTTCGTTCTTGCTCAAGATCAAGACATCGGGTACTACGCCAGCAGCGCCGGACTATGTTGATACCTACACGCTTGTAGCGACGGCTGCTTTCTAGATAAAAAACAGTGAAAAGTGATTGACGTTACGCTGTTCTACACTTATGCTTATTGTAAGTCGTTGTGTACCCGTATCTTGGGTGACGCACGTGTAGACAAGGAGACAACTTGCGGGAACGTAGATTTCGATTACTAGGGGTAATTTTATTTGCCTTCACAGTGGTGTTATCAAGCAGCGGTGTGCAGATTGAAGCCGCTGGTTTGACTGGCACATCAATTCGCTTTAATCGCATGCGGGCATCAACAGCCAGCACTTTTCGACTTACCTTCACGGTGCCATCCGGAAATGTAGGAACAGAAGCCAAGGTTCGGATTGGATTCCCGGATGCTTACACCGTTGCTACCACTGGTTTGACGGCAACTGCCAGTAGTTGTGGCGCCACTAGCTTGCCAGGCACACTAGCTGCCACAGGAAGTAACACCGCCAGCTCAAAGAATATTACAATCACTGGGGTGACCAATCTATCAGCCACTACTACCTACTGCGTAGATATCGACCGAACAGCTACCAACGATCCTGTTACCAACCCAACCTCCGGAATATATTCGCTGAATGTCGAGACCCAGACGTCGGGAGATGTCCAGATTGACTACAGTGTTATTGGTGTACGGGTAATTGCTGACGATCAAATCGTGGTTAGTGCGATTGTGCCGCCAAGCTTTAACTTCGTACTAGACGCTAACAGTACTAGCTTTGTCAGTAATCTTGATACTGGCGACATTATCATGACAACCCCGCGAACCGTAACTATCACGACCAACGCCACACAGGGTTGGATTGCTTGGGCTCGTGACTCTAACACTGGGCTGACATCTGCTGCGGCTGGACATACGGTGGCGTCAACCACTCCGGGCACTGGCGCTACGCTGACGCCAGGCACAGAAGGCTATGTCTTGGGTGTGACCGGAACAGATGCAGGCGGTGGCGGATCGCTAACCATAACGGCGGCATATGCAGGCGGTGCAGGTGATGATAATGGCTCTGGACTTGATGGAACTTATCGGCAAATCGCCAGCGCTAACGGCACTGCCAATGGTGATGTTTTGACTCTGCGGGGTAAGGCTGGGATTACTACTATGACGCCGGCGGGTGTTGATTACACGGACACCTGGACCATTATTGGTGCTGGCTCCTTCTAGGAGCCAATCTATAGCGCGCGCTAATTTTGGTGGCACATCTCAGGCGGATACCTGTGCTCCCAAAATCACCGCTTGATTATGGTAGTTCCTGTCTGCGAAATCGCTTGAAAACTCGTCTCTGATAAGCAGAACCTGTTTATACGCCTCCTAAATGGAGACCCCATCTTGACGGGGATTACCCTTGGCTCAAAAAAGCCACTTAACAGTGGTAATACAAAAACTTGCGAAAGTCCTATCTGTAAAAGGCCAGGCCTTTTACAGATAGAGGTTTTACACTTTTACCTGCTGTATAGCAGCAGGTAGTCTTGGCCAGGAAAAAGTGCTTGATGTTGGTTATGAAAAGGCTGTTTCAGAGTTATACACAGGTTTGGGGGTTATCTGGGCTACCTCTATTGACAGTTTTGGCTTTTTTTCTTATGCTTAGAGCAAATTCTAAAACAAAAAAGGTTCGATGATACGAACGTGACAGATAAAATAAACACCATTCAGAAAATTCGGCTCTTTGGGGCATTGCTGTTTGTGGTGTTAACAATCTTGATAACTAGTGGTTTCAGGATCGATGCGGCTGGTTTGACTGGCACATCAATTCGCTTTAATCGCATGCGCGCGACCTCTGCTAGCACCTTCCGACTCACCTTCACAGTGCCATCGGGCAACGTCGGTACTGAGGCAAAAGTGCGGATTGGATTCCCAGATGCTTACACTATCGCTACTAGTGGCTTGACTGCAACTGCCAGTAGTTGTGGCGCCACTAGCTTACCAGGTACACTCGTTGCCACAGGTAGCAACACTGCTAGCTCTAAGAACATCACAATTACTGGCGTTACTAACTTATTTGCCACTACCACTTACTGTGTAGACATCGACCGGACAGCTACCAATGATCCTGTCACCAACCCAACCTCTGGAATTTACTCATTAACTGTCGAGACCCAAACATCAGGTGATGCGCAAATTGATAACACCGTGATTGGTGTGCGAACCATTGCTGATGACCAAATTATTGTAAACGCTATTGTGCCACCATCATTTAACTTCGTGCTGGACGCTAACAGCACAAGCTTCGTAACAAACCTCGACTCTGCAGCTGTAGTACAGACAACCCCGCGAACCGTAACTATCACGACCAACGCCACACAGGGGTGGGTTGCGTGGGCTCGTGACTCTAACACTGGTCTAAACTCTGCGGCTGCTGGTAAGACGATTAACTCTACAACTCCTGGTTCTGCGGCGTCTCTGGCGACCAATACAGAGGGCTACGTGCTTGGGGTACAGGCAACTGATGCTGGTGGTGGTGGAGCAGTGACTGTTGTGCCTGCTTATGCTGGAACTGGTGCTGATAACAACGGCTCCGGCCTAGATACAGCCTATCGACAGATTGCTTCAGCTAACGGCACTGCCAATGGTGATGTTTTGACTCTGCGCGGCAAGGCTTCTATTAACACTATGACACCGGCCGGTATTGATTATACTGACACCTGGACTATCATCGGTGCTGGCTCCTTCTAGGAGCTCGCTTCGCAGGAGCTTTTATACACCATATAAAAACTTGCAAAAACCCTATCTGTAAAAGGCCTGGCCTTTTACAGATAGGTGATTTACAAGTTTTGTCGATTTCTCTATAATTTGCCTATGCCGTCGAGGAATACAGTACGTTTTGACACCGGGGACAGCTATTATCATGTCTATGCCAGGGGTGCAGCAAAGGGACTTATCTTCCGCGAAGCTGCAGATAAGGATTATTTCCTATACCTTCTGTCCAGACACCTGTCGATCAAACCCGTAACCAATAAACAAAACTATACCTATCCACATTACAGAGGTGATCTGGAGCTTCTGACTTATTGCTTGATGGATAATCATTTTCATCTGTTGTTTTATCAAGCAACGCAGGGAACTTTGTCTCAGTTAATGAAAAGCGTCATGGTGGCTTATTCGACGTACTTCAACCACAAATACGAGCGTACGGGTCCTTTGTTTGAGAATAGATTCAAAGCAGCGATTATCAGTAGGGATGCCTATTTATTGCACGTTTCAAGGTATATACACCTTAATCCTCGTAGCTGGAAAAGATTTCCATACTCAAGCATTAGTCATATACGCAATGCGAGCGAACCAGAATGGCTTCAAACCAAAAGGGTGATACAGCAACACGCCAGCCGAGAGGCTTACCTGGAGTTTGTATCTGACTACGAAGAAAACAGAAATATGTTGGGCGAACTCAAGCACGAATTGGCAAACTTGTAATTTTCTCATCTGTAAAAGGCCTGGCCTTTGAAAATTTGGGATGTGGTTGATGGTTTCGGGCATAAAGTGCCTGAACTGCTATAATTAAGCATAAGATGGTAAAGAGGGGAATCCTACTGATACTAGCCGGCCTGATTGTGATTGCTGGCCTATATCCATTTGGGTCAGCTCAGGCTCAATCAGATGATGGCTCTCTGAACCTTACTACTTCGCCGCTGCCGATTAACATATCTACCGATCCAGGCACTACTGTCACTACAGAACTGCGAATAAAAAACAGTGGTACAGCGACAGAAAACTTGCAGGTGGGTCTGCTAAAGTTTGGAGCCAATAATGATAGCGGACAGCCGCGGCTAGCAGACCGTGAGCCAGGTGATGATTATTTTGACTGGGTTAGCTTCTCGCAGGATCAGTTTGTGGCGGAACCGAATGTCTGGCAGACGATCGTGATGACAATAGATGTGCCACCAGAAGCGGGCTTGGGCTATTACTACGCTGTTACTTTCACGCGTGCACAGGCCACTGATGCAACTGACCAGGGTGCAAGTCTCGAGGGTGGCACGGCCATACTGGTGCTACTAGACGTAAAAGTGCCGTATGCTCTACGTAAGGTAGAAATAAATGAGTTTAAGGTTGGTAGATCAGTCTACGAATTCCTGCCAGCAGAGTTTGAAGTCAGTCTCAAAAATAGTGGTAACATCCACTTAATTCCATCTGGTAGTATTTTTATCACCAAAGGCAATGAGGAAATTGCTGTGCTTGACGTTAACGATGCTCGTGGTAACATCTTGCCCGACTCGTCTAGAATTTTCCGAGCTAGTTGGTCAGACGGTTTTCCAGTCTACGAAGTTATAGAGGAAAATGGCAAAGTTGTTACAAACAGCGATGGTACACCCAAGACTAAGCTCAATTGGGATTTGTCTAACTTGGGCAAGCTAAGATTCGGTAAGTACAAGGCGACGCTACTCATGGCCTATGATGACGGAGAAAAGGATGTGCCAATAGAGGCGGTGCTGACATTCTGGGTTATACCATGGCGAATTATATTCTTTGGATTAATATTAGCGACCATTCTGCTAGCCGGTATCTATATGATTGCTCGTAATTTGTTCGGTTTGGGCAAAAAGAAGCTACCAAAGAAGAAACCAGCTAAACCAAAGGAACCTACGGGTGAAGCGTAAGCTAGCGCTGGTCTTAGGATTAGTGTTCTTGACGATAAGTCCATCGGTTTTCGCGGCCAGTGGAATCGGCATTGCCCCAGCCATACAAGAGGTAGAGCTTCGTGAGTCCGACGAGCAAGTGAGTTTTAGTGTAACAATTGCCAACACTACGGAGTTGGCGACCGAATTTAAGCTATCGACGCTTGATTTTGGCGCGCTGGACGAATCTGGTGGTGTGGCGTTCCTAGGGCGCACTGGCCAAGAAACAACTACCTATGGACTCAGTAAGTGGATGAGTCTTGATAAAACTCAGGTCAGACTAGAGCCAGGAAAGACAGAGGAAGTTAGGGTGACCATTAAAAACGAAGATTCGCTGAGTCCTGGTGGGCATTACGGCGCTGTTGTTGTTTCGTCTACAAAAGTCGGACAATTAAATACCGAGAGCGTAGAGACGCTTCCAGCTGCCAGTACCCTTGTTCTGCTCAAAAAATACGGTGGAGAGACGCTCGAACTAGAATTAGACAGCATAAAAGCGAACAACTCGCTCGTAAGCCTACCAAGTAGTGCAGATCTAAGGTTTCATAACGTAGGCAATACCCATGTCGTACCAAGGGGCACAACTACGCTCACGGGGCCGTTTAATTCTATAGTGTCACGTGGCGTAATCAACGAAGCATCAGGCTACATATTGCCCGATACTTACCGAATATATGACACTCCATTCCAGTCTGTGAGCCAGCCATGGCTGCCAGGTCGGTATACACTCAAGACAGAATGGCGATTTGACGGCAAAGAGCAGACTACTATAACAACCACACACTACTGGTATCTTGGTAAAGTAGGTGTGGGCGTGCTAATTCTTATTAGTTCTGCAATTGTACTCTATATGTTCATTTTATACCGAAAAAGACCAGTTACGCGTAACTAATTGGCCTAAAAAGTCTTCCACAACAGAGAGTCATTATCTGTTGTATTCGGCTTATGTTTGCTACAATAAACATAAGTAGTAATTTTGCATAGGGACTCTCGCATTGGGTAGAATTGGCACACGTCAATATACACTTCTTGCAATACTCGCAGCCATAGGGGTATTTGCAATATTATTCGTTGTGCAAAAAACAATGATGACTCAAGCAGCGCCTGGTATAAACAAAACCATCAATTTCCAAGGGAAGATGACTGATGATCAAGGGCTGAATGTCGCTGATGGTAATTATCAATTTGTGTTTCAGCTCTACACACTATCTAGCGGCGGTAGCTCTACCTGGTCAGAGACGGTTAACATAGATGTAACTGATGGTATTTTTCATCATAACCTCGGGAGCTCGACGGCGCTGCCTGGGAGTGTGGACTTTAACACCGATAACATCTTCTTAGGTATTACGTTTAACTCCGACCCAGACGGCGAGATGTCGCCGCGTATCCAGCTGACAGCTAGCCCATACGCGTTCAATGCCGATCGGTTGGACGGGCTGGATGCCAGCGATTTCCTACAGCTTAGCCCGAGCGTGGCCCAGACTGGTGATATTGATATTACTGGTAGCATCACGGCAGGCGGTTCGCTGAGCATCGGTGGCAATGCTACTATTGGCAATGCTACCTCTGACCGCCTGACAGTTACGTCCCAGCTACTGGGTGCGTCTCCGTTGGCATTCCAGGGGGCTACTGACGATAGTTTTACCACCACACTTGCCATTACCGACCCAACCGCCAACAGAACCATAACATTGCCGAATGCGGACGGTACGATTTGTCTGACCAGCGGCAACTGTACGGGTCTTGGTGGCATGGGTGATATCCTGCAGGGTGGTAACAGCTTTGGCGGCGCCATGACCATTGGTACCAATGACAACTATGCATTGAATCTTGAGACCAACAATACCACTTACTTTACCCTAACAACTGCCGGTGTACTCCAGGGTAGCAACGGGGCAACTCTCAGCGTGCCTGGGACAGGAAACGAGTCTCAAAAATTTGGTTTAGGCGCCGTTGCCAGCGGATCTTCTTCCCTAGCAGTAGGGCATAGTGCGACTGCATCAGGAAATAGCTCTACAGCCATAGGACATAATACAACTGCAAATTCAGCACAAGCGATAGCGATTGGAGATGGTGCCTCCGCCACCGGGAATTTAGCTATAGCTTTAGGTAGTGGTGCCTCCGCAACGGGCGGCGGCAGTATATCTATTGGCTATCTGGCACAAGCTTTGCAAGGCAATGGTTCGGTTGTAATTGGTGACCAGGCGATAGTTGGTGCTGGTCACTATGGCTCAATGGCTATCGGCGGCCAAGCTGCAACAACCGCGAGCAGGCAGGTAGTGATTGGTGGTGATCAAACCTACGGTACTAGAAATGTCTTTATAGGCCGGGGGGTGAATAGTGCAACGCCAGATTCATTAGTAACAATCCAGACAACTGGCGGTTTAGGCACTGACATACAGGGCAGCAACATTGCTATCGCCTCTGGACGTAGCACGGGTAACTTGGCTGGTGGAGATATCTTATTCCAGACCTCCGATGCCGGAGCAACCGGAGCCACACTCCGTAACCTTAGCACCAAGATGATAATCCTTGGCAGCGGCAATGTTGGTATTGGTATTACAACACCAGCCTCTAGATTATCGGTAGTGGGGGCTAACGGCGCGATGCTCCAGGCAACAGCGGCAACCAGCAGCTCCACAGGAGGTTCGTCACCTACCACTAACTGGTTGCGGGCACCAAGTGGCGCTGTAACAGTGTTCATTGGTGATCATACTGCTACAAACGGACTGGGTGTGAACGATAATTCGGGCAACATACGCTTTAATGGGCGTGATGTTGCTTGGGGTGACTTTGGGTACTATCCAACTGCCGGGGCTACGGGCTTTGGGCAGTTCAGGCTCTCAACCGCTGGTACATCAATCAGCACTACTCCAAATGCCAAGCTAGGGGTAGGTTCACTGTATTCAGCAGGAAGCATCGGCATCAACGAAACCAACCCGACCAAAATGCTCACGATTCGCTCTGACACGGCGAGTGAAGGCATCTTAGTAACCGGATCAGGCGACAAGCAGATAAGCTTGCAGCGTTTCGGTAACTTAGAGGGACGCCTCCAGGCCGTAAGCGGCGATCTGCTAAAAATCAACGCCCCATCAGGAGCGGGCGATATTATGACATTTAATTTATCTACCGGGAATGTTGGTATTGGCACGGCAGCACCTTCGGAAACACTGGATATCAACGGCAATGTCAGGATTCGCGGCACTGAACTCAAGATAGCCACCAATGTGCTTACTATTGCTCCGGCTACGGGCGCAAATTATGGCCTAAACATTTACCCGACATCTGATCACGTATACCTGAATCGAAGCACAGCCAGTACTGGAGCTAACCAGATCCGAATATACGATCAAAACTTCCAGGTTGCCGGTAGGTTAAGCGGAGAATTTTCAGTAGCAGACCGGCAATATAATGAAAGTTTCTTTAGAGCGATAGCAGGCAGCAATGCGTCAAACTACAGGGTGATTGTACAGGCAGGTAGTGGACAGACGCATGATATCTTTGGGATCAGGGCGAACGGTTCGTCTACGAACGATTTTATGGCTGTTAACAACGTCGGCAACGTCGGCATTGGCGCTGCAAGCCCTGGTGCTCGGCTGCATGTAAACGCTGTTTCCGGTACGGCCATCGGGCTTATCGTCAACAGTGGCACGTCTACCGGCAACATACTACAGCTGCAAGATAATGGCACTGGTGTAATGATGGTAGCTGATGGCGGTGCAGCCCTGTTCCAGAACACGACCAACTCTACCACTGCCTTCCAGGTGCTAAATGCTGCGGGTACGGGCAATGTGTTCAATGTTGATACTACTAACCAAAGGGTGGGGCTAGGCACAAGCTCGCCACAGGCAAGGCTTGAAATTGTCCAAACCGCACAGGGTTCTGCGCAAGGTATTCGGCTTGTCGAGAATACTACTGTAACCAGTCTTTACAACTCCAATGGTGGCCAGACACACTTAACCACTAATCAAAATAATTTCGTCATATCTTCTACAGGTGCAGCGAGTAATACGATGATACAAGGTACTGGTGATGTGTATGTAACGGGTGGCACCGCCGGCGGTGGCAGCAGAGGAGTCTTCATACAATCTTCAAATGCAACAGCAATACGCGTTTACGGCAGTAATGAAGGTCGGCGTGTGTCGTTCTCGAACAACAATCCGCAAGATCTAGGTGCTCGAATCAACGTGACCACTGACGCTAATGGTACGCTTGGCATGGTGATTCGTGGTAACTCGGGTCAGACCGCTGATTTGCTGCAAATGCAAAACAACTCCGGCACAGCCCTCTCTGGCTTCAACTCCTCTGGCAATCTGTTCTTTGCTAACAATAGCTTCACCGGCACTATACTCATGGACACCCTGAGCGCCAACCGTACCTTTACTATTCCGGCAGTAACCGGCAACGACACCTTCTGTCTGGTTAACCTAGCCAACTGTGGTGGCGGTGGCGGCTCCGGCGACATCCTCCAGGGCGGTAACAACCTCGGTGGCACCACTGCCATGAGCTTAGGTACTATCAACAACGGTGACCTTAATCTCATAACCAACAACATAACCCGGCTAACAATTGACGCCAGCGGTAACACAAATATCAATGGCAACACAGCCATCAACAACGGCGGTCTAGGGGTAAGCGGTATCACTGACTCCACATCAGGAGTAAGCCTGATCTCCGGCCATCTGGATGTAAATCCAGCCTCTCCTCCAGTAGGACCTGCATTCTACGTTGGAGTACAAGGAAATGTAATGTCCTCATCCGCCAATGTCAACGGAGACACCATACTAGCAGGCATAGGCGGCGACGTAACATATAGCGGTAGTGCATCACTCGGCACTGCAGTCGGGGCAGGCGGCCGTGTCACCAACAGCGGCAGCGGCACGATTAACGAGGCAGAGGGGTTCACGGCTCAAATCATGAATACAGGCAGCGGAACAATCAATAGTGCCTTTGGATTATCGGCGCTATCACCGATTGTAAGCGCTGGCGCCATCACCAATGCCTATGGCCTGTACATACATCCCCAAAGCGTCAGCGGAGTCGGCACCGGCTACGGTATCTACCAGGCTGGCACTACCGACATCAATATCTTTAATGGACCAACAACTTTTGGGGCAAGTGGTACGGCTCTCACCGTAAGCAACGATGCAGTTATAAACGGAACACTTTCAGTCGGCACACTGGGTACGGCAGACACTGCAATCCTAGTCTGCCGCAATACCTCTAATCAGCTCGCTGCCTGTAACACCACCGGTGCTGGCGCGGTCTTTGTCCAAGGCGGCAACAGCTTCACCGCCCCTATGACCATCGGTACCAACGACGCCTACGGCCTGAACCTAGAAACCAGCGGCACCACTCGTCTAGCTATCAGTAGCACCGGTGCTGGTACCTATTCAGGTACCTTAGACGTCAGTTCAGCCGTCAACGCCAGTGGTCAGACCCTGGCGGTTACCACTACGTCCACCGCCACTACTGGTGCTATCTACGGTATGAACACGTCGGTTACCGCCAGCCCAGGCAGTATCTCGTCTGCCCAGTACACAGGCTTCAGAAACTTTGCCAGTTCAGCCAGTGCCAACCTAGGCAGTGCCTGGTTAGTTGGTGGCCGGGGTGAAGTGTCCTATACCGGTGCTGGCACCCTCAACATTGCGGTTGGTTTGCAGTCGACTGGCTTCGTCAGTGCCTCCTCAACCGTTACCCGCTACCTCAGTGTCCTGGTCGAAGCCCCAACCGTTAGTTCTGGTGGCACCATCACCAACTCGGTCGGCGTCGCCATCTCTAACCAGAACCCAGCCCGTACCACCAACCAGATTGGTCTTTGGCTAGCCAACAACGTCTATGCCCAGCCATCTGGTGACTGGGCTATCTACAGTGAAAGCACCGATGCCAGCTACCTGGCGGGGGCTATGACGGTTAATGGGCAGTTGGCGGTTGGTACATCTGATACTACCGGCACGCTCCTGGTCCTAGATACTAAGACCAACAGCGGTGACCCAAGCGGTGTGAACGGCGGTCTGTACTACAACTCTAATGCTGGTAAATTCCGTTGTTATGAAGCTGGGTCATGGGCTAACTGTATCACCTCAACTTCGGTTGGTGGTGACCTGTCAGGGACAACCAGCAGTGCAACAGTAGCCAAAATAAACGGTGCAACACTAGGAACCACAACGGCTTCGTCGGGTAATATTCTGGTAGCAGACGGTTCGCAGTGGGTGACACGGGCGCTAAGTGGCGCGGCAACGATATCTAGCACCGGTGTATTGACACTGGCAAGTAACTCGGTAAGTAATACCAACCTTACTGCCGGGTCATATTCTAAAATTACGGGACTCGGGGCAGTCACCAGCGGGTCGATTGCATCTGGATTTGGCAGTATTGCTACGGCAAATGCCATAAGTGGTAGCACGTTGCAGGCAAATGAGGGTCTTGCGCTTGGTTCCGGAGCTGCAATCAATGCAACACATTTGGGCAGGAACAGTCTCCAGATAATGACAGACACTAACTACGGAGGTACACTGGATGCTCACAGCGGTGCTCTGATGTACTCGACGATGACTGGTGGGTGGGGCGATGCCCAGCTCCATTTTGCGATTTCGAACAACTGGGGATCTTATAACACTGGTACGGCTGCGTTTTCAATTACTAACTCGGGAGTTTTTGCAGCCGGCGGTGTCTTTGGTAATAGCGGTGTAGTGGCTGCTGGTTCATCGAATGTACACTACGGTGGCACATCCGGAGTCAGTGCCACGGGAGCTTGTAGGTCTGCTACTCCTGGAATCTTTGGGTTTGCCCTGGGTCACTGTACTTCGCTACGAAAATACAAAGAAAACATCAGCAATCTGAGCCTTGATCTAACGACTCTACGACAGCTCCGGCCAGTAGAGTACGACTGGAAAGATCCAACCATGGGCGGGCATGAGCTTGGATTTATCGCCGAAGAAGTAGAAGCAGTTAACCCAATGCTGGCCGAGTATTCTAGTGGTGAGCTATCGGGCGTGAAGTACAATCTGCTGACCTCACTGCTAACGAAGAGCGTCCAGCAACTGGATGTGCAGGTCCAGCAAAATGCCGCAACACTAAACGTGGCAGTACAAAAGAATCTATCTCAGGACGTATCGATCCTGAATATATCTGGTCAGCTATCGAGTGTTTCTGGGCAGACCAGCGGTCTGATATCATCGGTTAGTGGTATACAATCACAATTAAGCAACGGTGAATTTGTAAACCTAAATATCTCTGGGCAAGCAACCATCCAAAACCTGACGGTGGTTGGGAACTTGAGCGTTGGCAATACCCTGACAGTCGCCAACCGAATAATTACCAAGAATCTGACCATCACAGGTCACATCAAGACTGCCGGTACCCAGCCGATCGCAGTACTTGGTAGTAGCATCACTGCCAGTGACGTTACAATCACGATCAGTGGCAATGATAGCTCTGGTACGGTGAGGCTTACCACTGGAGCAACCGCTGTCTTGAGCGCGGAATATCTGGCACAGATTAACTTTGCGCAGAGCTTTGATGGTGTTCCTAGGGTCATGCTGAGCCCGGCAAATGCTGCAGCCGTAAAGTCCACAATATATGTTGATTCAGATTCGATCTCGCTCAGCGACTTTAAGCTTGAGTCAATCGATAATCTAGAGCCAAACACGACTTATATTCTCAACTACTGGATCGTAGAGTAGGAACGGTATAATAGACAATAATGGCTACAAAAAAGGCAACTAAGAAGACCACGAAACCAGCTGAAAAAAAGGTTGAACCACAGGCGTCAGAAATCAAGCCGAGTATTTGGGTGTATACAAAGGCAACTCTCCAGCTGGCTTCTTCGTGGGCAAAATCACACAAGTTGCGAGCGCTGATTGGGCTGGTAGTAATTATGATAATAATCGGAGGATTATCTCTGTTAATTCGCTCAGGTTCGGCAGAGCTCACCAATGACAAAATCGTGGTTCAGGTCAACAAAGAGCTTAGTATTAGTGGCGATGGAAACCCTGCTGTGTTGAGCGTAATAGACAAAGAAAAAGTCGAGCAGCCGTTCCTCGAACAAGCCAAAAACGGCGACAAAGTACTGCTGTATTACAAAGCAGGCAAGGCTGTGCTGTATCGGCCAAGTGAGCAGCGAATTGTGCATTCTGGCAGTTATACGCCACCAGACGCCAAAGTTTTTGTGCGCCAAGGTAGTTCAGGCACTGAGCCGGTTGAATCTGTCGAGGACTTGCTGAAGCGCATCAAAGATATCGATGTTGTTAGCCGCGACAAATCTACAAGGTCTGATTACAAGGGTGTCACAATTGTGAACGTAACCGATCGTTATGACGAAAAAGTCCAGGAAATTGCAAAAGATTTGAATGCAGAAATCTCGCGTTTGCCGGCAGGCGAGACGTTCCCTGATGCTGATATTTTGATTATTGTCGGCGAATAGTAGATTCGGCTTCTTTCGGTATAGAGCCATATATTTTATGTTCTTTCTCCGGCCAAAGAACCAAAGGCCGCCAGCTTTTGGTGTCAAAAGTGGCGCAAAACCACCGGGCCGCAGCACTTCTTGACTATACTTCTGTCAAGAAAGACAACAGCCTGCGGAACTAGGAGTTGCCTGCTATTTGGGAAGCAACTCCGTCAAACAGTCCTCGGCTATTAGTTGTAGTGTTGACAAAGTCCAATCAGGAGCCAATTTGATGCCCAGACCCGAGAGCCATGGCTACGCCCTAATCGGGGCGATATTGTTATAACTGGACTGCCACTGGCAGCCCGTAATCAGTGGCAAATAGTCCTCGCAAAAGGCGACTTCACCCTGCCAGACCGACAAATCGGATTTTGAAAAGCCGGAACCAAAATAGAAGCCACGGCCAAGGCCGTGGCGACTTAAACAATCCACCCGCCTAGGCGGGTGTCCATGGTCTTAAGTGGGCTTCAAAATGTTTCCTAATTTGGTTGTTAGTTAAAAACACTAATAGAGAGCAAGGCGCTGTCCACAAACTCTAGTATTAAACTTTGTGGGCCGACCGTAGGGAGTCCGCCCCAGCGTATTGTGTTTATTAACAACAAACCAAGTTAAGAAAACATTTTGGCCCGAGGTCTTTTGGCTACTTTTCTTCCGGCAAGAAAAGTAGTAATTTGATTCTTTATTTAAAGAATAATAACTTGCTTCCGCTATGCAGCGGATGGTTGCAAGAAGTAATTTGGTTCTTCATTGGAAGAAACCTATTTTAACTAGGAAGGTGTGGGTTTTTGTATTTGGCCTATCCTCTTATTATATCACACTTGGCAAGGGTAGTCAATATTCACCCCTGTTAGCTTTATGACAAAAATCAGGCTGTGTAAAACCGCTCAAAACCAAGCAAAAAAGCCCTAGTTAACAGATATGAATAGGCACCCAAAAGGAGTACAATAGTCATAAGCGTTTGACTTGGAGGACACTTGAGACAGAAACGTGTAGTTTTAGCATTACTTTCCACCAGTATTTTACTGGCAGCTCCGCTGTTGTTTGGAATATTGCGCTCAGGTGCCACACCAAGTACAGACAGTCTAGTAGGCTACTGGAAGTTCGAAGAAAACTTTGCTGCCGATTCAAAGGTCGACTGGTCTGGTGATGGCCGAACGGGTTCACCGTCTGGTACAGTGCTGCCACAGTACTCTGTTAACACGCCACCAACCAATTATGGCAATGGCAAGAGTCTGACATTTGGCAACACCAACAACGCCATCAACGTTACTAGTGCTGACCCGATTGACGACATGGCGACATTCAGCGCCAGTGCTTGGATTTACCCGACATCTTACGCTGGCGAAAGTGCTCAGGGCCGTATTATCGACAAGACCAACTCTACTAACGGCTGGTCGTTCTACGTCGACAACGGCGCATTGCATTTCTACGCTAATTTTACTAGCTCTGCACTGAATAAAGTCACCACTGCAACTTTGCCAACTGATGCTTGGGCGCATGTGGCTGTTACCTGGGATGGCACCAGTGATTCCAGCGGTGTGAAGCTATTCATCGATGGTGTCGAGCAGGTGGCCTTCACGACCGACACATCCGGTGTCGGCACGCGGGTATCTGACGATACTTACAACATAATCATGGGTAACAACTCGGCACTCAACCGATCGTTTGCTGGCAATATGGACGAAGTCAGGATCTACAATCGTGAGCTGCTAAATACAGAAGTGGATGACATGGCCAACGGCGGTCATCCGACTAGCACCTGGACTGGTGTAACTTCGTCAGACTTCGAGACTGCTGCCAACTGGAACACCGGTGCGGTTCCTGATAATTATTCACATGTCGAGATTGCTGACTCACCAAATCAGCCAGTCGCCTCTGCCAATATTGCGCTCGGTGAGCTGACTATCGACAGCGGTGCTCGGCTAAATCTGGTTGGCTATAACTTGGCGATGAATGATGGCGGAGCTTTCAACAACGATGGTACATTGCAGCTTAGAAACTCGCAGACAATCAGCGGTTTTACTAACGACACCGATTCGGGAACAGTTCTCGTGACGGCGGTGGGCGATACGACTGGACTGAAAACCGGCAATAATTATTTCAATCTGATACAAAATGACAGTACTTTTGCTCACTGGCCGTTTGATGAGCCATCAGGATCGGTCGCGGCCGATGTATCTGGCTACGACAAAAACGCTGATTACAACGGTGATGTAGTGGCATCGACAGATGTGCCAAGCTCGACATTTACCAACGATAACAGTCTAGAATTTGATGGTAGCGGAGACTATCTGTCATTTGACGATCAGACAATCCCGGACAATGCGACTTGGTGTGCCTGGGCAAATATGACCTCGGGAAGTGGCGTAATTTTGGGCGCCGATACGCCTGGCCAGTACGCGCTGGCGGTTTATGGTGGTACAGAGGTTAGAGCTTATGAACAGGCTGGCGGCCAGATGGCATCATGGACAGTTACCTCGGTCTACGGCGGTTGGAAGCATTTTTGTATTACTCAGACCGACATTGGTGCGACTCATGCGCTAGCTCTGTACATCAACGGGGTAAGTCAGGGTGGGTCAGAGACTCTGCTAAATGGTGCTGGACTTATTAACCGAATTGGTACGGACAGCAGCGATGATTTTGAGGGGCTAATTGACGATGTCCGCATCTATAGCCGCGTGCTTACTGGTATGGAAATCGGCAAGCTTGTATCTGGAGAAATGCCGGCACTCACGCTGAACCGAATCAGCCTGAGTGCTGCAGCCAACATAAACGGTGACCTTGTTATTAACAGCGGTATATTTGATGTAACTTCTAGTAACTATGCACTTAATATTGCCGGCAATCTCGACAACAACGGTGGTGTTTTCCAGGGTAGAAGTGGCACTGTCACGTTAAATGGCGGTGATCAGCGGATTAAGAGTTCGACAACTTTTTATAACCTAACAAAGCAGGTTGCTAGTGCAGCCACACTTGAATTCGCCGCAGGCTCAACAACCGTGGTTACAAATCAACTGACACTTAACGGTGCGGTTGGAGAGCTATTGTCACTCCGCTCAAGTGTTGATGGACAGCACTGGAACATTAATCCATCTGGGACAGAGACCATTAGCTACCTGGATGTCATGGACAGTAACAACGTCAATGCCAGCCCGGTCGATATTACAGACACCAACATCACTGACTCTGGTAACAACATCAACTGGACAATAAATGTCCCTCCAGAGACACCAACCAACCTCGGTACGGCTAGCTTTGTCGGCGGCGGTTTTGTCGGTGACAGCACGCCAACGCTGTCGTTTGAATTGTTTGATCAAAACAACGCTGATGATATGCGTTTCCAGATACAGATTGATGATAATAGTGATTTTTCATCACCAGAAGTAGATTATATTTCTGATATTGGTGATCAAGGGACTCGTACTTACACGGTTGGTCAGAACGTTTCTGATGATACTTACATAGCAGGGTCAGACGGCATGTCGCTGGCTACGGCCAGCTACTATTGGCGGGTAAAGGGAATTGATAACTATAGCACGCCACGCGAGTCTAGTTACGCAACCGCTAACGGTGGCGCGGTTGCATTCCAGCTGGACGTAACACCGCCAACAGATCCTGGCGTGCCATCGACGGCAAGTTCGCAGACAGAGAAAAGACCAACCTGGACCTGGAGTGCGAGTAGTGATGTCGGCGCAGGCCTCGGCTCCCCAACTTATACGTTGCAGTGGTCAATAGACAACACTTTTCTCAGTGGTGTCAGCTCGGCAACCACCGATAATACAAGCTTCACACATGGCAGTAACCTGAACGACGGCAACTGGTACTTCCGTGTCCGGGCTGCTGATACGTTAGGAAATAACTCAAACTGGCAGGTTAGTGCAGTCCATCTGATTGACACCACCGGTCCGACAACACCTCTGGCACCATACACGTCATCGCCTACTAACTTTAATCAGCCGACCTGGAGCTGGTCACCACCAACAGACAGCGGTGCTGGCCTGGCTGCGGTGCCATACACTGTGCAGTGGTCGCTTGATTCAAGCTTCTCTAGCGGTGTTTCGTCTGATACTTCGGCAACTAACACCTATCCGCATCCAACAACTTTGGCGGACAATACGTGGTACTTTAGGGTACGGGCAGCCGATGCGCTGGGAAACCTATCGGCTTGGTCGGCAAACGGCAGTGTGTTGATTGACACCACGCCGCCGTCACTGCCAGGTCAGCCGTATTCTACCAACCCAACCAACGACAACACGCCTACCTGGAACTGGGATCCAAGCATTGATACTGGTGTCGGGCTGACGCCAACCCCGTATTTTGTCCAATGGTCGAATACCTCTAACTTCTCTAGTATTGGTGGAAGTACCTCTGTAGCTTCGACTACATTTACACATCCTGGACCACTGGCAGACGGCACCTGGTATATTCGTATAAATGCTCGCGATACGCTATCGAATCAGTCGGCCTACTCTACGGCTGGCTCTGTCACAATTGATACGGTCGCCCCAGATACTCCTGATGCCCCATCTACCACTACGCCTACCAATGACACTACCCCAACCTGGACCTGGCCAGTTCCAGATGACACTGGTGTTGGATTAGCGGCAACCCCTTATGAAATTGAGTGGTCAACTGATGAGACATTTAGCTCAGTTGATGGCACCGACACGACTAGTACCAATAGCTTTACGCACTCGGTGCCGCTTGCAGAGGATGTATGGTATTTCCGAGTTCGAGCTACCGATGCTGCCGACAACACTTCTAGCTACTCTGCTAATGGCGAGGTAAATATCGACACCACGGCGCCAACTGTTCCAGGCGACCCAACCACTTCTGACCCCGTGAACGACGACACGCCAACCTGGACCTGGACAGCCAGTACAGACAGTGGAGTTGGGCTAGCAACCAATGCTTACGTAGTTGAGTGGTCAGAGGACAATACTTTCGTAAGTGGCGTTTCAACAGATACCAGCACTACCAATAGCTTCACCCATAGCGATGAGCTGATTGATGGAACCTGGTATGTTCGAATTGCGGCGGTGGATGCAGTCGGCAATCAATCAGCCTGGTCAAATCAAGGCAGCAAGATTGTAGATATCAATCCACCAACGACTCCGGGTACACCATCGACCACCACACCAACGGCGGACAATACGCCAACCTGGACCTGGACAGCCAGTACTGACGCTGGTGTTGGACTTGCTGATGATCCATATATGATCGAGTGGTCTGAGGATATTGATTTCTTGTCTGGCGTTACCACCGACACGATTACTAATAATAGCTTTACCCATCCAGATCCGTTGGCAGACGGCACCTGGTATTTCCGAGTTCGGGCAGTGGATGATGTCAGTAATATTTCTGCCTACAGTGGTACTGGCAGTGTGTTTGTCGATGCCACTGCACCAACGACTCCGGGTACACCATCGACCACCACACCAACTAACGACGATACCCCAACCTGGACTTGGACTGCCAGCTCTGACGGAGCCGGTTCGGGGCTAGCGACAAACTCATATATTGTCGAGTGGTCGACGGTCAGCGACCTATCGTCTGGTGTCCAATCATCAACCAGTACAACTAATAGCTACACCCACGGTGCAAGTCTGGCCGACGGCACTTGGTATATTCGAGTTAGGGCGATTGACCAAGTGAATAACGAATCAGCTAACTCGTCAATTGCCAGTGTAGAAGTAGACGACACTGCGCCGAGTGTGCCAGGCACACCGAGTACGCCGACTCCAACCAACGACAACACCCCAACCTGGGCATGGGTTGCTAGTACCGATAACGGCGTGGGTTTGCGTAATCCTGCCTATGACTTGCAGTGGTCACTAGACAACACCTTTGGCAGCGGAGTATTCTCTGACACCGTAAACACCAATGGTTTTACGCACACTGACGACCTGGCCGACGGCACCTGGTACTTCCGGGTTAGGGCAGTAGACGGTCTAAACAACACCTCTGCCTATGCAGCTACAGGCAGTGTACTCGTATCTACCGCCGGCCCAACAATTCCAGGCTCGCCTACAACCACTACACCGACAACTGACACTACGCCGACCTGGAACTGGACAGCCAGCACAGCAGATGCAGGGCTCGCTAGCCCGCCGTATCATGTCGAATGGTCGCAGGACAACAGCTTCCTGAGTGGTGTTTCGACCGACACCAGCGCTACAAATGCCTTCACTCAGCCAGGTAGTCTAGCCGACGGCATCTGGTACTTCCGACTTAGGGCAGAGGATGAGACAAACACATTTTCGCTCTACTCCTCAATCGGCAGTGTGCTAATAGACACAACAGCTCCAAGTGTACCTGGATCAGTAACTACACCTAGTCCAACTAGTGATCAATCCCCAACCTGGACATGGACGGCAAGTACTGACAGCGGCTCAGGCCTGGCTAATCCTGCCTACTACATCGAGTGGTCAGAAGATGATGCATTTGAGTCGGGAGTATTCTCTGACTCTGCAAACACCAACAGCTTTACTCACAATGATAATCTTGACGACGGCACTTGGTATGTCAGAATCCGCGCTGAGGATGTGGTTGCGAATCAATCTGCCTTTTCTACGACAGTCAATGTGGTGATTGATGCCACTGCTCCGGATGTGCCAGGTCTGCCTAGCACAACCTCGCCAACCAACGACCAGACTCCTACCTGGACTTGGACGGCTAGCACCGACAGCGGCGTTGGATTAGGCGACCCTACCTACAGTGTCCAATGGTCACAGAGCAGCAGCTTCGCTAGCGGCATAAGTTCTGGCACGACCAACAGCAATAATTTTACTCACGTTTCTAACCTGTCTGACGGCACTTGGTATTTCCGAGTCCGAGCTAGCGATGATATAGACAACACCTCTGCCTGGAGTGCCAGCGGCGAAGTAATCGTAGATTCTGGCGCTCCGACAGTACCGGGCACACCAAGCACTGGAAGTGCATCAACCAACGACGACACCCCAACCTGGACTTGGACGGCTAGCACCGACAGCGGCGTCGGACTAGATAATCCAGCTTACGAAGTGCAGTGGTCGCAGGACGGAGATTTCATATCTGGAATTAGCAGCAACACCTCTAACAGTGCTGACTTCACCCACGGCAGCAGTCTACCAGAGGGTAACTGGTACTTCCGGGTTCGGGCGGTTGACGATGTTGGCAACCAGTCTGGCTGGTCTGGCAACGGTGCTGTCTACGTCGACACCGATGCGCCATCAGCGCCAGGTACACCAAGTACTACTCCGACTCCAACCAGCGACAGAACCCCAACCTGGACTTGGACACCGAGTTCTGACTCTGGTTTTGGTTTTGGACCTGAGCCGTACAACATTGCCTGGTCGCAGGACAGCAACTTTATAGCTGGTGTCACTACTCAGACTCATGACAGCGAAAGCTTTACTCATTCGAGCAACCTGTCTGACGGCACCTGGTACTTCCGGGTAAATGCAGAAGATGATGCTGGCAATGCATCGGCCTGGTCTGCCTACGGAACGGTCGAGATTGACGCCACTGCGCCAAGCTTGCCAGCCGATCTAGAGACTAACACTCCAACCAAGGACTCAACCCCAACCTGGACATGGACGGCTAGTAATGACGCAGGAGTAGGGCTGGACGACCCAGCTTACGAAATCCAGTGGTCTAGTGTTAGCAATTTCTCCAGTGGTGTTACTGCTGGGACAACCAACGATCCAACATTTACGCATGTAGCTGAGCTAGATTTTGGCACCTGGTACTTCCGGGTTCGGGCGGTTGATAATCTTGGTAACAAATCCGCCTGGGTCAGCTCATCGGTATCCATCGACAATACGCCGCCAGTTATAACTATGATCTCGGCAACACCAGGTAGCGCCGGTGCAGTTATCACCTGGAAGACCAATGAGATAGCTTCGTCACGGGTTCTGTACGGGGTAGGGAGTTCGTTCAGCGAGACAACGGTAGAGAGTAACACCAGCCCACGGGTAACAACACACAGCGTTCTGCTACAGAATTTGCCACCGTGTAGCACATTCCAGTTTAGAGTCGCCAGCATTGACCAGCTTGACAACGAAGCCATCAGCGGCATTGGCAGCTTCACGACAACGGCATGTTCTGGTAACGCGGCTATCATGAACCAGGCTCACGCATCGGTTGGTGTGGGTGGCGGTCAGGCAAGTCTGAATAGCGGCTCGGCCGCCTTGCAGGTCCAAGTCCCAGCTGGCGCGGTAGACGAAGCGACCGATATTCAGGTCAAGCAGCTGTCTCCGGCTCCAGCCCTCAGCGGCATTGGCCAGCCAACTGGCAGAGTACTTGTCGGTAGCCATATTTATGACCTTAAAGCCATAAAGGCAGGTAATGTCTTGACTACTAGTTTCAACGGTGTTCTGACAGTATCGATCAGCTACAGCTCAGACGATGCTGCTGGTTTTGACGTATCAAGCCTAGCAATATTTAGACACGACGGCACAGCTTGGCAGCAATTAACAGGTTGCCAAGTGAATGCCACAGCCAGGATTGTCAGCTGCCAAACATCGGGCTTCTCAGTGTTTGGGCTGTTTGGTGTTCGTAGCACGCCAGCACCACCGCTGCCTGAGGGCGATGGCACGGTAGAACCGGATCCACTTCCAATAACGGCTCCAATAGAAGAGACAAAAGAGGAGTCGAAACCTCAGGCCGAAGCAGCCAGTGACAATCGTGGGCTTGGTTCGGCAGTAACTAGAATTGTAAAAACAGTCATCAATCGACCAATCTGGTGGGCAAGCCTACTATTGTTAATCGGCTCTACCGTAACATTGTTCGTGCTCAAAAAGCGTCACAAATCATCAAAAGACCACTCGCCATACGGCATCCACAAGGATGAATAAAGGCTAGGTAGAGCCAAAAAGTTTCGCTACACTAGGAGGAATAATGGAAATTTTAAACGCTATCATACTAGGAATAGTCGAAGGGCTGACAGAATTTCTGCCAATCTCTAGCACCGGACACTTAATCGTTGCGGCTGACGCCCTAGATTTCTATGACGCTAGTCGAATGTTTACGGTTGTCATCCAGATGGGTGCGATTGCGGCAGTCATGTGGTTTTATCGCCAGCATCTGTTAGGGCTGGTCAAAGGACTCATAAATGGCGACAAAAAAGCCCGGAGATTTTGGTTTGTATGGGTTATTGCTACGATACCAGCGGGGCTCACGGGTCTGTTATTCGATGCGACACTCGATACCTACGCCATATCACTGACCGTAGCACTGGCTCTGATTATTGGCGGTATTGTTATGTGGCTGATAGAAGCATACGTCAAAGTACCGCCAGCCAAAAAAGATGCCCAGCTGGACACGCTCACCACAAAACAGGCCATACTCGTCGGCTGCTATCAAATTATTGCTCTAATTCCTGGGGTGTCACGATCGGGCGCCACAATCATGGGAGGGCTGCTGACTGGGCTAGACCGCGTTACGGCGACAACTTTTTCTTTCTATCTAGGGATTCCGATACTACTTGTAGCTGGTATTTATAAGCTATTAACAGATGATATTTCTTCGGTCTCCGGTGGCATGGCTGCGTTAGTCGCCGGCAGCGTGGCTTCATTTATTACTGCCCTGATCGTTGTGGGTTGGTTGCTCCGCTATGTGTCAAAACATGACTTCAAGCCGTTTGCCTATTACCGCATTGGTTTTGGGGTACTGATTCTGGTGCTGATAGCTACGGGCATGCTCGACTAGCCATAAGTGTTAGCACCTCATGCAATCCTGCGTTAAAATAAAGCATAAGCATGTATCAACATGGGAAGAAGCCAAAACGAAAAAGTAATCCGAAAGTGTTTTTGCACGCGTCGGTGTTGCTTGGTTTGTCCCTGATTGCGGTGGCGTTTATTCTGCACAAGGATCTGTCAACCGGTACTGACAAGAAAACTACCGTGCCGATAGTAACAGAGGTAAAAGAAAACGACAGCAACAAAATTCTCATCAACGAGCCGTTATTTTCGCTTGAGCTACCAGATGACTGGGCGCAAACAAATCGCGTACAGACAAGAGCTGCAAACTACTACGAATGGCATTCGTCAAAAAAGGGTGGCAACGAACGAAGGCTTCTGTTGCACATAGATACATTACCGCAGTCGTATAAGATTACTCGCTTGCAGCCAATCAGACCAAACGACAAAAAGCTTCAGCTCGGAAATCTATCAGGCAACTGTATAGACTTTGCACAAAAATCTAATGGCAATGCACCTGTTGAAGCCAAGTGGGAGAACATACTCTTCATATGCGATCCAATTGAGGCTAATCAGACCATTGGCACCGGCACAGAGGGCAGTGGTATTGCTACCAAAATGACAGGTAGCGCCGGAACGCATAGTTTCTTTTTCTACTACGAGGATCACAATATTAGGCCAGACGACAGTATACTCGTTGGTGCGCTTAAGAGCTTCAGTGTCCGCTAGCTTGACAAAAGCTTAAGCATTATGGTATAATGATAATATACGGCAAATTATGTCTCTAGATTTTAGATGCGTAATATCTCAAACACTCGGTGTATTAAGATACACCGGCCAAATAGCTGCTTGTAGCAGAGCTACCAGAGTACAGACAGCACAACTCCTGGGGTACAAACGAGGTAAAAAACACTATATCTAGTGTGGTGCTAATTGGGCTATACTCTTAAGTATTAACAAACAAGCTGGAAGTGAGGTGAAATTCCTCCGCAGTGCCGCTACGGTTATAGCCCGACACAGCATTAAAGCAAGCCCCGTAGTGAACTTGTTCTACTACCGGGGTCTCCCGAGCAGGAGCAAAAACCATCACGGCAACTCGTAAGGCTGGGATGGACTAACCCTCTGCTCGCGGAAGCAGAGGGTTTTTAAGTGTCCGAAGCCACCAATTATATCTCTGTTGATACAATCCCTGAGCTTGCAGCAGAACGCGAGCAAGTTCGTAGTGAAGCTTGGCAGCTTGTGCGCAGGCGTGAACAGTTACATGAATCGGGCCATGATGCGGAGCTGCCCCTTGCTCTGGATGCGCTTTCTACTGCCGAGAGAGTTGTGGAAGCGCGGGATATATTTGGCGCAAACAGCGAGGAATATTCCGAGCGGCTCGAAGGTCTGCGGCTTGATTGTCGCCGTTTGACAGCAGAATGGTTTCGCAAGAAGCGTCCAGAATATTTCCCGGCTACTCGGCATTATTTTGATGAGGAGACTGGTGATTTTTATTCACATGGCTTGTCTATCCGTCAGATGACAGAGAACGCGCTCCGTCCGATTGGTGGTAGCCACGAGGAAGTAGTACGGCGGGTGAACGAACGGGTAGAAGACGAGACCCCTCGAATTATCCGCAAAATTGGCTCATTTGCCATGGCGCAGTTTGGTATCAGAACAATTTCTGAATGTACTGACAAAGCTATCAATGATTATCGATATGATATGAGCGAAGGTAAGCCTCACAGAGGTTATGACGGCTATGTGCCAGAGATTGAAAAGGTCATGATCCGCGATATGCGCTTTGATCAAGATACAGGCGATAGACTGCAGGAACAGATTGGCCTGCCGGGCATATACATAAGCCACTGGGTAATCCAAGAGACGCTCAGACGACGTGGTGTCGAGACTGTTCACATGGACAAGACCGAGCTTCATGGCAATCAGCTGCTTGTAGATGATGATTTGATGGACTTTGCCCGTCAGCTCGATGAAGTAGCAGGTGAAGAATGGTGCACAAATATCTTTATGGGTGAAGTCGTACCAGACGGATATGAGAAAGACTATGAAAATTTCAGGGCAGATGCGTTAGTTCGACAGGAAGGACTAGCTGACACAGCTGACACAGTCGCTTCTTTCGTTCTGGATTTAGCAGAGGAAGGTTTTGACAAGCGAAAAGCACCAGTGCATGTCGAAGATTTTGTGAAAAAACTACTGCTTGATATAGCCAGGCAGGACCTAGGTGTTGCTGAGCAGATGTTTGATGAACGTACTGCCAAGGGTCTACACCAGGTCAATCAGCTGCAAATGCAAGGTGCGTATGAAGAAGCATTCTCACTGATGCAAGAAGTAGAGAGACAGGCTCCGGGTGGTGGTTTTTGCAGTGGTGGTAGCTGTGGTCTTGAGAGCGTGAATCCATTTAGCGCCGACGGCAAGAGACTGGCAGAAAAAGTTGGCGCCAAGCCGGGTGATACATTGGTTAAGGACAAAGAGCGCAGCTGTAAGTGTGGTTCAAAGTCCATCATCTACGCTTATAATAAGAGCAGGGTAAATAAGTACTGCGGAAACTGTGATGCTTTTGAATCAAAGCAGACAACGGGCAAATCAAAATGAGCCATCTAACCACCGAACAATACGAACATCAGAAATCACAATGTGACGGACTATGTGGTATCGATCATGATCGAATTGCAGCCGATGATCCAACCCGTATGCCGTGCGTGACCTGTCCTTTTTGTAAGCAATTAGTTGATGCTGTTCTGACGCCAACAACCATCTCCTGTCCGGCTTGTGAAACCACTGTATCAAGGTAAAATGTGAGTATGACCAACGAAGAGCAGCAGATTTTGGAGCAAGTGCAGAAGGAACGTTCTGCTGAATTTTACTGTGATAATTGTGAATTTTATCCAATCGTTCCGGTGCACGGGCATTTCGAATGTCCACAATGCCACTACAAAAGTAAGTGTTGTGAGGGATTGCCCCAAGATGTGTAGTTTTCAATTTTCAATTTCTAATTTTCATTCAATATATCAATACTGCAATGATGCAAACTGTTTAAAAATTGAGTCATTGGAATTTGAATGTGAATTGAGAATTGGAACGTTTGAAAATTTATGACAAGAATTGGCATATTCTCTGGCACATTTGATCCGGTACACGCCGGACATGTTGCCTTTGCGCTGCGCTCAATCGAAACCGCAGATTTGGACACGGTGTATTTTATTCCAGAAGCTATGCCACGCCGTAAATCTGGGGTCACTCACTATGCACACCGAGTAGCCATGCTTCGTCTAGCGCTACGTCCGTATCAGAAGCTACAAGTACTAGAACTTCCGGACAAACAATTCAGCATGCAGAAGACTGTACCCAGACTGAGGGCGAAGTTTGGCGATGCGTCACTTCATATGCTGGTTGGGTCAGATGTACTTGCGATGCTTAGCTCCGAAGAGGCTCGTGAGCAGTGGCCAGGGTATGAGCAGCTGCTAACTCAGTTCAAGCTTGTTGTGGGTGTCAGGAGTGAGTTAGAGCAGGTAGCAATCCAGGAGATGCTCGTCAAGCTACAGCCGGAAGGCTTTACGGTAGAAACAAAGCGCCGTCATATCTCATCTAGATCAATCAGACGAGCCATTATGCAGGGTAACCAAGAAAATGATTTATTCTCGAGTCTAGAGGCTTATGTGCGCACAAACTGGCTCTATGTTTCGCCGGCTACGAACAATTCCTGATGTGTCTGCAAATATTGCAGGTGTTTTTCGCGGTATTCTTTGAACGAAGATTTTTTAAGATCGCTTTGCCTTATAAATGAGCTGATTTTTTCAGAGCCGATGTAGTGTGGTAGCATGACGTACGAGGCGCCCTGGTTGTACAGCTCGGCGGCTTCTTCGGCACTATCAGCAGTTGAGATAAAAACTGCATAGGGGTTATTGATATTGAGCCAGCCAGCTAGACCTTTGTTGGTAGCCAGATCTGTAATTGTCGATACTATTAGTTTACTGTGGCGTAGGTTCAATTCTTCTAATAGATCAGCGTCGGTGGCGTCACCGTACATGTATTCGACATCGCGCTGTTCTAGAAAATCTATCACCGATGGATCGTAATCTACTACCACGAATTTCTTGTCGAGTTTGCGGAAAACAGGCAAAAACTCATGCCCACCACGCTGATAGCCAAACAACACTAGATCGTAGCGCTTGCGACGTTCGTGCTCATCCTTGGCCTTGCGGCGTTCAAATAATCTGAGGTATTTTTCAAAAACGGCGTACAGCTGATCGGAGTAAATAATCATGTAGGTCGATGCTGCAATAGTTAGCAGGGCTACAAATGTAATCAATGACACGACTTCGTTGTCGATGTAGCCGTAGAAATTTGCCGCCGCCAATAATATTAGCGAGAATTCACCAACCTGAGTCATGGCGATTCCTGCCTTGAAGCTGTTCTTTTTGGTGTAGCCCATGAGCCCCATGATAATCAGCACTGCTATCGGATTTACGATCAGAACAATCAGTGAGAATAGTATTGTTCGTCCTGGGGAGCTCTCTATTACGGCCAGGTTAAGTAGCGAACCAAGCATCACGAAGTGCAGCACGATGAAAAAATCACGCAGTGGTTTTAGTCTGGACGCAACTTCGGTGGCATACGGCATAGATGCAATTGTAATACCTGCCAGCAGCGCCCCAATCTCTAGCGAGAAACCAGTTGATCTTGCTAGAGCAGCGACACCAAGCGCCCAGCCGATAGCAAAAAGAAACAAGAATTCCTGGCTCTTTCCTATCATTACATTGAGCCGAGGTAGTACCAGGTAGCGGATGATAATCAGCCCACCTAGTAGTGCGCCGCCTTTGGTTACCAGCGGTACCAATTCTTGTAAGGTTATCTGACCAGAACTACTGGATGATACTAATAGAACAGCGATTGTTGCCAGGAAATCTTGGACAATCAAGAAACCGATCGACACCTTGGCATACAGGCGAGACTGCTCTTTCTTATCAGATAACAGTTTGAGTACGATAATCGTGCTAGACAGCGACAAAGCAAGGGCGATGTAGAACGCCACAGTCGGCGGGTAGCCGATAACTATGGCGGCAGCGTAGGCTGCGCCACCAACAAACAAGACTTGAGCTAGACTAGCAAACAGGGCGACCTTCCCGATGTCCTTGATGACCCGCAAGTTGAGCCCCAGACCGATGATAAACAATAGGAGGGCGATACCAAACTCAGCAAATATCTCGATGGTTTCTGTAGAAGTAACTAGCCCAAAAACGGCTGGACCTACCAGAATACCGGTAATGATATGTCCGATCATAAGTGGTTGCTTGAGCGAACGCATGACAAGACTGACCGCAACAGCGATAACAATGACTAGTGTCAGCTCCTCGAACATATGATGCATCTTAGTAGTTCCTTAATATCGTCTGCATGTAGTATTGTTAATAGCATAAGCTATATGCCCTGGAGGTCAAAGCGGCTATGAAAGAGAGATTTCGAAAAATTGCTACCAGCGTATCAAATATCGCCGGCAGCGCCTGGGCATTTTGCCTGGCCTTTTTGGTTATTGGTATATGGGCGATCTCTGGACCGTTGTTTGATTTTTCTGATACTTGGCAGCTGATAATTAACACCGGTACAACCATAGTCACTTTTTTGATGGTGTTCTTGATCCAGAGTACTCAGAACAGAGACGGTCGGGCTATGCAGCTCAAACTCGATGAACTGCTCCGGGTGACTAAGGCTCGGCATACGTTCATAGATGTTGAGCAGCTCAGTGATATCGAGCTTGAGGCGCTGGCAGCCGAGTTTAGCCGTATACCAAAAACAGAGGAGAACAGCGCTCTTATCCAAAAAGTCCAAGCAAGCGTTCAGCATTCACTTACCAAACGCCGCAGCATTCCTGGCGAACAAGCCGCCGCAGAGTTTGCTAACAGATTCAACCCATTTGGTGAACATGGTGATAAAAAGCCAAAAAAGTAACCAAAAATATTTGCAATAAGCACAAGCGTGGTCTATAGTAATAACGTATCCAATAGCAGGTGCGAGCTGCAATGGAAAACAAAAATTTAAAAACAATTCATCGCTAGAAAGAAACGAGATCTTTTAGGGATGGTTGTCGCATAGTTAAGGTTAATATCATGCCAATCAAGGTCAAGGTCGTGAAAACTCGACCAACCAGCGTTCAGGTGCGTGTCAAACGGGCGCCCTGGCAACAATTTATCAATTACTAAGCCCCTCTAGTGTGAGAGGAAGGCGTGCTAATTGCACGGGCAGATGTAAACAGATTCTAAAAAGCCAAATAGATTGGCTTTTTGTTGTTTATTCCTCTTCTGGTTTTGTTGCAGTGTCATCAGCTGGTTGAGTGTCGCCAGAGTCACCCGACTGATCTCCATCATTCATGCCGGCGATTGCCTCATCAATAATAGCCGAGAAAGCCTCAACCGAAGCGCTTGGGCTTGGGTTTAACAATTTGCCGTTTAGGATGAAAGTAGGTGTTGATTGGGCACCCAAATCTCTCCCAGCCTGAAGGTCGGCGTTGATAATCTCATTAACTGTGGAACTTCGATAATCTTCACTGAACTTGTCGATGTCTTCTACGCCAATTGTACGTGCATAGTTCTCGAATACACTGATTGGGTCGTTTGTACCTGACCACTCGGACTGATAGGCAAATAGATGGTCATGCATTTCCCAGAACTTACCTTGGAGTCCCGCGGCTTCGGCAGCACGTGATGCAGCCCGGGCATTGGTGTGAATAGTCTCAAGCGGAAAGTGGCGGAATTGGAAGGTTATTTCATCGCCGTACTTTTGTTTGACCTGCTGCAAAATAGGGAAGTATTGCCCACAAGCAGGGCATTGGAAATCGCCATATTCTACCAAAGTGACACCGCTAGTCCCAGCGCCAACAGTATGTTCAGATGGAGTAGCGGTGGTTGTATTGTCAGCTGGCTTGGTAAAGATTAAAAAGCTAACAACACCCAGAATTAAGCCAACGGCAATTAGTATAGTCTTAAGATTCATTTAGCTCCCTCTCCAGTATATTTATCTGTGCTTATATAATACCGAATTTTTGGCTACAGTTCTATAACTTGCAGGTTTCACTTAATACAGGTGATACAATATTTTTATGATACTTCTACTGCTTATCGGGATGATTCTGTCCATCCTACTTACTGCAATGTCATTGAGTCTAAAGAGTTTATCGACTTCGCACCTGCGATATTGGGCACGCAAAGGTGATGCGGTATCGAAGAAGCTCTATCCACTTAAGGCTCGTGGTTCGGCTGTACTTCTAACAATCGAGTTATTCCGGTCACTAGCTGTCAGTGGCTCGTTAGTTTTACTGGCTTACATACTCTGGGGAGTTTTGGCTTGGCTGCTGGGCGCAACAATTCTATTTGTGGCCTTTATTGTGCTCGGTGAGTTATATCTGCGTCCTGTCGGTACGTGGCTGCTCGCCAATACTTCAACCGTATTACTATTTGTTGCTCATCAGCTGAAATTCGTCATGCTACCACTGGGTAGAGTGTTTGATAGATTTGTAGCAGAACTTCCAGTTACTATAACCAGAAGCGAGCTGTCTCATATGATAGGAGCTGTTCAGGTTACGGATACTGATTTATCCAGCGAAGAGCTCAGAATCGTCAAACACGCCCTGACTTTTGGTGACAAATCAGTTCACGATATCATGACGCCTCGCAGTGTAGTCAAAAGTGTTCGTGATGACGATGTTCTCAGTCCGGTGTTGCTTGATGAGCTACACAAAAGCGGCCATTCTCGCTTCCCGGTATTTATGTCTGATGGCGATAAGGCGGTAGGAATTCTATATATCAAAGATTTAATAGATGTAAAAAGTCATTCACGCGTGTCAGAATTAATGCATAAGCCAATACATTTCGTGAACGAAGACCGCGAGCTTGATCACGTCCTGCAGGCGTTCATTCGCACCAAACAGCATCTTTTCTTGGTCGTAAACAGCTTTGCCGAGATAACTGGCCTGGTGACGATAGAAGACGTTGTTGAGCAAGTCCTCGGCAAACCAATCATAGACGAATTCGACAAATATGACAGTATGCGCGATGTCGCCGAGGCTCGCGCCAAAGTTGTGCGCAAGCAAATGAAAATCGCCGACTAACTCGAAAACTTATGAAATCAGCGGTGGTGTGATAGAATTACCCCTGTATGAACCGTGTTTTTACAACCGATGCACCAAACCAAGTTAACCAAACCATATCTGTCAGTGGCTGGGTTCATGCACGCCGCGATCATGGCGGTGTGATTTTTATTGATATTCGCGATCACGCTGGTATTTTGCAGCTAACAATTCATCCAGAATCTGAGGCGGCTTTTGGAATCGGCCAAGAATTACGTGATGAATTTGTTATCAGAGCCAGTGGTGAGCTAAAGCAGCGTGAAGAACACCTCAAAAACCCGAATATCGAAACCGGTTCGGTAGAGCTTGTTGTGACTGAGCTGGAAATTTTGAACCGGTCAGAACCATTGCCAATCCAGGTAAATACTAGTCAGAACATTAGTGAAGAAAACCGCCTTCGTTATCGCTACTTAGACCTGCGTCGTCCAAAAATGCAGCAGACACTTAAGAAACGAGCTGATTACTACGCAGAGATTCGCCAGTTTATGAGCGAACAAGATTTTACCGAAGTTACTACGCCAATTCTAGCCAATTCTAGCCCGGAGGGTGCTCGTGACTTTGTGGTGCCTTCACGGGTGCATCCTGGTTTGGTATATGCCTTGCCCCAGGCTCCACAACAATTCAAGCAGCTGCTGATGGTGGGCGGCGTACATCGCTACTATCAGATTGCAACTTGTTTCCGCGACGAAGACCCGCGGGCAGACCGCCTGTACGGCGACTTTTATCAGCTTGATCTAGAAATGTCTTTTGTAGAAGACGGCGAAGAGGTTAGGCGTACGATGGAACCGCTGATTGTTGATTTGGTCAAGAATTTTGGCGGCAAACAATTGGTTTCAGAAGAGGTTCCACGCATTACTTATCAGGAAGCGATGGATCGATTTGGTTCTGACAAGCCCGACCTTCGTTTTGGAATGGAGCTGGTTGACCTGACTGACGAGCTTCGGGGCTGCGGCTTTGGGGTGTTTTCTGGTGCAATTGAATCTGGCGGAAGCGTTAAGACAATCTGCGTCAAAGGCGCTTCGTCATTAAGTCGTTCCCAAATAGATACATTTACAGAGATTGCCAAGCAAGAAGGTGCTGGCGGGCTAGCTTATATCATGGTTGAAGGCGGCCAGGCACAATCACCAATTACCAAATTCTTTAGCCGGGAAGAGCTTCAGACGATACTGCACAAAAATGGTGCGCAGGATGGCGATGGAATCTTCTTTGCGGCCGACAAGCGACCAATTGCCAACAAAGTCCTAGGTCGTCTTAGGAGCGAGTTCGCTGACCATTTTGAACTCAAGGATCCTGAGCAAGTCGCCTTGGCTTGGATTGTTGATTTTCCGTTTTACGAGTGGGATGAGAAAGCTAACAAGCTTGATTTTGGGCACAACCCATTTTCTATGCCAAAAGGCGGTCTAGAATCGCTAAATAGTGAGGACAAGCTGTCAATCATGGCTGACCAGTACGACATGGTAGCAAACGGCTACGAGATCTGTTCTGGTGCGGTGAGAAACCACAATCCGGATGTCATGTACGAAGTATTTAACACACTCGGTTTTGATAAAGAATATGTAGAAGAAAAGTTCGGTGCTATGCTGCAGGCTTTCAAGTTTGGTGCACCGCCACACGCCGGCTGTGCGTTCGGTCTAGACAGATTATTCATGGTTCTAACTGGCGAGGATAACATCCGTGAAGTTGTGGCATTCCCAAAGAATGGCTCTGGCGTCGATCTGATGATGAACTCACCATCTGTGCCAGAAGAATCACTGCTCAAGGATCTGAGCATCAAGCTCGAAGTCGAAGAATCATAATCTCTGCTAAACTAGTAGTATGAGGATTTTGGTTTTCGGTGATAGCATTGCTCATGGGTATTTTGATAGCAAAGGCGGTTGGGTAAATCACATCGCTACTACCTACAAGAGGATTGCCCTAGCCAATCTAAGCAGTCCCTGGACGTCGGTTTATAACCTCGGTATCGCTGGCGACACTGTCTTTGGTGTTCGCGATCGGCTAAATTCAGAAATCGAAACCAGGCGAGTTTCTGACGACGACGAGTGTATCGTAATTGCCGTAGGCATCAACGACGCAATTCTTAGAAAAAACCGTGTTACTACAGAGGTCTATGATTTTCAGGAGGTCTATGATGACGTCATTGACATGGCGCTCAAGATATCACCGCGGGTTATTTGCGTAGGTCTAACGGCTGTCAAAGAATCAGAGACCGACCCATGGGTTTACAGCTCTAGCGGTAAACAGTGGAAAAACAACCGTATAAACCTATTCGAAGACACCATCAAACAATCAGCCGAGAACAAACAAGTACCTTTTGTGCCAATTCATGATGAATTCCTAAGACGTACAACAAGCAAAAATATGCTAGCGGATGGCTTGCATCCTAATGATGCAGGGCATAGCTTTATCGCACGAGAAGTCATGGCTGCCATCCAGGCAATTACCTAAGGGCTATGAAAAAGCACTTGCAGCTTGATGCCAAGACACTCCAGATAATTGCCTGGGGACTCGGTATAATAACCACCACACTGTCATTTGTGGTCTGGGCACAGTATCTAGACTGGAACTTTTCACGGCTCGGCGCATACAGATTATTCCCGCTGTTTGGTTTGGTTGCATTTGGGCTAATGTGGGGGCATTACATTGTAGCGGCACTCCGAGGACTTTCGGGTCTGCCTAGTGCAGTCAGCGCTCGATATTTTGAGCTTACGAGCATTGTTGTGCTCGTATTAATTTTGATGCATCCTGGTCTACTTATAGTTCAACTTTGGAGCGATGGTTTTGGTTTGCCACCAGATAGCTATCTAGAAAATTACGTTGCTCCTAGTCTGGCTTGGGCGGCAATGCTAGGCACACTGAGCTTAATTGTTTTCTTGCTTTTTGAGCTGCGCCACTGGTTCTCGGATAAATCTTGGTGGAAATTTATTGGCTACGCCAGCGACGTAGCAATGTTCGCAATTATCATCCACGGCTTCCAGCTCGGCACACATTTGCAGAGCGGCTGGTTTCAAACCATTTGGATCTTCTATACAATTAGCTTGCTTACAAGTATCGCGGTGATTTATTGGCTAAGACTAAACGGAGGCAAGAAAACATCATGAAAAAATTATTACTAGGGCTACTTGGAATTATGGTTATAGCTACTATGGTAGTTCTGATAGTCAATATGACATCTGACTCTACAGAGACAGAAGATTTGCCGCCGCAACAAGAGACAGTAACAAGTCAAGAGCCAGCAGCTAGCGAAACAATAATTGTCTACACTGATTCAGGATTTGAACCAAGCGATTACACGGTTAGCGTAGGTGGTACAATCACCGTTCGAAATGACAGCAGTGACGATCTTCAATTCTCATCAGATAGCCATCCAACTCACCAGGACAACCCGGAGCTAAATGCTGACACAATCGAGCCAGGCGAAAGCCTACAGTTGAATGTGACTACCGCAGGAGAATGGGGTTTCCACGATCACCTCAACCACTTGCACACTGGTATGCTGACAGTCACCGACTAAATGTGTTAGCATAAGCGTAAGCAATCAGTAAACAAACGAAAAAGGTTTTAGCTTTGGACAACGAACTTAATCGCACACAATCAACAATACCAACATCAAACCCTCAAGGAGCAACCTCTACAGAAGGCGCATCTAACGCAGCCGATTTTCAATCTACAGCACCATCAGAAGCGCTCAATGAGCAAACCGAATCATTGAGTGTTCAGGAAACCGGTCAGCCAGCAGAAGGCGTTGCGACAGTAGCTGCCGATGGCCTATCAACTCTGTGGATTGGAATCATAGTCGTAGTCATCGCAATTGGCGGCTGGTTATTATTCAAACTCTTGAAAGAAACCGTAGAAGAAGAAAGCAGGCCTGCACCAAAACCAGCAGCCAAAACTGCAACAACTGCCAAAAAAGCCAAGACAACTAGCAAATCATCGGCTCGCAAAACCACCAAAAAGAAATCAGCACCAAACCAACGACGCAAGAAAACTACCAAAAAGAAGCGCTAGCAACAGGTACAGGTTTAGGCGCTTTTCTGTTATGCTTATACAGATATGAGCAGTTCAAAAGACTCTTCTAAATTTTCTGACTCCAAAGACGGCGTCTCGGCGGCTGATGAGCAGATATCTTTTGACAATTCTGATGATATTTTGAGCGACGATGTCGTAAATGATATCGAAGAAGAAGCAGCCGAAGTTTCAAATAACACTGCACTTTCCGAAACATCCGAAATACCAGATGCGCCCGAACTGCCGATAGAGGAGGTAGTTGAACCAGTAACCGGCGTGGCGCTAGAGATAGAAACTGACCCGGTGATTGAGTCTACCGAGAACCCTGTAGTTGAGGAGCAGCCAGCACCAGAGGTAAAAGGCGAAGCCGATGACGCAGAAGTCGACGAAGTTATAGACGATATCATGGTTGAAGAAGAGCTAGATATTGACGAACCTGACGAGCAATCTACCAAACACTCAGCTGGAAAAACAAAAAACCCAGAGAGCGAAATAAGCCTATTTATCAGAAAACTCTGGCGCAACCCAAAGAGTCGCTGGGGAATCTTGGGTGGCGCCACGGCGCTGATGCTAGCTCTAGCCTTGATTCCAACGACTCGCTACTTTATTCTTAACACCGCTCAAGTCCGCTCAACCATCGAACTGACAGTACTAGATAGCAGCACCTTGCAGCCACTCAAAAACGTCAAAGTTACGGCCGCTAATGCCTCAGCTCAAACAGATAGCGCAGGCGTCGCTCGGCTCCAAAAGGTTCGCCTAGGCGAGACAACCCTGCGTATCGAAAAACGTGCCTTTGCATCACAGGATCGTACAATTACTGTCGGCTGGGGCAGCAATCCGCTGGGCGAGTACCAGGTGACACCAGTCGGCTCGCAGTACACATTCTTGATTCGTGATGCCTTTAGCGGCAAGCCAATTGCCAAGGCAGAAGCCACCTCGGGCGAAGGAAACGCCAGCTCAGACGAAGACGGCAAGCTTGTTCTAGCTCTTGATACAGCCGAACTCGATGACAGCGCTCAGGTTAGTGTTGCCATCACCGCTGCTGACTACCGTAACGAAACCATCAATATTACAGTCAATAACAAGGAGACACAGAGCATCGAAATGGTGCCAGCCCGCAAACACACCTTTGTCTCAAAACGATCTGGCAAATATGATGTCTACACCGTAGACGTAGATGGCAAAAACGAACGTCGAATTGTCGGTGGCTCTGGCTACGAACGTGATGATATAGCTCTAGTACCTCATCCTAGCAAAAACTTCGCTGCTTACGTAGCCACCCGTGAAAATACTCGCAACCAAAGCGGCTATTTGCTCAGTACCCTCTACATCCTAGACACAGACAACGGTGATTTGGTGCGCATAGACCAATCAGAGCAGATTCAAGTAGTAGGTTGGTCAAGATCAGGCCGGCTGATTTATGTAAAGATAGCTGCTGGTGCCAGCGGTACCGATCCCAAGCGCCACCGCCTGATGAGCTTCAATAACGAGGATCATTCAGACACCAAGGAGCTGGCTGGCTCAAACTCATTCAATGATGTCATGATGGCCAACGACCGCGTCTATTATGCACCGTCAAATGTCTTTCAGGAGGTCAATGCCGCTATGTATGTTAGCGATCCAGATGGCTCAAATATCCAAACAATCCTAGACAAAGAGGTCTATTCAATCATCAGAAGCTCATACGACACTCTGTACTTCGCTGGCGACAACGACAAGTGGTACGAGTTCGTAATCGGCTCGCCACTGGCTGCCGAAACAAGCCCACCAGCATCACAGACAAACCACATGTACTTAGACAATCAGGACAAAACATTCAGCCTATGGGTTGATGACCGAGACGGCAAAGGTGTGCTGATTGCCAGAGACAATGATCAGGGTGAGGAAAAGATGCTTGTCGAGCGCGGCGGGCTCAAGATGCCACTGTACTGGCTCAACAAGAACTACATTGTCTATCGCGTGGCCGACGGTGTCGAGACGGCAGATTACGTTATGAATATTCAGGGCGGGGAGCCGCGGAAAATCATAGATACTACCGATACTGCTGGCATTTCGCGCTGGTATTATTACTAGGTAATGAGGAAACCGAGATAGGTTTCCTCATCGCGCCGGCAAAATGGAATACATTTTGTCGGGCTGCTCCTTCCTGAATAAGGAAGTTTTGAGCTCGGAATAAATCCGACCTACAAAACTGAATTGACATTTTTAAGCATAAGTAGTATAATTGACTTATTGCTTTGCCCTGTAGTGAGCTTTCGAGACTCCGCTTATGGCGGACTATGCCTGCCCAATAGGGCAGGCAAACTCGAAAGTCTACTACGGGGCTTTGCTCCCTATGGGGAGCTTTTTTATTAATTTCGCTTACATTATTTGATCCTGGGCATCGGCTTTTGACCTGAGTAGATGTTGTGCAAACGAGGTGCCCTTGGGCGCGAGGACTGTTTGAGCCAAAAATAATCCAGTGGATTGTTTTTGGTGAGTTCCGCAGCGAGCCTGGTTTGCACTAACAGATACATCAAGTCAGAAGTTGGCCCAGTGTTTCTTGGCTACTTCTCAACAAGGAGAAGTAGTAATTTGGTTCTTTATTGAAAGAACACGGCTTTTAATCTTTTAATATACAAATCTTCACCTTGCCGTCGGCTTCTAGGACGCCTCGGAGGGCTCGGTTAGGAAGTGACAGGCCACTGTGGACGCGTTCGGTAATGGTCTTTGCCACCGAGTGGCTCATGCGTAGGTCGTGGACAATCAGCTCGCGCTCGGCATTGGTGTCGGGGTGGATCATATGGGTCAGCTGGGCGTTGTGTTTGATAGGAACAATCCCGACATCTTTTGATGCGGCGCCGACCCAGAGTTGGCGTGAAACCTTGTCTACGCTAGGACGGTGAAACCGCTGCCAGAAATTTACATCCTCATGAAAGTCTTCTGGTGTTTCGATGTTGCAGGCCCAAAACCTAACATGGTGGCGGTATGACGGATTATCTTTGAACGGTTTCTGGAAACCAATATCTTGTTTGCGACCAAATAGGTATAGGCTACTAAACGGTGCTGTTTGGTATGGCTGTCTTAGTAGGATTGAACGTCCAAGTCTAAGAATTGTAAGTAGAGTACGCCTGTCGGCTGTGAACCAGCCGGCTTTTTCCATGGCTCTTTTGAGCTGATTGCGGTCGCCGATTACGCCGATGTTTATCGGATCACTGGCAAATCCATCAGGGGTGACGCAGTACAGAGGTATGTGATTTGGTGCCCAGAACAAGCGGACAAATCGAATGACAGCTGGTATGAATAGGTAGGCCGTGAAGATATAAGTTGCAAGTAATGCTAAGGCTTGTGGTACTTGGTTATCAAAAAACGGAAAAAAGTACCTGACAGTGAGGTAAATAATGCCTGCTCCTAGCGTCAGAACAAACAGTCGCTGCGCGAATCGTATCAACATGATTATTGTTACCCAGTATACCAGTTAGAAGTCTGCAACTGGCATGGCTTTCAAGATAACACGCTTATGCTGTACAATGGATTCGACGCCAATATAAAAGAGTAATTTAAGAAAAGGATGCCTCCGCTATGGATCCAGAAAACAAATCAACCGAAGAACAACCAGTAACTCAAGATCCTGTAGCTACGACTCCAGTGGAGCCAACAGCTCCAGCACCTGCTAGTGAGCCCGCTTCAGCTGTAGAGCCAACACCTGCACCAGAAGCCCCAGCTCCTGCCAGTGAAGCAGTTCCAGCAGCAGAGCCAACTACAGAGCCAATTCCAGCCCCGGTAGAGCCAGCAGCAACCGTGGCGGCTCCCGTAGAACCAGCCAAAAAGAAGAGTGCACTACCTGTTATTGTGCTCGTATTATTGGTTGTAGCTGCGCTTGCCGGTGCGGCATACTTTGCTTTCATGGGCTAACAGTTTACCTGACCACTGTTAAGGTATTGTTTTTAGATTATAAAAGTGGTATAGTATACAGGTTAAAGGTGACCTGATGGAATTCTATACTCCAGATCCATTTGAGAAAAAGCAAAAACCAGATGAGACTGGAGAGTCAGACACACCCAAGAAAAAGAAGAAACGAACCAAGCGATTTCCACTACCTGTAGAGAAGTCAGAATCTGGCGGGCAGCCAAAGCACGAAAAGCGAACCAAACCTTTCCATGCCCAAGAAAAGCGTCAAAAAGAAGCAGATTCTACCCAGAAACAGTTGGACAAAGAATCCAAACAGAATTTGTCTGAGGAAGCCTTAGAACTACCCGAAGTACCTCGGGAGAATGAGTTCTTGGGCGAACTTATTATCGATCACACAGAAGATGATGAGCCAGAGCAGGTAGAACTTGTCGCTGAGACAGTCCTTGAAGCCGCTGAAGACTATCAGGCGGACATAATGCAGCCAATTGAGGCCTATGTCGAAACATTGGAGCCAACGCCAGCTGAAGCCGTAGAAGCTACCTCTCACATTGAGCAGCTGCCACAAGAACAGTCAGAGATAGACCGACCAGCCCCTCAGACCGTGCCAATGCCAGACAGAATCATGACTGGTTACGAACAAGCTCAGATGTTTAATCCAAGCGAATGGCGAGCCGTAAATCTAGAGCCAGAAGAGCCAGTTATCAACGAAAAAGAAGCTCATCGCCGAGCTCATCGTGCCGAAAAACGAGGTCTAAGTCGAGGTGTTGTTAGTGGAGGATTAGCTGGCTGGTGGCTCGGACGCCGCGGTGCTAGAAAATCAGCCGAAAAGCGTTCAGCTCAGGCTATTGCCAGTCACGAACAGGCAATCGACAGGCTGAATACCGAGTATCAGTCAGAGCAAGAGATCTCAAAGAAGCGCCAAAACGCCCTCCAGCGAGCCCAAGATGAGTTACGCCGAATGATTGATCACAACAGATACACAGCAGCACTTAAGCGTAAAGAAGATCTATCTATTGAGGCTGCTCAGCCGCAAACCGTCCAAGAGGCTGCTCCAAGCTACCCATCTGTTGCAATCGAAGCCGTTAAGCAAACACCAGAGCAGCCATCATTACCAGTCGAAGAACGCCCAATAACAGAGGAGGCTCTAACTGCGCCAGAGGGACATCGTTATGAAACTAGTGCCTGGCACCGAATCGAGATAGACGAAAAGACTGGTCGGCTTGTCGAAAAACCAGCAGCCGAATACGGCGAAGCCTTCCAACGAGAACAGCAGCAAGAACGCCTAGCTCGTGAGGCAGCTCAGGCTCAGACAGCTGCTCAGCTGGCTGTAACCTTTGCAGCTGCAAACAATGCCGCGGCTACTCCTCAGTCTGTCTTGCCGCCAATTGAGTCAGCGCCAACACGCCCAACCAAAATCAGCCAAGTACTGCAAGACACAGACTACATCAAGGCGCAGCTGGTTCAGCAGGTTAGCAGCCCATCAACATGGGGAATTGCGTTGGGTATTGTGGCAATCCTACTGCTGACAAACATTCTCTAGAACCAGCCCGAAAACTCTTTTCGTAACCATTCGTCCAGACTTCCGCCGCCGCCGCCACTCAGGCACAGCACCAGTCCCCCGTGTTTTATATGGTGCTTGATTGATTTTTTCAGCTGTTTATTGAGCTCGGCAGCTTCGGCTCGCGACTGCATATCTGGGTTCAGATTGGCGATAAGTTCTATTGGCGCCAGCACCACTTGGTCTGGATCCTCACGCGCCAGGTAGCTTGGCACCCAATAGAGCTTGCTAACACCGTTAAATACATCGCGGTGAAGGGCTGCAGTGTGGTGCATGCGACGGTTGGTCAGCGGCTCATAGACGACAACTAGTTCTCGGTTCTCGGTTCTAGCGACTTCTTGGCCAATATCTACAGCACCAACAATTTTCTCTACGGTGTGAGCGTAATCCGTGTATAGATGAGGTTTGATTTGTTCCATTCGGCGCGATACGCCAGGGAACTTATTCATAATGGCAATTAGCTTGTCAGCGGGCTCTTTTGTGATGTGTTGCACAGCTTTAATCACCAGCCAAGCGTTACGGCGATTGACTGTACCAGGCAGTGTAATCTGGGCAATTTCGGGCGCATCATCATCTATTTGTACATACGAATCGTCTACATCGCCACCTAGTTTTTTGAAGTCAGATTGCCACAAGAGTCGCCAGGCACTTTTGCCCAAGAATTCACGAAAAGCCTGTCTATATGACTCCTCAGTCGGGTAGATTTCGTGGTGGTCATAGGCTATACCGCTAATGAGCGACATGTACGGCGAAAAGCTTAGAAAGTTGCGGTCAAATTCATCGGCTTCGAGCACAAAGTATTCGCTCTTTGGCTCATATGAACCCATTTCACCGAAATCAATCTTTGCACCAACAGAGTGGCTAGGTGAAATGCCGAGTGACCGCATCAGCCAAATCATCATGGCGGTTGTGGTTGTTTTGCCGTGTGTGCCAGCAACTGCAATCAATTTGAGCTGCTTGTCTTTGATGATGTAGTTAAGCAACAGATCTCGTTTGCTGTTTTTTATGCCGTTTTCGGCTACGAATTGTAATTCTGGATGATCTGGGTTTTCTTTGGTCACAGCAGACGAGAACACATACCAATCAATCGGCTTTCGTTTGTGTGTAAAGGCAATTGCTTCTTTGGTCTGGCCGATATAAATATCAGGAATGCCGTGTTTTTTCAGATATTGAATGTACTGACTGTCTTGCTTGTCAGAGCCACTGACATCGTAGCCTGCTTGTTTGGCGATCAAGGCAAGCGGCCCAATACCGGTGCCACCAATGCCAGAAAAGAAAATATGCATACAACTATGGTACACTGACAGGAGTAAATTAACACAAAAACTAATAAAAATATTTATACTGTCACTAGAAAATTGATGCTTGTGACGGCAGCAAAAAGAAGAGTAATCTAGATACATGTCCTACAAACGAACGCTCCACCACTGGCTTACCCGTCTACGGGCTGTTCCTGTTTGGACTTTTCTAGCACTGGCGGTTTTCTTTTTTGTTGTTCATGCCTTCTCCTTGCGGGCCAATAACCAGAATATGATTGAACTCCGCCAGGCAGTTTTTACGGCTGACGAGCAAAATGGTGATGTCGAATCAGCCCTAAGAAATTTGCGCGAGTATGTTTATGGGCACATGAACACCGACCTCGCCGCTGGCGAGAATGCCATTCGGCCACCAATCCAGCTCAAGTACAGATATGAACGGCTTGTAGAAGCCGAGCAGGCCAAGCTCAAAAAAATCAGCAACCAAGATCTTTACAGCGCTGCCCAAGACTATTGTGAGCAACGGATTCCAACTGGGTTCTCGGGCAGCAATCGACTACCTTGCATCAGGGAATATCTAGACTCGCACGGTGCAGAGGTCGCCGAAGAAGCTGTCATACCAGAGGATCTCTATAAATTCGACTTTGCCTCGCCGACCTGGTCGCCGGATTTGGCCGGCTGGAGTCTGGTTGCCGCGTGTTTTAGCCTATTCTTGTTTGTGCTGCATCTGAGCAGCGAGCAAATCATCAAACGGCAGCTCAAAAACCATTAAAAAACACCCTCGTCATGAGGGTGTTTTTTAATCCTAGGGTGAGAAACTTAGGCGTTTCGTTTTACGGTCAGGAAGCCGTTACGTGGGTTCTCGTTTACAGAGAAGCCAGCTGGTAGGTCAGTTGCCTCTGGGCGCTGATCCTTGCTGAAGTAGTAAATAGTCTGCTCTTTACCGCCTCGAAGAACAACAGCCTTTGAGTTTAGGTAGTAAGTTACACCCTTTGAGTTTGTGTGCTTGTATGCCATCTGCTTATGACTCCCTCTCTTAACTAATGGTACCCCAATCGTACGCTGTAGAGATTTTGTTTGTCAATAGATGAAAACACCTTTCAACTGAGTTTATTCAAATTAACAGGGGTGAAAGAAGTTAATAATTACCATAAAAATACACAACAAACAAAGAGGCACAGAAGTGTATTGCGCTTATGTTGTTTTTTCGCTACTATATTCTTTGTAGTAATCTAACTAAAATAAGAAGGTGGAAGAGGGTTTATGGAATTCGCAAACCGCAGTGGTCAGCAACCGGCCGCAACCGCACCAGCTCCAGGACGTCCTGCTCATTCAGGCGGCAAGAAGCCTCGCGGCAAATGGTTGAACATCGTATCAGTATTTTTACTCGTGTCTAGTGCACTACTCTTAGGAGCACTCATATTCACAATCGCTACATCTGGCAGAACACCAGAGAGCGATTTTGTAGAAACTGATAAGTACCAGGCAGTATTCTTAGAAGGCGGTCAGGTTTACTTCGGTAAAATCAATGATCTAAACCGTGAATACGTAACACTCGACAATATCTATTACCTACGCGTGAACGAGCAGGTACAGCCTGACGCAAACGCGGGTGCAGAAGCACAGCAAGACATTAGCCTTGCCAAGCTCGGTTGTGAACTCCATGGACCAGACGATCTCATGGTCATTAACCGCAGCCAAATTACTTTCTGGGAAAACCTCAAAGACGACGGTCAAGTTGTCACTGCTATCAACGAATTCGTGAAGCAGAACCCAGAAGGCCAAGAGTGTAGTCAGCCACAGTCTTAGGCGGAAAAATCGCAATACAAAACCCCTCATAACAGAGGGGTTTTGTATTGAAGACACTAGCACGAGACGTTATACTATAGATAACAAAAGGGAGCACTAATGGCCAAATCAATCGTAAAAGTCGATGGACTAACCAAAAAGTACGGTCGTAAGACGGTCGTCAGAGGCATCAGTTTTGATGTAGCCGAAGGCGAAATATTCGGAATCCTTGGCCCAAATGGCGCCGGCAAGACCACTACGCTCGAAATGCTAGAGACTATGCGGCCAATCGATGGCGGCACAGCTACGCTTGATGGTATAGATGTTGCTAGCAGCCCGGACAAAATCAAGTCACTCATCGGTGTTCAGCCGCAAACCCCAAACTTCGAAGAAAAAACCAAACTAACCGAACTGATTGACTTCTTCTCATCCTGCTACGGCGAAAAAGTAGACGCCATGGAATTTTTAAGAAGCGTTCAGCTAGAAGAAAAAGCCGGCAGCTATCCAGAGCAACTCTCTGGTGGCCAGCGACAACGTTTTAGTATTGCAGCAGCCCTCGTGCACGGACCAAAGGTATTCTTCTTGGACGAGCCTACAACTGGGCTTGATCCGCAGGCTCGCCGCAATCTGTGGGATCTTATTCGTGATGTTCAGAAACGTGGTGTGACAGTCATCATGACGACTCACTACATGGACGAAGCCGAGCTACTCTGTGACCGGGTTGCAGTTATGGACAACGGCGAGATTATCGCTCTTGATACACCTAAGAACCTGGTAAAGAATCTGCTCAAGAAGGGCTTCAAAAAATCACAGCACGTTGAGCAGGCCAATCTCGAGGATGTATTTATTGACCTGACCGGAAAGGCACTGAGGGACTAAACAGCATGAATAATTTCAAAAAATCACTCCTGCCAGTATTTACCTTTGCCAGAATAGACGTCAAACGGCTGTTCCGCGACAAGGTCGGCATTTTCTTTGTCTTTGCCTTTCCACTTATCTTTCTAGTCGTATTCGGTTCGATCTTCAGTGGCAACAACACAGTGTCTTTCCGTGTAGCGGTTATTAATGAAGCCGATAATGAATTTGCTAATGAGTTTGCTGCCAGAGTTTTCCCAAGCGACGAAGACAAGAAGAATGATGAGGCAAAAGCCGAAAGCCCATTCAAGGTCGATCAAGAAGTCACCACGCTTGACCAGGCCAAGGAAAAAATGAACCGTGGACAGATCGAAGCAACCATCATCTTGCCGGCAGAGTTTGGCCAGGTGCAGCCCGGCGAAAGCTACCCAAGTGGCGAACTCCTGGTGTCATACGACCAGAATAACCAATCTGCCGGTGCAACCATGGCATCGGTTCTGGGTGACATACTCAAAGAAGTCAACCAAGAGCTGGTACCAACCGTCGAGCCGTTTACGGTCAAAGCCGAATCTACTGCTACCCAGGGTCTGACCCAGTTCGATTACACCTTCTCGGGTATCTTGGGCTTTACTCTGCTTAGTCTAGGTATTTTCGGCCCGACTACGGTGTTCCCGCGTCTCAAGCAGCGCGGCGTTCTGCGCCGCTACCAGACGACAACCCTCAAAGTCTGGCAATACTTTGTAGGCAATGTCTTAAGCAACGGCTTCATAGGTCTGCTTGCGGCAGCCCTGATGTTTGTGTCAGCGGTAATATTCTTTGATCTCAATATGCGTGGCAGCTATCTGAACCTAATCGTCGTTATTCTACTAGGAGTTACGATGCTATTTGGGATTGGTCTAGCTATAGGTGGCTGGGCCAAGAACGAGAACCAGGCAGCACCTCTGGCGCAGATTGCAACCTTGCCGATGATGTTCCTATCTGGTGTGTTTTTCCCGACTTTCCTGATGCCAGAGTTGCTACAGAACATCACCAAGTTCATCCCTCTCACGCCGGTAGTCGATTCTGTCCGAATGGTGATTACTGAAAACGCTTCACTCATAGATATCGGTCCACAGCTGCTCGTTATGGCGGTCTGGACGGTGGTCATCTATATCGTTGCTTTCAAGGTGTTTAGCTGGGAGTAGCCGCTCGTACTCACGTGCAAGAGGGCGCTTTACGGGTGAGCTCTTTAAGCTCAGCCCGTGGCGCTTGCTTACCCTCTTGCACGTGAGTACTCGCTCTTTGCAGGCGCGGCTGCTCTCCCCTGAGTTGCAGTTGCCGTATTTGCAATCATAAGCGTTTTCGTATATATTTAGGTGGATTATAGAAGCCAAAGATTGGAAACTTCTCCAGTCCGAACTTTTCAAGAGACAAAGATAGGGAAAACAAAAGCAGTATCTTATGAAGCTGTTCAATACAAAAGTACAAAAAGCCAAAACCAAACGGCTATCTCGTACCAAGATATTACTTGGTTTGTCGGTTATTGGTGCTGCTTTATTATATACGCTGGTGGGAGGTCTAACCTACGCCTCCGGTCCTTACAACGGCCCGCACGGTAACGATGTATTTGTAATGTTGGTAAAGACCGATAATGCCGGCAGCAGCGCTAACAACCAGTTTATGATCCCGACGACCGGTGCCGGCTACAATTACAGTGTCGACTGTAATAACGATGGTGTGTTTGAAGCCACCGGCCGGACAGGTAATTACACTTGCAGCTACGACTCGCCCGGCACCTACAGCGTGGTTATAGACGGCACATTCCGCCGCGTTTACTTCAACGACGATCATGACAAACTCAAGCTTCTGGAGGTTCAGCAATGGGGTGACACTCAGTGGACAACTATGCACAAGGCATTCTTCGGAGCCGCCAACATGCAGCTAACCGCCTCTGATAATCCTGATCTAAGTAACGTTACTGATCTGTATGCTATGTTCACGCTTGCACGGTCATTCAATCAAGACATTTCCGACTGGGATGTTAGTAACGTCACAAGCATGGGTTTTATGTTTAGAGAAGCCGACTCCTTCAATTATTCGCTCAACGGCTGGGATGTCAGCAAAGTTACATCTATGAACCGAATGTTCGATGGTGCTGATTCGTTCAACCAGCCACTTGACGAGTGGGACGTGTCGGCAGTGACGAGTATGTCACAAATGTTCGTGTATGCAACTAGCTTCAACCAGCCGCTTAATGATTGGAATGTGTCTGAGGTTAAGAATATGTCTGGCATGTTTCAAGGAGCTGCCAGCTTTAACCAGCCACTTGACGAGTGGGACACGTCAGCTGTTACAAATATGTCATCCATGTTTGAGGTAGCAGATTCATTTAATCAAGACATTTCCAAATGGGAGGTCGGTAGCGTAACCAGCATGGCACATATGTTTAACAGTGCCTTGGTCTTTGATCAGGACATCTCTGATTGGGATGTTAGCAATGTCACGACATTTAGGTGGATGTTTAGGCGCAACAACGCTTTTAACCAAGACATTTCCGGTTGGGATGTCAGCAGTGCGACTCTTATGGACGGAATGTTCGAACGTTCTCCATTTAACCAAGACATTTCCAGTTGGGACGTTAGTAGTGTGACTAATATAACAAGCATGTTCAGGGAAACAACAGATTTTAACCAAGACATTTCCAGCTGGGACGTTAGTAGTGTGACCAGCATGAGTAGAACGTTCGAGAGTGCCTATTCATTCAATCAGGATATATCTGATTGGGATATGACTAGTGTTACAGATGCATCATACATGCTCGGTGACTCTGGCATAAGTTCTGAAACGTATGATGCTATTCTAGACGGTTGGTCAGAACAAAACCTCCAAAACGGCGTTAGACTTGACGCATATGGCAAAGCCTACTGCACTAGTGCTGTTCAGCGCCAATACATTATCGATACATACAACTGGACGATCAATGATAGCGGCCACGGCTGTAGTTTGCCGCAGGTGGTCACCGGTGGCGTCGTTACAATATCTGATAAATCAGCTATTGTCGAGATCGATATTATAGACTCAGGTGGCACGTTGTCATCTGCCGGTGTGCAGTTTGGCGCGAATACGGATTACACCTGGGGTAATTATGATGCTGACAGCTATGAGCAGGGTATTCAGCTCGTCTCCTTAAATGGGCTAGGCTGTGAAACAACCTATCATTACCGAGCCTATGCCTCAAATGGTCTTGGTACGGGCTATGGCAGTGATGCTACATTTACCACCGGCACATGTCCCGAATCAGTTGACCTTGGCCTGGGCATCACCCTAGCACCTCCAGGTCTCATACAGGGTCAGGAAGCCAGATACACATTTACGACCACCAACGTTAGTAATGACATTAACTATGAGGAAGATAGCGTCGAACTTATTATAGTTGTCCCTGACAGTATGGAACTGGCTGTTCCCTATGACGAAGATAACGGAATGTATAGCGACGGAGAAACCTACGCCTGTTATGATTACACAGGAGAATTAGGGGGCATGCCCGCCTTTGCCTATCATTTGGGGGTAGGGTATTACTGCAGCATGCTCATACCAGACCTTTCTCCGGGAGAGAGTTACCCATTGACCCTACCATTCGCCGTGAACGGTCCGGTTGATGAGCAGACCACCATCCGGGCACTCGTGGTTACTTATCCTGAAAATGACATGGCTACCATTGAAGATGCTTTTTACGACATTGGCGACATCTTTGCTCTGCCCATCAATAATATCGCCATATACACTGGTACTTTACCCGGTACAACCATACCTATTCCTGACCCAGAGCAGGATCCTAACACCGCCAGCCTCGCAAGCTCGGAAAACGGCAAACCCATCCGGCTAGAAACTCCCGCAGGCACTGAAATTAACTGCTCATCCACCGCTAAGGAAAGCAGCCTTACTACTCAAGACAGCGCCTATCACTACCCCCTTGGTCTGGTAGATTTCTGCTTTACTACCACGGAAACTGATAACGAAGTCAGCCTGACTTTTATGACCAACCTGGAGCCAGACGAAGTCAAAGCTAGAAAGTACAACCCTATAGAGAGCACTTATTCTGATATCACGGGTGCCACTATTACTCAGACCACCTACGCTGGCCAGCCAGCTCTGAGGCTGACCTACGTAATCACTGACAACGGCAGTCTTGACCTTGACCCCGTGACCGGTCAGATTAAAGATCCAGTGGGCTTAGCTGTCTTAGGCAGCAGTAGCCTTGCTGATACGGGTACTTCACTCACTCCATATATCCTTGCTGCCAGCACCCTAATCGTCGTCAGTATTTGCGTCTGGCGAGTGACTCGGACGCGGGTATACCGAGCAACCTAACAGATTAATCACGGCACGAGCAAAAATTGCAAACAACCTATCTGTAAAAGGCCTGGCCTTTTACAGGGGTGGTTTTTGCAAGTTTTTGTTATGACAGGGGTGGCTGTCTCAAGATGTGGACAAATTAGCATAAGTGTGATATAATGGAGTTATGACAAATCCAAACTTCTTAGAAACACCAGAAGGCGACATAGTTCCAAACTATAGTCCTGGTCACGGTAATCAGCCTGCCTATTCAGGCAAGGATACTGAACAGCCTGATTTTTTTCATTCAGAAATACAACACGATGAACCTACTGACGCTACTCCAGCCGTTAACTACGCAGAGGAGCCAAAAGAATCTACCACCCCACCTGCAATTTGTGGAGATTGTGGTATAGCTGGCGGCTGTGCGCACATGGGAATAAGCAAGTCTGGTAAAGGCTACACAAAAGGCTACTAGACTATGTCTAGACGTAACTATAAGCCAAGCGAAGGTTCTCTAGGTAAGTTTCGACACGATGTTCCTACGCCAGAGACACTACCAGTTATAAATACTGACGCAGTGCTAAATCTTATGGATTGGCGTGCAAAGCGTTACCACAGGCCCTTTCTTGACGATTTGCTAGGCTATTACACTTTTCCTGCTACCAAGAGTGGGGTAGAGGCTTATACTCAAAAAAATCCAGTAAAACCAGTCTATCCTACAGAAAAAGCCATAGGCCGCGAAGCTATTCGTGAGCTAATAGAAGCAAGAAAACAAGCTGAGCGAGATGCTATAGACAAAACTGAAAGAAAAAAGCTACATATTGCTGAATCAGCAGAAAAAGTAACAGCTTTATTCCTGGCTGTTGCTAAAGGGCGTAAAGCAGTAATTAGCGACGTGATAGCTAGTATTAATGATGGTACAGAATTCAACCCTGGTAGTGTAGTTTATGCCGCAGATGCAATTGCCGACCTAGGTGCGTGTCTAGAAGAGCCCTACGACCATGATTACAGAAATCTCACTGGGCCTGGTCGTAAAACACCGCAAGGCCTGAGCGCTAGAATCGAAAGCATTGCCCCTGATGCAGGGAGGCAGCTTGTTTCGTTTGGCTCCTATGCTTCTAATAATCCAGAAGTTCTGCGTTCGTACGAAGGCGTTACTGCACTTACGGCTGCTTCCGACGAACAAGACTATAGAATCAGTACATGGCAGCCTCGTCACGAGGTTTTGTTTCAAGTTTATCCAGAACTTGAACCTAGTACAGATGTGATTACTCTAAAAGTTCCACTTGGCGATATGCTCCAAATTCAGGATGACATGCGACAGTAAGTATGCCTGATAGAACGCAAGAAACTCTGTTTATATTGGCGCCGATGGATGATGTGACGGATACGGTTTTCCGCCAAATTATCCATGATCTTTATAATCACTCAGACGAAGGGCCCGACATTTATTTTACGGAATTTGTAAATGTTGACGGCCTGATGTCGCCCGGTCGCCCAAAGCTTATGAAAAAACTGCAGTTTGTTGCAACAGAAGGTCCGCTGATTGCTCAGCTGTGGGGGCTGAAACCAGAGAACTTTGAAGCAATCGCTCGGCAGATTGCCGACGGTACAATACAAAAAGAACTTGGGCTCCCGAGTTGTCCCGTGCATCACAGCTCGAGCTCTGCCAGAAAACAGGCAGGACGGTGTGTGTGCGGGTTCGTTGGGATTGATCTGAATATGGGTTGTCCAGCAAAGAGTGAAGTCAAGAACGGTGCTTGCAGTGCGTTAATCCAGAATCGCCCGCTGGCCAAGGAGATTATCGAAGCCACGATCCGTGGAGCAGAGTCCGCTGTCCAGCGGATGCCGGTGTCTGTCAAAACCCGTATTGGATTCAGCGAGATTGATTTGGGTTGGATTGAATTCCTGCTGGAGCATGAACTAGATATGCTGACACTGCACTGGCGGACGCGTAAGGAAATGAGCAAGGTGCCTGCACACTGGGAGCTGGCACCCGAAGTCGTCAAACTTCGTGATCGTATCTCGCCACGTACCAAAATCATCGGCAACGGTGATGTGCTGACCCGGCATCAGGGTGAGGAGCTAGTCAGTAAGTATAATCTGGACGGTATTATGATTGGCCGCGGTGTGTTTCATGACCCGTATGTGTTTGCACTGGAGTCTCCGTGGGAAACGGTTCCAAAAGAGGACAAGGTTGCGCTCTACCGCAAACATGTGCAGTTGTTCGCTGATACCTGGGAGCAGGGCGAGCGGCCAATTCATACGCTCAACAAATTCTGCAAAATCTACATTAGCGGCTTTGACGGTGCCAAAGAACTGCGCGAAATCCTCATGAACTGCCAGTCCACCGACGAACTTCTAGCTCACTTGAGTGTGTAGTCGGCTTGCAATTTTCTAAAGGCTTGCAAGCAAAAGTTAGTGACGACACCGATCTTAGGACATTTGCCTTATACCCCCTGGGGGTATAAGATATGGGGGTGAAATATAATTATCATCAGCGTGTGCGGCATCGTAGCAAAATTATTGCCGGTCAAATCGAGGGTTTGCAGAAGATGATCGCCGAAGATGCCTACTGCATGGATATACTGACCCAGAATCTGGCTATTCAGCGTGCAGTGGCTAGCTTGAACAAGCTGGTCATAGACCACCACATCAATACGCACATAAAGGCTGATATGGAATCTGGCGTAACAAAGCGTCAGGAGCGTGCTCAGAAAGAATTGCTGGCACTGTATGACCTACATAACATCCGGGGCAAGTAGCATGAACCACGATCATCACAACCACATAGAGCCAATGGAATCGCCGCGCGAATACCTAAAGTTTGCGGCTGTTCTCGCCAGTATCTTGCTAGCCAGCCTGGGGCTTGCGTACTTGCGTGATTGGAACATCATGGGGTTCATGGCTCATTTTATGGGCGTGTTTTTTATAACCTTTGGTGTGTTCAAACTTGTAAACCTGGAGATGTTTGTGCTGACATACCGTGGCTATGACATTATCGCCAAACGTTTTAGGTTCTGGGGTTGGGTGTTCCCTTTTGTCGAGCTGGCAATTGGTGTGGGTTATCTGTTGCTGGGCAACAATATCTGGCTCAATATTGCGACGATTCTGATTACGGCAACTGCAAGTATTGGTGTTATCAAGGAGCTGCGGCGCAAATCGGTCATGAAATGCGCTTGTCTAGGTACGGTCATCCGCCTGCCGCTTAGCAAAATCAGCTTTGTCGAAGATTTTGCCATGTTGGTTATGGCAATGATCATGATAATTTCAGCCTAAGTACAGTACAATACATGGTGTGATTAAAAAGAGTTGGTTTGACAGGCACATACGGGTGATAAACCGTCTGATGCTAATTGCCATTATTCTGCTCAATGCCTATGTAATCATTACGCCGTTTTTGCCGCAGGTTACTTTTTATGCCGGCCAGGTGTTTTCCGAACCGCAAAAGCTTGACACTCCCGAAGATAGAGCGGCTATCAGCCGTGATCTTGACCATGTCGTTATACCAAAAATCAATCTGGATGAAAAAATCTGGTTTGGCGACAACGAGAAGCTAATCAACAAAGGTGTCTGGCATATTCCTCGCAGCAGTACCCCGGACAAAGGCAGCAACACGGTTCTGGCTGGACACAGGTTTACCTATAAGGATCCGGCGGTGTTTTATCATTTGGACAAGGTGAGCCCGGGCGATCCGGTTATCATGGTTTACGACGGCAAACTATATAACTACAAGGTTACCGAGACCAAAATTGTCAATCCCGAGGACGTGTATATAGAAGACCCGAGTGATGACAAACGGCTGACGCTGTATACTTGCCATCCGCTATGGTCAATAAAGCAGCGGCTGGTGATTGTGGCTAACCTGGAGGGTGTCGAATAATGTCTGAACGCAAGAAGTTTGTACTTTTGCTGACTTTGCTGGTCTTGTCTGTCGCGTTGGTAGTGTTTGTGCGCAGCAGTATTGGCCAGGATTTCGTACAGAGCCTGTAGGTGTTAGACCTTGACATATTTATGATTGTGGTTTAATTTGTACCTAATAAGCGTAAGCAATTAAGCTCATTATTCTAAAACAAAGGTTTTGGCAAAAGGTAAAACGTGAAGCACCACTTCTCGCTTAGGAACAAGTACGTAGTATTCCTGCTGACGTCAGTATTTTTATTCTCATCACTGGTAGTGCCTGCCGCCAACGCCGCCCCATCGAACCCACTCAACCTCAACATATCTGGCCAGCCTACTCAGCCCACCGTTAACTGGGATCCGGCAACCACTCCTCAGAACGGCGTGGATTGGACGCAGCTTGCTGGGAGTATAGATGACGGAGGACCAGAGCCGGATCCAACTTTCTATGCTCCTTGGTCTGGCCGCCAGGGTCACACATCAGTTGTCTTCGACAACAAAATGTGGGTTATTGGTGGTACATCTGCGTGGGATCCTGATAATGGAGTATTCTTTTGTTCCGGTAATGATAGCGATAACTACTGTACTGACGTATGGTACAGCGAAGATGGTGTCAGTTGGACTGAGGCCACCAGCAGTGTTCCCTGGGCCGCCCGCAGTAATCACACCTCAGTAGTCTTCGACAACAAAATGTGGGTTATCGGTGGGTATGCAGGTGATACAAATTGCGGCTCCGGCGGCCAGAATTTTCGCTGTCGGGATGTATGGTACAGCGAAAATGGCAGTACCTGGATACAGGCCACCAGTAGTGCTGCCTGGCCCGTCCGCGCGAGTCATACCTCCGTAGTCTTCGACAACAAAATGTGGGTTATGGGTGGTGGAAACAGTCACGGATTGTGCCCTAATAACGTGTGTAGGGATGTCTGGTGGTCCACTAATGGTGTGGACTGGATACAGGCCGCCAGTAGTGCTGCTTGGGGTCGTCGCTACAGTCATACCTCAGTTGTCTTCGACAACAAAATGTGGGTTATTGGTGGTACTAGTTCGGGTTCTAGTAATGATGTCTGGTATTCCACGGACGGAACTAACTGGACCCAAGCCACTGCTAGCGCTGCCTGGTCTGGCCGCAGATGGCACACATCGGTCGTCTTTGATAACAAAATGTGGGTCATGGGTGGGTGGGGTAGTAGTGTCAATAACGATGTCTGGTACTCCGAAGACGGTATAAATTGGACCCAAGCCACCGACAACCTTGCCCTTTATGGCCTCAGTAACCACAGCTCAGTTAACTTCAACAACAAAATGTGGGTTATGGGCAATAATGACAGTTCCGCTTGGTACTCACAGAATGGTGCCGACTGGTACCCGGCAGATTACGAACCAAGCTTGGAGCCAGAGCTGCCCGAGTCATTCCCGGCTCGCTATAGTCACACCTCTGTAGTCTTCGACAACAAGCTCTGGGTTATGGGCAGTTACCACAATGATGTCTGGTATTCTGCCGATGGTAGAGACTGGGTGCTTGCCACTGATAATCCTGGCTGGGCAACTCGCCGAAATCAATCCTTTGCCGTCTTCGACAACAAGCTCTGGGCTACTGGTGGAAGAAGCACAGATTATGATGAAGATATCGAAGATTATGTATATAACAACTACAACGATGTCTGGTATTCCACAGACGGCATCACCTGGATACAAGCCACCGACAGTGCGCAGTGGCCAGCCCGCTACGGCCATGCTACAATCGCCTTCGGCAACAAACTCTGGATTAGCGGTGGGGTACATTATTCTTATGACGCAGAAACTGAGGCCGAGGAGTTCATTGCCTATACTGACGTCTGGTACACAGAGGACGGTATAAACTGGGTCAAAGCTATGGATGAAGCCCCTTGGCTGTCGTGGATAGAAACGCAGCCGCCTGAGATGAAAGGACAATTTGCGGCTTTTGGCAATGATCTCGGAGGCTCCAATAAATTCGCTGTCCACAATGACGAGCTATGGGTTATTGCCAATGAGCTAGATATTGATATGGATGAAATGAGCTTTGAAAGCACCACAAAAGTATGGCACTCTGCCGATGGAATCACCTGGACAGAAGCTGGTGGCAGTCCACCGCCTGGCAATTTGGGCGCCGCTGTGACGGTGTTTGATAACAAACTATGGATGATGGGCGGTTTGTCGGACTTTATGTCGTTCGAATCGAATAATGATGTCTACTATTCCACAGACGGCATCAACTGGATCCAAGCCACAGATAACGCCACTTGGCCAGCCCGCTTCGGTCACACAGCGGCTATCCTGAATGAGCAGTTGTACGTACTGGCTGGACTAACAGGCGCCGGCATCTCCTCCGAAGTCTGGATGACACCCAACCAAAATATCTCCCACTATAAGGTCTGCTGGGATACGGTGCAGGGTGGCTGCGCTAGCTCTGCCAACGTCTCGCCCACGGGCACTGTACTATCTGCCAATACCAGTGCTGACTCCTGGCTGTCTAAACTAGGTCAAGCGGTTGGCATCCTGCCAGCTACTACCCATGCCCAGTCTGGCCAACTATCTTACACTCTGCCGCCGCTTAACCCTGGCACCTATCATATCTCTGTCTCGGCCGTGAGTATGAGCGGGCAGACTTCTGGATCTGGATCGGTACTGAGTTTCACTATCAACGCCGATGGTAGCCTGGCAGAGACAGGGCATAATTTACTGCCGCTCGCGGCGGCAACTGCATCGCTCATACTAGTAGCGGTAGCTGTCTACCGCAGGTCATCTGTCTATCGCCACGGCCAAAAATTTGGTCGTATCTAGCCGTCAGACTATAATTAAACGAATGATAGCTACTCAAGGCCTCACTAAGAAGTACAAGAAAAAGATTGCCGTTAATGACGTGTCTTTCGAGGTAAAAACAGGCAAGGTGACAGGCTTCTTGGGCCCGAACGGAGCTGGCAAATCCACTACCATGCGTCTGATGCTGGGGCTGGACAATGGCCAGGGCAAGACGACATTCGATGGCAAGCCGTTGCACGACTACGCCAAACCATCACAAAAGGTTGGTATTTTGCTGGAGGCCAAAGCTTTTCACCCGACCCGTACTGCCTATCAGCATCTGTGTGTTCTGGCTGATGCAGGTGGCGTGCCTCGTAAACGGGTTGACGAAGTATTGGGTATTGTTGGGCTGAAAGATGTGGCCAAAAAGAAGCCCGGTAAATTCTCTCTGGGTATGAGCCAGCGTCTCGGTATTGCCGCCGCCATACTAGGTAGCCCAAAGTATCTGCTGCTCGACGAGCCAGCCAACGGCCTCGACCCCGAGGGTATACACTGGCTACGTCAGTTCCTAAAGGATTATGCTGACCAAGGCAACGGTGTGTTTGTGTCTAGTCACCTACTTAGCGAGATGTCACTAATGGCCGACGATCTTGTGGTTATCGGCAAGGGCAAGCTGATTACAACTGGCTCAGTAGACTCATTTATCGGCGGTGCCAAGGGTGCTGGGGTGTTTGTGCGTGCCCCGAAGCTGTCTCAGCTAGAACGGACTCTGAAGGGTCATGGGTTTGCTATCGAAAAAGTAGACGGTGGCCTAAAGGTCGACGGCGCAAAGACTGATAAAGTAGGACATATTGCGTTTGATGCCGGGATCCCGATACTCGAGCTTACAAATCGAACCGTATCGCTAGAGGAAGCTTTCTTAGAGATTACCGCCGACAGCCAGGAATATAAGACCGGGGGCAAAAAATCATGATGCCGACGATAAAAGCTGAAGTGCGCCGGTTGTTAAGCGTGCGTTCGACCTACATAACTGCGTTGATATTTTTGGTGCTCGTCGGATTTACAAACCTGTATGTAGAGGGATATTGGGGCCAGTCTGGTTCTCAGGCTGGTGCTCTTGGCCCAGCTGCACTAAAAGAAGTAATCGGCGGTGGTGTCGGCCTGATGGCTCTGGCGATGAGTATCATTGCCATTCTGCAGATTGGTCACGAATACCGCTACAACACCATCATGCATACCCTAACGGCTAACACACGCCGTACACAGGTGTTTTTGTCAAAGGCTTTGGTGCTTGGTTCTTTTGCTATAGTTCTTGGCCTGTTCACGGCAGTTTTTTCGGTAATTGCTTACAAGATTGGCGTGTCTTTGCGCGGAGCCGAATTGCCACCGCAAGACCTGGACATCGCCATCCAGATGTTTAGGGTAGCGGTTTATTCTCTTATCTACGGTCTCTTTGGAATGCTCTTGGCGCTGCTGACTAGAAGCATAATTTTGTCTGTGGTCGTGCTGCTGATCCTGCCTTCTACCGTAGAGCCTTTACTGGGTTTGCTTCTTAAAGAGAATGCCAAGTATCTACCCATATCTAGCTTTGATCACATCATGGGCGTAGCCATCGGCCAGACTGATATGACCCCCAATACGGCCATAGTTTTATCGCTAGCCTATATTGTTGGCCTGAGTCTGGTAACTCTGACTCTGTTTATCCGCCGCGACGCGAACTAAGGCTTATGCTTGTGACCTCTGTTGATCCGTCGTATAATTGATCTGAATCCTGCCCGTGTTATCCAAAACCACGAGAGAGTTCGTTGGTTCGAGAGGTGAAGACTGGTAATTTTATAACTTGGGGTTCCTACGGCGAGAGGATTCGCCGTAGGGCAGAGGAGGCGGCTTGGTAAGTTTGCTTTTGTTGGCAGGAATTTTTTTACTGTCAGCTAGGCGAACTTACCTTTATACGCCGACGAGGGGGTATAGCTCAGTGGTTAGAGCAGTCGGCTCATAACTGATTGGTCCTTGGTTCAAATCCAAGTACCCCCACCACGTTGGAATGACGTTAACGCAACTAATGACGCAAACGGCTCTTTTAGGGAGTAATGCGTCATTTTTTGTTGGTCAAAATGGAGTTTCAAAAACAAATTACTAACAATGATGTCCTTTTGAACCACATCAGCTGCTTTAAGCTTTTCTGCCATCTCCTTTAGGGTAGTCTTGAAAGCATCCTTATCAATAGCAGGTAACGTACTTCGTTCTAGGCTCTTTTCATTTCGCTCAATTAACAACTCTTGTTCTTGGATAAACTGCGATGCCTCGGCAATTTGTTGGTTAATCGTTTCTCTGGCTCGCTCGTCTTTGACTATTGATAGGCTTGGTGAAAGTTCTGCAATTCGTTTCTCGTAGCCAGCTTTGGTCGTCTTTGCTCTAGCAAGCTCACTGCGTATCTTGGTTTTTGCAGTGTCACTAAACGATTTAACTTCATTTAGATATTCATCATAAGCACTATCAGGTAAGTTGCTAAGTTTATCTTTTATCACCTTATCAATCTCGCTAAACACTAATTTGCCACGAACACTCTTAAAACCTCTCTCCCTCGGACATTCCTTGTTCAAACATGCGTAATTAAGGCGAGAAACCTTATCTCTACCTGTTGTACGACCGACCTGCATTGGTTTATGAAACCGGCAGACATCGCAAAATACCATATAGCGAAGTGGCAAGAAAGGTTTACGGCTAAGCTTGCTGGTGCGCCTTCTGGTTCTGCTTAGCTCTTGGACCGTAAAGAATAAGTCACGGTCAATCATTGGCTCAAATGATACGGGTGCTTTAACTAGGTCAACAGTCTGTCCTGCCTGAACTAGCTCACCATAATAAAAAGTGTCCTTAAAAATATTACTTAGCACACTATCGGTCATCGTCCATGTAATATGACCACCGCTTTTTGCTACAAACTTTTGATAGCCTTGTGAATTCATGAAGTCACAAATCTCTTGCTGATTTACGCCTTTAGCCCTCATGTGCCATGCTTTTTGTAGTATTACAAAGTTGTCTCCGTCTTTGCGGTAGATGCCCTCACTATCACGAATGTAGCCGTGCTTGGGCGTACCACCTGATTTGTAGTCTCTAAGGTTTCCTTTAACGCCACGACTGACTTTGGCGGATAGGTCATCTGAGTAATGCTTACTAAACACAAAAAGCATTCCTAATAGCATCTTGCCGTTGGCGTCATTTGAGAACTGATGAGATACAAAACGCATGTCTTTTATGACATTCGTATCCAGCATGTGTATCAGCTTGCCAGCCTCAATCATATTGCGAGCTAGGCGGTCAGGGTGCCAAGCAATTACCGCATCAAACTCTTTAGCACGAATGCGTTTGAGCATGTTCTTAAACTCAGGACGCTTATTAGGTATCTTTGCTGATTTTTCTTCCCGAATTACATCAACGACATTTAGACCCAGCCGTTTCGCTAAGTCATAACATTCCTTCTTTTGGTCATCTATTGACCTAACCTGTCGTTCAGCACCTTCGGTAGACTTACGAACGTACATAACGTATTTAAGCGTCTTTAGGTCAAGCTCTTCCTCATCGTACATATTGCAAGTATAGCGTTAGATTACAGAATAATCCTCCCACCATTGTTGTCGTCTATGGACTGTTCGTTAATTTCTGCTTTTGGACCTGATGTGTCTATTTCTTGTAATACTTTTATTAGTTCCACCAAACTACCGACCGAACTGGTCTGATTTTGAGCAACGGTACTCACAGTTTGTCTCCCAAGCCATAAGTACCAAAAAGCACTTGATGGCATAGTTAGCCACGCTCGTAAGCCCGTTTTTTGCCGAGGTCGTATCTCGTATTACTTACATTTCATGTATATATGCAGCCCCGATAGTTTGAGCGGGTCGTCTCCGTTGTTGGCTGCTACATGAAATACATAGATTGTTAATATTGTGCTTTAACTATAA
>CAZXYN010000003.1:0-107168 GCA_964644965.1 uncultured Candidatus Saccharibacteria bacterium | reverse complement strand
CCCGGAAGGGGAGTGAAATAGATCCTGAAATTGTATGCGTACAAGGAGTCGGAGCTCGCATCGCGAGTGACGGCGTGCTTTTTGTAGAACGATCCAACGAGTTAATTGTCAGTGCAAGCCTAAGTCATTTGACGGAGGCGTAGTGAAAGCGAGGCTGAACAGGCCGATAAGTGCTGGCGATTAGACCCGAAACCGAGTGACCTAACCATGAGCAGGTTGAAGCGACGGTAAAACGTCGTGGAGGACCGAACCAGGGCGACCTGCGAAACGCTTGGATGACTTGTGGTTAGAGGTGAAATGCCAATCGAACTCGGAGATAGCTGGTTCTCCTCGAAATAGCTTTAGGGCTAGCGTTGTACGGTAGCATTCTGGGGTAGAGCTCTGATTCGGACTGGGGGTCGCAAGATTACCCACCCTTGTCAAACTACGAATACGGAATGTGGAACTACAGCAGTCAGAACGTCGGGGCTAAGCTCGGCGCTCGAAAGGGAAACAGCCCAGACCATCATCTAAGGTCCCTAAATATACACTCAGTGGGAAACGAGGTGAGATTTCTTAAACAATGAGGATGTTGGCTTAGAAGCAGCCATTCATTTAAAGAGTGCGTAACAGCTCACTCATCAAGAGATCTTGCGCGGAAAATGTAACGGGGCTCAAGTGTATTACCGAAGATATGGATGTCCTACTTTTGTAGGGCGTGGTAGAGGAGCGTTCCTCTCTGCAGTGAAGGTGAACCGCGAGGTTTGCTGGAGCGTGAGGAAGTGAGAATGTTGGAATGAGTAACCATAAGGCAGGTGAGAATCCTGCCCACCGAAAGAGCAAGGTTTCCTGGGCCACGGTAATCGTCCCAGGGTTAGTCGGTCCTAAGCCGAGGCAATATAGCGTAGGCGATGGACAACGGGTTAATATTCCCGTACTAGTGTAAGTTTGTGCATAGATGCGCAGTATGATAGCAGGAGCGGATTCATGGTTATATCCGTCTAAATCGTCTAACTGGCGATGAATGAAAGTTTCGTAAGAAGTGATTCCTGTCAAAGTGCTGACTAGAAAAGTTTACGCACGCGTGGCTTACGCTATCCGTACCGCAAACCGACACAGGTGCTCAGGTCGAGAAGACCAAGGTGTACGAGTGATTCTTCGCTAAGGAACTCGGCAATACAGCGACCGTAACTTCGGAATAAGGTCTGCCCCGTCACAGTGTTTATCACTGTGCTTCGTAAGAAGTATTTGTGTCCAGCTCTTCGCCTTTTAGGCGAAAACTGATCATAAATGATATAATTTGCCAGTTTTCTTTTCGAAAACGATAAATTAGAAGAGTTTTTAACTTCTCTTCAAAACGAGAAATTCAACTGAGAAAAGAAAGCTGACCTCTATATGCACGCATCGTGGTAGATAGCGTGACGGGGCCGCAGCTAAAGATCCCATGCAACTGTTTACCAAAAACACAGGTCTCTGCAAACACGAAAGTGGAAGTATAGGGGCTGACTCCTGCCCGGTGCCGGAAGGTTAAGGGAATGCGTTCACGCTCTGAACTGAAGCCCCGGTGAACGGCGGCGGTAACTATAACCGTCCTAAGGTAGCGAAATTCCTTGTCAGGTAAGTTCTGACCCGCACGAATGGCGTAACGATTTGGGCACTGTCTCAACGAAGAGCTCGGTGAAAGTGCATTGACGGTAAAGATGCCGTCTGTCCGCAGCAGGACGAAAAGACCCTATGCAGCTTTACTACAGCTTGACATTGAACCGGGTCGTAACATGTGTAGAATAGGTGGGAGGCTTTGAAGCCGACGCGCTAGCGTTGGTGGAGCCATCCGTGAAATACCACCCTTGTTACGATTTTGTTCTCACGTGAGCCTCAAAGCGTTTTTGATGCCCTATTTTAATAGGGATACATCGAAGATGGTTTCAGGCTTGCGGACAGTGTCTGGTGGGTAGTTTAACTGGGGCGGTTGCCTCCTAAAGAGTAGCGGAGGCGTTCAAAGGTTGGCTAGGTTCGGATGGAAATCGAATCGATAGTGCATACGCATAAGCCAGCTTGACTGTGAGGACAACAATCCAATCAGGCACGAAAGTGGGAGTAAGTGACCCGCTGTCCGTACATTTTTGTACATGAGAGTGGTATCGGCAGCGCAAACGGATAAAAGTTACGCTAGGGATAACAGGCTTATCGCCCCCAATAGTTCACATAGACGGGGCGGTTTGGCACCTCGATGTCGGCTCATCTCATCCTGGGGCTGGAGCAGGTCCCAAGGGTCCGGCTGTTCGCCGGTTAAAGAGGTACGTGAGCTGGGTTCAGAACGTCGTGAGACAGTTCGGTTTATATCCGCTGTGGACGCAAGGAAACTTGAGAAGATTTGACCCTAGTACGAGAGGACCGGGTTGAACGAACCTCTGGTGTACCAATTGTTCTACCAAGAGCATTGTTGGGTAGCTAAGTTCGGTATAGATAAGCGCTGAAAGCATATTAAGCGCGAAACTGACTTCAAGATTAGGTTTCCCTATGAGATCCCTGAAAGACTATCAGGTTGATAGGCGCAAGGTGGAAGCATGGCAACATGTGCAGCCGAAGCGTACTAATAGATCCATCGACTTTTTATGCACTCTTCTCTGCCGTAATCCGTTACGGGTAGAGAAGAGTAAAATTGCATTGACTAGTTTTTGTTGATAACAACCCCACCGAACAGGTTCGGCGGGGACCCCGTTTCAACACTTTGTACCAGAAAATTCGAGATTTCTTAATCTAAAATGGCATCAATATGGATGCCGAAAAAAGGACATTAATGGCCCACCGCCTGATTAGGATATATCAGCTTGCGAAGCGTTATTAGTGACCTTCTTTCGGTGTCCATGGCGCGAGGGAAACACCTGTTCCCATACCGAACACAGCAGTTAAGCCTCGCAGCGGTTACTATACTTGGCAAATCAAGGCCTGGGAAAATAGCACGATGCCGAATTATAAAAGAGACCTCCTTAACGGGGGTCTTTTTTCTTTGAGAGAAGGTGACTCCTTCTCTCAACGCGCAGGGAAATGTGCTCCATTTCTCTGGCTGCTCTTTCCTGAAAGCGGATACAGAAAAGCCGGAGTAAATCCGTCTTATTCTGCTATTTTTAGTTTGCTGCCCAAGAGGGGTTTGTGGCTTGGGTGAGCTTGTCGAATTCGTGGTAGTTGTTCGTTAGCTCTTCACCTGTGGCAATGTATCTGTTGGCTATAAAATAGGGCTCCTCTGATACGGAGGTATCTACCAAAGCCGTGAGATTATTGCTGGAGCTGTGGTTTGTGAATCTGGCGGGATCGTTTTCAGGAGGATAGACCCATCTGCCGGTCGTGGGCGAAGTATAGCCTATTCCTTCGAGGAAAGATTTGGCTTTATTCTCAAGATTTTCGAACTCCTTCATAGACATGGTTAAATCGTGGCCAGCTTCGAATCTCCAAACCACTGTACCGACTGCTATGGGCTCTAAGGCAAAGACTCCCTTGCCATCTATGGAAGAATTTCTTATCTCGACAGGGATTAAATACATAGCGTAATTATATACCAAGCAGGGGATTATGGGATTTGTGGGGAGGAATCCGCTGTACAGCGGAGGTTGTGGTTATTGTTTTCTTTCTGGGGTGCGTGTAGCTGAGGCGGATGGGGAAAAGCCCGTCCTAGGGCTTCTAGAGAGGCTACAGGGGCAAACAATACCGCTCATGCTTGCCTATTGAGTGGTTTTCAGTAAGATTAGGCGTATGACATACAGAGAAGCAGAACCAATACAGGGGTGGTTTGTGCCCCGACAGGTGCCAGATGGTGCTGCCCCAGAGCAAATCAGGGAGCAATGGGTTGATTTGCCAATGCCTTTGCGACAAATAGGCCCAGATGAGACACCAAATATTACAATCGGACATGATCTTGGCGATATGCTATCTATTCGCGTCAGGGAAGGCGTCGATGTGTACGCATTCGACGCAGTAAAGGCATTAAGATTATTTGGAAGAACTAGCGCTGCAGAATTTTGGGAAAGCGTGCTGTTTCCAGAGCAAGGTTTAATATTTGGTGTAGACGAAGGGCAAGTATACTCAACACCTGTCATTCAAAGAATTTTGCCAGGCATTGAACTCTTCGACCAAACTGATGTGTAGACGGTTGGTGTAGGTAGCTGAGGCGGATGGGGAAAAGCCCGTCCTAGGGCTTCTAGAGATGCTACAGGGGCAATATTACCGCCTATGCTTGCTTTTCATGCCTCTAAGGTTATGATTATAGAAAGGAGTAGTCTATGGCTAATGAAGTTAACAGGGATCAGACTTCACGCTTTTTTCAGGGTGGTTCTATGGAGTCGCTCGTTGCAAGGCTCGCTGAAGATAAGGGAGAGGGTTTCCCCGGTCCAGATTTTCGCCAGAATAGGATCGCCGAACAAACTAGAGAGATATTCTCAGACGCCCTCGGTGAAGCACTCACAGAGAGTGTTTCGCATGCTCATGGGTATAATTTTGACATTCAGGCAGATCGAGAAGAATTTATTGAAGCGATAAGAGCAGGGGCGGCTTTAGCGATAGTCGCGTTTGGCGACGCAGAAGAGAACAAGGATTTTTTTAAATCTCTCAACTCCGAACCTGAAGTTATGTAGAGTTGGCGGATGGGTGAAAGCCCGTCTTAGGGCTTCTGGTGGGGTAACAGGAGTTATGAATTGACAAAACGTAGTGCTTGTGCTAATATAAAATATATAAGCTAAAATAAAAACATGACAGAACAACAATTTCCACTACAACCAGAGAGTAGCACCGAAGTATTCACTCAGCCAATACCTGAGGTCCCAAGCGTTGCTGGCTGGAAAGAGCTACCAATCCATCAGACCGAAAAAAGCGCTGAAGAACTGGTGCCACTTGGTATGTTTACCGAGCACAGGCAAATCCTTACCTCTTCTGTCTATGATGACGAACATGAAAACTCTCCCTACGAGGGCGGCCTAGAGGGCGGCCTAACAACATTATTTGTACGTAGTGGTGTAGCAGAGCGCTTGCATGCGGCTGGAGGCCTATTGCCTCGTGGTTATCATCTCATGGCTATGGACACATATCGTCCACTTGTCGTCCAGAACGCACTATATGAACAGTATGAGGGACAGCTACGCGAGCTTCACCCAGACTGGTCAGATGATGAAATTAGTGTAGAGTCACAGAAATATGTGTCACTACCTTCAGAGGACCCGAATAAACCATCGCCTCACAATACTGGTGGTGCAGTCGATGTAGTAATTGTAAGACTGGATGACGAAAGCCAGAGACGTCTAGAAGATATTGATGGCGAGCTCGATCAATTGGCTCCGGAAAATTGGCAGCGAGAGTATCTGCTAGAGATGGAGCGTAGTTCTCTGGTGCGAAACAATGCTAAAATGCTTAATTTTGGCACAGAGTTTGACCATGGGTCTGAAAAGGCTGGGTTACGCTACTACGAAGATCTAGAGACAACTACAGGCTTAACGGCAGACGATATTGATTCTCAGGCGAATCGCCGTATGCTTTATCACGCTATGGTGGCAGCCGGTTTTGAGCCGTATGCCGATGAATGGTGGCACTTTAATGATCCTGCTACACAGATGGGCGCCAAGGTTGCAGGTGCTGAATTTGCAGAATACGGGGCTGCTGAGCTTAGTGAAAGCAACGCCGAACACGAAGAAATGCGCAAGCTACACCGCATAAATACAGAGAGATTAGCCAAAGGAGTCCGCTGGGTGCCGCCTCCAGGCCTAGGTGAGCACTATCAGCTTGCTCTTATTGCGGCAGAGAAGAACGATCCAACAAAGCTTCATCCAGAGGCTGGCCTGGATGCTGAGAAGATCAGCCCATCTAAGTAATAAACTATTTTTTGCGTGTTTTTATGATTTCTACTACAGCCAGAGCTGCCAATAGTGCAAATGTCGCGTAGGTTACCCAGACAGAACCCTTTATAATTAGGCTTTTGGTGTCAAGCTCGTCGTTAGAGCATGTATCTGTGTCTATACCTGCGCAAGAGTATAAATCAAACAGCGATACTATCTGTATAACAAAACATATTAACAGTACTACCCCTAGGGCGATTGCTATTTTCTTCCGCCCTTCTTTCGTATCAAGTAATTTCATCTTGGTAGCAGTATACCAGAGACGTATGGGGGAAAGTCTGTCCTAGGGCTTCTAGAGAGCCCACAGGGGCAAATTATAGTGCCTATGCTTGCTTTTACCCCTAGAAACGATATGATTCCTGCATGAGAGAGATTTTACTTATACGGCATGCTCAGTCTGAGGCTAATGTTCTTGTGGCCGGCGGCGGTCAGGCTACAGCTGTTGGGCATAGCATGTCGCCACTTACCCCTAGAGGGGTTAAGCAGTCTTTGCAGCTCGCTGCAACCCTAGAGAGTGATTATGGGATTGTTCCCAGCGAATATGATAGGGCGGTGGCAGCTTCGGAGTTCCTGCGACCCCTGCAGACTGCGGAGTACGCTGGTTTCAAGGCTATTCACACTCAGCCATTGCTGAATGAGCTTGATGTGCCAGATGAGTACATTCCAAACAGGGGTACGATTAAGAAGCACGCAGCAGAGCGCTGGATTCCTGATAATCAGGGCAGAGTGCAGGAGTTTTTAACCCGGGTCCGCGACAAAGACTTAGATTATCAGATATATTTCACCCATGGGCTGTTTATAGCAGGCGTCAGGATGGCAATTGAATCGGAGGTAGGTATAGAGGCCTATCCGCAGGAATTCGATCAAGAACGAGGCTATATACCCCTACAAACAGGTATAGTTCGTCTAGTTCTGTAGATCAATATTGTATTTCACCACTACTTCTATGAGATTGTAGGGGATTGGCTGGCCTAGAGGGAACCTTACAGTGCCTTTGGAGGTTTCGTATGGAGATAATTCTTTCTCGAAAGCTTGTATTGCCTGAGTGCCGGGGTATAAGCCAATGTGATTTGGGTAAGCACCGAAGTGAATCAGGTTCTTTTTGAGTGTATAGGTTGGAATCCCATAAGCCATGCGCTCGGTAGCCTCTGGAGCAAGCCTGCGCACGATACCCCTGATAGTCTGTAAAATCTCCTGTACATCCGGTGGGTAGTCATCAATATATTCGTCTACAGTGTCGATCTTTTTCATACCCAAGATTATACCCCATGTTTAGCATAATTAGTATTGACTAAAGCTTAAGCTTGTGTTATCATAAGCGCATTCGATAGGGAATAGATCGACCTGAACAGGGCTAGTGCACTTTCTGAGCCACCCCGACTGGTCAAAAATCATCTTTCTGTTGTCAAAGTAGCAAAGCTACTCTTTCACCAGAGAAAATAATTTTTGTCTCAGCCGGTTGAAACTCAGAAGAGCACACCAACCCTGCCCAAGTCGATAGAGGGTTTCCCGTCTGGCAACAGGCGGGGAGCCTTTTTTTATTCTCTTGAGAGGTGTTATCAACAATTAACCACTGTGAAGCGGTTCTTTTGAGCCAAGCGTCATTTTTGTTCAGATGAGGCATCCATTTCGTAGGCGTATGTAAATTATACGGCGAAGAAATGTCCTCGGCTGGACGAAAATGACGACTCTCAAAATAAGCGCGCACGAAAGGGAAAAAACAATGGCAGGAACAAAGACTGGCGGCAAAGCTGCTGCATCAACAAACAAAACTAAGTACGGTGCTGACTTCTACGCTCGCATCGGTGCTATGGGCGGTAAAAAGGGTACAACTGGCGGCTTCGCTGCTAACCGTGACCTTGCTCGTATTGCTGGCGCTAAGGGTGGACGTATTAGCCGCCGCACTAAGAAAACAGTTTAAAACCTATGCATCGTAGCTCGGTCTGTCGGTCGGCAGAGCCAACCGTCTGCCGAGCTACTTTTGGCGCCTAGCACGATTTTTCACTTGGATGCTCGCTTCACCGTACGTTAGTACGGCTCGCTCCGCTCCAAGATGAAGAAATCGCACTAGGCATCCAAATACAAAGGTTTTAGGATCCGCGAACCCATCTTTTACTGTAAGAGGTTGGTTCGGGCATCCAAGCCCAAGCAAATTAACCCTGTATTTAGCAATAATCAACAGAGGTGGAATTTATGAATAATGATGTGTTTCAAGTAAGCAATGATCCGGTTTGGCACCGTTGGGTGGATGGGATCGTAATCTTGGTAATTGGTCTGGCGGCTGGTCTGGTACTGGCTCAGGCAATGATAATCGAGGAAACTACCACTACAACGACTACAACTACAGATATCATTCGTCAGAAGCCTACGGCTCCACAGGTGGAGTCAGGTGTGAACACAAACATTCCATCTGGTATCAAAGTCGAAGAAAGCTAAACTACTCCTCTGACAGGGGTAGCTCTTATGTCTGAGTGGCTAGTCTTCGGTAGGGTCGACAAAACCTAGAATTACTAACATGCCAGCTGGTTTTACAGTTAAAACAGCGATATGTCTTTGAATCTTCCTGGGCGCTGACAGTGCCACATGACGGGCAGGTGCTGCGCCTGTGTAGCCAATCACGGTAAGTGTCGAGACAATCCTCTATATGTTCGGGGTCTATCTTTATATCGTACTTTGCACCAAGCTTGCGGGCGTGTTGCCAGGCTTCTGCCTCTAGTCTGACGAGCTCAAAATCGGTCTTGTAATCTGTATGTCCGAGGATGCCGTGGGATACCTCATGTAATAGCGACCAAGTACTTATCTCTGGTTGGGTAGATATTTTGGCATAACTGACACTGGCGTCCTTGGGCGACCAAAAGAATGCTTCACCTTCGATAAACCTTATGTCTGGGTAATCAGCCCGCAGGCTATTTAATAGTCTTTGCATAATCTTTGATCAGTTCGTAGCAGCCGTAGATGACGGCTTCCTCCGGGTGCTTTGCGGCCACTACCTTCGGTGCAGGTACCATTGGACTCTCGTATTTCTTGAGTTCGGCATTAAGAAACTTGCCGTATTTCTTAAAGTGGCTGCCAACGCCACCACCGATAATAATAATGTCTGGCTGAATATTTGCGGCAACATCGATGATACCCATGGCTAGGTCGTAACTAATAACTTTCCACACCTCTGGGTCATCTATTTCACTGGCAAGCTTGCCGAAGCGTCGGACTATCGCCTTACCACTGGCAAATGATTCCCAGGGCACAAGTACGCCGTCTTTTTCAAACAGCATGTGACCTACCTCTGCGTCCTCTAGGTTAGGGTCGATAACGTTATTTATAATCGTACCACCACCGATGCCGGTGCTGACGGTCAGATATGTGACTTTGTGATATTTAGTCTCAAGCAGACGAGCTTCTGACAATGCTGCAAGCTTGGCATCGTTTTCGATAAGCACATGGCAGCGAGTAATCGATCTGACATCGTCACGAATCGGCACATTCTTCCATGTTAGGTTGCCAAATGCTACGGCAATGCCAGTTTTGTGGTCGATTTTTCCAGGGGCAGCAACGCAAACCACTTCCCACTTGCCCGTTGTAATTTTCTCAATGTTTTCGGTCAGCTGTTTTAGAAATTCCTTGTATAGAACTGGTGTAGGGAATTTGATAGATTCTTCGATTTTGCCGTCTTTTTTCATGCGAGCTAGCAGTGTCTTGGTGCCGCCTATATCTATGGTCAAATACATGGTTCAAGTATCGGTTATTGGCCGTCAACTAGCAACCCCAAAATATGCTCCAGCTCAATGAGCCAACGGGTTTGAAGCACTTTGACTTATAGGGGTAGAACGGGTATACTAAGGAGTAAGTCTGATTGGAGTCATACGCCAAGGCGTACCACAGTACCTATAAGGAGGCATGTTACTCATGTCAAAAACTACCATAACTATGGACGAGCTCCTGGCCGACGCTGATATTCGTCAGCTCAAAACAGGTGACGTCGTAGAAGGAGCCATCACTTCTGTACGAAAGCACGAAGTATGGATCGACCTAGGCGCCAATGGTGTCGGGGTGGTTATGCGCCGAGAAATCGGTCATGGCCAAAAAATCGAAGAAGGTGAAAGCGTCACTGTTAGTGTCGTTGATCCAGAGCTAGACGAGGGTCACGCTCTTCTCAGTATGAAGCGAGCTGCAAAAGATCGCGGCTGGGATGAATTACAACGTTTGTTCGAAGCTCAAGAAATCGTCGAAATTAATGCGTATGACGCAAATAGAGGCGGTCTGCTAATCGAAATGGAAGGCATCCGCGGATTCCTGCCTGTTTCACAACTAGCGGCTGACCACTACCCACGCGTGTCTGGTGCTGACAAGGATGAAATCCTACAGAAGCTCAACGCACTCGTGAACATTCCGTTGCGAGTTCGCATCCTAGATGCTAGCCGCAAGGAAAACAAACTGATCTTCTCCGAAAAAGAAGCAGTCAAGGATGACATGCAGTCACGCCTAACAGAGCTAAAAGTTGGCGATGTTGTTGAAGGCGTTGTAACTGGTGTCATTGACTTCGGTGCATTCGTGAATGTTAAGGGTATCGAAGGTCTAATCCACATTTCTGAGATCTCTTGGGAACGTGTCGAAGATCCGCGTGACTACGTTAAGAACGGCCAAGAAGTTACAGCCAAGATTATTGCTATCGACAAAGACCGCCTTTCCTTAAGCCTCAAGCAAATGAGCGATGATCCATGGCTTGGCGAAGTCAAATCTTTCAAGAAAGATGACGTTGTTGAAGGCAAAATCACACGGATTACTCCATTTGGTGCATTCGTACAGCTGAGCCCAAGCGTTGAAGCCTTGGTGCACGTGTCTGAAATTAGCGGCGGTGAAGAAAACGCAGCTGATCCAACAGAGATCTTCAAGCTAAACGAAAAGAAGCAGTTCAAGATCCTAGACATCGATACAGAGAATCGCAAGATAGCTCTTAGTCTAAAAGACAAGTAAACCCTGTTAATTTGCTCTAGTAGAGCAAGAAAGGAGCCAGCTACATGAAGACAACTATTGAAGTTGAAAACATGATTACTGTCGGCGCATTAGCCGACAAGCTGGCTCTGCCAGTGGTAAAAATTATCACTGAACTTATGAAAAACGGGGTTATGGCTACCGTAAACGAAAAGATTGATTTCGAAACGGCCCAGATTATTACCGAAGAGCTAGGTCTAGATGTCGAGCTCGTAAAGAAAGTAGAGAAGCCAGCTGCTGTTAAACGTAAGGTCGCGGTTGATGACCCTGATGCCACTACACGCCCTCCAGTCGTTGCAGTCATGGGTCATGTCGACCATGGCAAGACCAGTTTGTTAGACGCTGTGCGAGAATCAGATGTTGTAAAAAGTGAAGCAGGTGGAATCACTCAACACATCTCAGCCTATTATATTGAGCACGACAAACGAGCAATTACATTTCTAGACACCCCCGGGCACGAGGCCTTTGCGGCTCTTCGTGAGCACGGTGCTCAGCTAACAGACCTAGTAATTATCGTGGTGGCGGCAGATGATGGAATTAAACCTCAGACACTAGAAGCCATTCGTTTTGCACGCAAAGCGGGCGTGAAAATCGTTGTAGCAATTACAAAGATTGATAAACCAGAGTCAAACATTGATCGCATCAAACAGCAGCTTGCAGAGCAAGAACTACTACCTGAAGAGTGGGGCGGTGACACCGTAATCTTGGGCGTGTCTGCAAAGACTGGTCAGGGTATCAAAGAACTACTGGACATGGTTTTACTGGTTGCAGATGTGGAAGATTTGAAAGCAGTTAGCAATAAACCGGCAGCTGGACTTATCATTGAATCTCACATGGAACAGGGGCGCGGAGCAGTGGCTCGAGCACTTGTTACCGAAGGTACACTCAAGACTGGTGACCTTGTGGTCGCTGGTGGTACTTACGGCAAAATCCGTAATCTAGAAGGTACAAATGGTAAGCCGCTCAAGCAAGCGACTCCTTCGATGCCAGTTATTATTACAGGACTCAAAAACTTACCAGAATTTGCTGATTCGTTCGAAGTAGCAACTAACGAGCGTGAAGCTCGACAGATGGCAGCATCAGAGGCCGGTAATCGATCAGCATCTGGCGGACATCTGCAGATTAGTGGTAACGAACTGATTCGTCTAATCAACCGAAGCAATGAACTCCAGGAGCTAAATGTCATTGTTAAAGCTGACGTACAAGGCTCACTGACATCTGTTATCGACGGACTCAAATCACTCGATAATGAAGAGGTCGCTATACGAGTTGTCGGCAGCAGCGTAGGCGCAATCACAGAGAATGACATCAGATTAGCTACCTCTGCTAAGGCAATCATCTACGGATTCCATATCGAGCTGCCAGCAGGCGTGAAGCAGCTTGCATCACGAGACAAGGTAGCAATCAGACTGTACAAGGTTATTTATGAGCTTATCGACGATGCCAAGGAAGAACTTAGTAGCTTGCTGGTTCCAGAAGTTGTCGAGAACGAGCTCGGAAGCCTGACCGTAAAGGGTATATTCAAGACAACCAAAACAGAGGTCATCTGTGGTGGTGAAGTAACCAAAGGCAGACTCCGCGTGCCGTCTCTAGCGCGCGTCATGCGTGACAAAGAAGAGCTTGCTGAAGTAGAAATCACAAACCTCAAGCGAGGTCCTCAGGACGCCAAAGAAATCCTAGAAGGCGAGATGTGTGGACTGAGCTTCACTAGCAAATCACGCGTAGATATTAACGAGGGTGACAAAATAGTCTTCTTCACACGCGAACTCAAAGAACGTTCCCTGTAAACACAACTTTTGTGTTACCATAGCACTATGTTCAAATTAGACAATGATTTCCTAACCAGTATGGGCCTAGGTTCACTACCCGTAGAAGAGAAAAATAAACTACTCCAAGCCATTTATGAGCGTCTCGAAATGAACGTTGGTATGCGACTTGCAGAGAAGATGACCGACACTCAACTCAATGAGTTTGAGAGCTTTATAGATAGAAATGACGAAGCAGGTGCACTCCACTGGCTTGAGTCAAACTTTCCAGACTATAAACAAGTAGTTGCCGAAGAGTTAGAGAAGCTCAAAGCAGAGGTGTCGCAATCTGCACCGCAGATTTTGGCCGCCGCACAAGCTACTCCGGCTGATCAATCTCAGCCAACGCAGCAACCACCTATACAGCCGGGCTACACATCTGTCCCGGGTGATACATATCAGCAGCCACAGCAGAACCCAACTCAACCCGAGCCAATGCAACCACCTCAGCCAAATCCTACACAGCCAACTGCACCGTGGGATCAGCCGCCAGCTGGTTCATAGCTGCAGTTTATCCAGCTAGTCTAGTCTTGTAGCCAGCTATAAAACCAGCAATGTCCATCTCGACCTTACCAGCTGGTTTTAGCTTCTTGATATTGAGAGCACCCTCGCCACAAAATAGCAGAAATTGCTTGTCGCTAATAATGTATTCACCAATCCTACCACTGTCATTTGTAACTAAAGCCGATGTAATTATTACATCAATGTCAGCCAGCGTAGTCCGGCTTTTTGGCCAATCTACAAAGGCTCTAATTTCTCGTTCTAGCACTACTGCAGGCTTAGAAAGGTCCAAAATCCCGTCTTCCTTGGTTAATTTTCTGGAGTAAGTAGGGTCTCCGGACTGTGGTGCCAGCTGAACCTCATCTGCCAGATACTTAGGCATAATGACATTTAACTGAGCTGCGCTGAGTTCTATAAGCTTCTCCGTTAGCTGGGGCGATGTGATATCAGGTACAAGCTCAAAAGGTGCCTGAGCAAGAGTCGGACCTTCGTCCATTGCTTCTACGAGTAACATCAGACTAACACCGGTAGTTCTTTGTCCACTGAGCACCGCAAAGGTGATAGGATCTGCACCTCGTAGTTCTGGCAACAGAGAGAAATGACTGTTAACGATACCTTTAGGAAAGTAATCTATAACGTCTTGGCTAACAATAATTCCAAAATCTATCAGGATGGCGACATCTGTCTGAAAAGGACGGCCGGCAATGAGCGATGACAGCTGTTTTTTATTTAAGACTGCATGCAAGGGGATTTGGTTTTGCTCGGCAATATCAATAACAGGGAAGTCGCCGTGATGATGGGCTGGTTTTGGTTTGGTTACGACTGCAACTATCTCAAAACTTTCAATCAATAACTCTAGTGACTTAGCGGCTACTGGTCCGCTACCAAAGAAAACGATACGAGGTTTGTTAGTCATTTAGCTACCCCAGAGGTCTTTGTTGTCTCTGATTACTTCGTCGTAATCAAGCGCTTCGAGCTTGCCCTCTTGGTTGAGATGAAAAAAGGCTTGCTTGTTGTCTTTGATGTGATCGACGAAAACAACGCCGTTAGTGTGGTCTATCTCGTGTTGGAGCACACGGGCTAGGAAACCTTCGGCAGTAATACGGATGGCTTTGCCGGTTTCGTCGAGAGCTTTAATCTTTACCCTGTCATGCCTAGGTACCTTGCCGTATGTATCGAGAATACTTAGGCAGCCTTCGAAGTCCTCTACGACATCGCCTTCAAGTTTAGTAATCTCTGGGTTTATTAGCGTAATAAAGGTTCGGTCATTCTTGTCATCGAAGTTATTCCGGACGACCACAACTCGATGCAGGCTGTCTATCTGTATAGCTGCCAGGGCTACGCCAACTTCATGGTCGCGACTGTCTTCCCAATCCAGCGTTGCGGCTTCCATATCATCTATGAGCTGTTTGATTTTTTCATCGATAATTCCAACCCGCTTTGAGCGTTTGCGCAGGTTTGGGTTGGGCAGAGTGATAATGTTTTCTTTTGTGGCCATTGTCTGAACAAGTATAACAGATAGGTTTTGGCTATAACAGGTTGCTTGGATCTAGGTCGTATACATAATCACCAGCAGGTAGTGATTTTACGATGTCTACCAATAATTGTCGGTTGCGAGCTTTTACGATTAGCTGCCAATTGTATTTGCCGTGACTTCTCTCATAAAAGCTCGGAACAGGGTTCTGGACATCAATTGCTAGGCCTAAACTTCTAATGTGCCGATAGAGTTTACCTGTGTATTGTTCGGCTGATTCACTTGTGCGTCTGCTGACGGTTAGTTTTAGTAGATAGCAAAATGGTGGAAATAAGAATTGTTGACGTTCCGAAAGCTCATGCTGGTAGAGTTGTTGCCAATCCTGTTTGATAGCAGCAGTAAGTAGCGGGTTTTCTGGCTGATATGTCTGTATGATTACTTCGCCGTCGGCGTGACCTCTGCCGACTCTTCCAATTGCTTGGTGCAGTAGTTGATAACTTCGCTCGGCCGATGAAAAATCAGGCATATGTAGCGAGGTGTCGGCATTCACAATGCCTACAAGGGTCAGGTGAGGCAGGTCTAAGCCTTTGCCGAGCATTTGGGTGCCTACTAGTATGTCTACTTCACCAGATAGTACAGAGTCGAAGTTTCTGGCTAGCGTATCAGCTGATAGATTATCGGTGTCAAAACGCTTAATCTTGGCATCTGGAAAGAGTCGCTGCAAATCTTCTGCCAGTGCCTTTGTGCCTAGCGAACGGTAAAGAATATTGCTGCTATTACACACAGGGCAGGCGTAGGGCGGCTTTGTTTGGTAGCCACAGGTGTGGCAGCGAATGTGATGCTTGTCGGCATGTAGCGTCAGTGGCAAGTCGCATTTTGGACAGAGTGCCTGCCAGCCACATTCTTGGCACAGAATTTGTCTGGCTGTACCACGCCGGTTCAGGAACAACAGTGACTGCTGATTGCTCTTCATGCGCTTTTCTAGTGCGTTAACTAAGGGGTCAGATAGGTAGCTATGTCTGCTGAATAGATTTTTATCTTTCAAATCAACCAGGCTTCTGACGGTGTCGCTAGAATCTCGGGCGGTCTTTGTTAGCCTCAAAATTGACACCTTGGTTTGTTCAGCCAGATAATGTTCGATTACAGGTGGCGTAGCGCTGCCGTAGAGTATCTCAGCTGACTGAATCTGCGCACGCTTGCCGGCAGCTCGAAGAGCGTTGTAGCGAGGGGCTGATTCTTGTTTGTAAGCTGGCTCGTGCATCTCATCAACGACTATTAACCCGACGTCAGCCAGTGGTACGAATGTGGCTGAGCGCGTACCGACAATGATTAGTGGTTCTGTCGACTCAAGTATTTGTAGCCAGTGCTTGTTTCGCTTGGTTTTGGTGAGTCCGGAGTGCATCTCGATAACTTTATTGCCGAATTGCTCTGCAAACACCTGTTTCATCTGGGGAACAAGTGATATCTCTGGGGTGAGGATTATTATCGACTTGCCTGATTCTAGGTGTGTCTTTGCTCGCTCTAAGTACAAACGAGTTTTGCCGCTGCCTGTTTCGCCGTGAATCAGAAAAGTTTTTTGCTTTGAATTACTGATTGAATCAAGGGCTTGTGATTGCTCTTTTGTTAGCTGGGGGAGACTTTTTGCTTTGTACCTACCAGCAGTCAAAGATAGGGATTTCGGTCGCTTGATAACAGATGGAACAAAAAGCTGTGTGATAGCACCACTGCTTGCTGGGTAGTAGCTGAGTAGCCATTCATGGAGGTTTATGATTGCTTCGGGTAATCTTTGGTGTGACAATTTTTCATGGATAGATTTTGTCTTGAACTTGGGTTGACTTACTTTGGCTAGAACAAATCCAGCGCTTGTTTTATTGCCGTACGGAACAGAAACTAAGGCACCTCTACCCAGTACCTCATCGCTCTGATAGGTAAGTGGTTCGAGCTTTTGATAGCGCGGCTCGGCGACAAACACCTCATAAAAATGCATCGTGTTCTAGATTATACGGCTTTTATCAGATTGACGTAATGGACTTGTCTTTGATATATTGCGCTCACTGACATGAAACGCTATACTAAGCGTTGTCTGAATAACAATGGGGAGCTATGTTAGACGTTTTTATTACCTCACGCGTAAGGCGTAAGATTATTGTTATCTACGCAAAATACCCGGACTTCAAAACACATGTCCGAGGTCTTGCTAAGTTGATCAAAGAAGATGCTGGCAATATTCAACGCGAATTAAAGCGACTTGAAAAAGTCGGCTTCCTACTTAGTGAACGCCAAGGCAACACGAAAATTTATTACACCAACAAGCACTTCCCAATCTTTAAAGAACTCCAAAGTATAGTGTTGAAATCACAACGCACTACTCAAAAGAAACAGCAAGTATAGCCAGAACCATAATACTTGGCTCCTTCCAGATTGCCTCTTATGGGTACTCACTGGGCAGTACCATAAGTACGGCCCAGCTCCGTTCCTCGGGGCGCACCGAAATGAGCTCAAGTCCTGAGGCTCTAGATGTTTTGCTCGTAATCTTTGTCCCAAATGAACTTTGCGCTTGTCATTTTACCTCTGTTGGGTTAAAATAGTCGTATGATTTCAGTTACACGTAAAGACGCCAAAGAACCAGTAGAGAACGTACTTCGTCGATTTAATCGCAAAGTACAGCAAGCTGGTGTTATTGCTGTCGTAAAAAACGGTCAATACTTTGAAAGACCAATGAGCAAGCGAGATCGTCGTATCAAAGCTATCGCTCGCACAGAGCGAAAAGCTCTCAAGGTCAAAAAGATAAAGCTCGGTCAGAAATAGCCAAAATTTATCGATTATCTAAACCCCTGCCAAACAGGGGTTTTCTCTTTTGTGGTATCTCTGTTACACTAAGTTCGAAATGAACTTGAAACAACAGATAGACCAAGACCTAAAACAAGCTATGCTAGCGGGCGACAAAGTGCTCGTTACGACGCTCCGTGGTCTCAAGAGCGCGATCCTCTATGCAGAGGTTGCCGAAGGAAGGCGCGACGAAGGAATTGATGAACAAAAGCTCATAAGTCTACTCCAAAAAGAAGCCAAAAAACGACAGGAAAGTGCTGATTTGTACGGCCAGGGCGGCAATACAGAAAAACAAGAAGCCGAGCTCACAGAGAAGAAAGTCATAGAAAAGTACTTACCGGCTCAACTTACAGAAGAAGAAGTCGTTGTACTTGTCGATGAAGCAGTTGCCGAACTTGGAAATGACAAACAAAAAATGGGGCAGATTATCGGTCTGGTACGTCAAAAGTCATCAGGCAATGCAGACGGTGGTATGATTGCCCGATTTGTTAAGGAAAGACTGAACTAGTCGAATGATCGTTTTCTTTGGTCCAGCCGGCGCAGGTAAAAGTGTTCAGGGGCAAATATTAGCTGCACGACATGGGTGGCGCTGGTTATCCGCCGGACAGTTGCTTCGTGACTCACGCGACCCCGAAGTTATGGAACAGATGCGCTCCGGCAAGCTTGTAAGCCCCGAGTTAACATACCAGATTATTTCTGAATCACTGGCTCGAGCGCACGATATCGACAGGGTAATCCTGGACGGGTTCCCACGTATGCTAGAGCAGGCAAAATGGCTACAGGATCAAGAAAGTGTACACCATCGTGAAGTCAAACTTGCCATTGTGCTCGAAGTACCGCGCACAGAATTAGAAAAACGCCTAAAGGTTAGGGGCAGGGTTGACGATACTGAAGAAGTCATCAATAGAAGGCTCAAGATTTATCGTCAGGAAATCTACCCAATCCTTACTTTCCTGACAGAACAGAACGTGCCGATTGCTCACATTGATGGCACCGGCACAGTCGGCCAAATCCACGACCGTATACAGTCAGAAATTGAGTCGCTCAATCTTGTGACAGAAAAAACCCAGCTTTAATACTATGTACACACAAGTAAAAACAGATGCAGAAATAGAAGCTATGCGAGAATCTGGCAGAATGCTAGCGACGGTGCTGGAGATTGTCCAGAAGAGCACGCAGGTCGGCATGAGTACAAAAGAGCTTGCCGATATCGCAGCAGACGAACTCAAACGACTCGGCGGCAAGCCAGCTTTCTTAGGTTACGAAGGTGCGACCCCGTTTCCGGATGTCATCTGTATATCTGTAAATGATGAGGTTGTTCATGGAATTCCGCGGAAGGAGCTTGTACTGCGTTCCGGTGATCTAGTGAGTATTGATTTTGGAGTGATTTATGACGGAATGGTTACCGATGCAGCACGAAGTTTCGTAGTAGATGATGCCAAAGAACAGGTCAAGAAGCTGATTCGAGACACTGAGGCTTCAATGTATGCCGGTATCGAAACCTTGCGCGACGGCGTACGTGTAGGTGACATTGCCAGTGCTATTCAAAAGAAACTAGTTTCTGGCCATTATGGAATTGTTCGCGACCTAGTTGGGCACGGTGTAGGTCATAATCTACACGAAGAGCCTGATATTCCGAACTTTGGCTTTGCAGGCAGTGGCCCGGTACTTAAGGCCGGTATGACAATTGCAATTGAGCCGATGGCAACACTTGGTACACACGCGGTGACAGTAGACGACGATGAATGGACTATTAGAACTGCAGATGGCTCGCTTGCTGCCCATTTTGAGAACACCATACTAATTACTGATCGTGGTTTCGAAATCCTGACAGAACTCTAGATTTGACTAATAGGACATAAGAAGTAGTTGCTAGATGGTAACCTCTAGCGTTATACTGCGTGATATGCGTGATTCTGCTTTTCCGCACTTTGTCGGTCTCGATGTTGGTACCAGCACAGTTCGTTGTGTTATTGGAATGTTCGATGACGAAGATACGGTAACACCGTCAATTATTGGCTATGGCTCAGCACCAAATAGCGGTATGCGAAAAGGTGTCGTATCTCATATTGATGATGTCGCTCAAGCGATTGCGCAGGCAGTGTCAGAGGCAGAACGAATGTCTGGAGTTAAGGTTAGCTCTGCAACCGTAAATATCAACGGTTCTCATGTTGCCGGCGTAAACTCCCGCGGTGTGATTGCCATCAGCACGGCTAATCGCGAGATTGGAATAGAAGACCGCGAACGCGCTGAAGAAGCAGCTACGATTATTCAGCTGCCACCAAACAGAGATATTATTCAAGTTTTCGCCAAAAATTATCGGCTAGATGGACAGGAGAGTATCAAAGACCCTGTCGGTATGCACGGAGTTCGGCTAGAAGTCGATACTCATATTATTACAGTAGCTACACCAGCGATTAAGAGTCTAGATAGTTCGCTAGACAAAGCACGAATACAGCCGATGCATCATACGGTATCGAGTCTTGCCGCTGCCGAAGCCGTCCTAACTCGTCAGCAAAAGGAATCCGGAACGGCCATGCTAGATATTGGTGCCGGTACCACCAATATGGTGGTTTTTGAGGACGGCGAAGTCCAGCATGTGGCGGTAATACCAATCGGTGGAATCCATATGACAAACGACCTAGCGATTGGGCTTAGAACTGACTTAGACATTGCAGAAGCAGCAAAATTAGAGCAAGGAACACTCAAAGAATCATCAAAAACCCACCGAATGGTAAAAGTGCGTCATGATGGCCGCGATCACGAGTTTGATCAATCAGATATCCATATGATTCTTGAAGCCAGGACAGAGGAATTGTTTGAATACGTAGATAAAGAACTCAAGCGGATTCACAAATCACGGAAATTGCCGGGCGGTGTGGTGCTGGTTGGTGGCGTATCAGCCCTCCCTGGTATTGCCGACTTCGCAAAAGAAGTACTCGAACTACCAGCCCGAACCGGAAAATTATTACCCGTTAGTGGTTTGACCGACGCTTTTGCTAAAGAACCGTACACAACTGCAGTCGGTTTGGTGTGGCTAGATATGTTGCTTGGACAACATAATGATTCAGGTGATACAGGGGCGGGTGCACTCGGTGGGCTCAGCTCTATGGCAAAAAGTGCTTTCAAGCGCTTTGGCCGCAAGTAGCAAAAACGTCTGATAACATTTTTTGATCATAGGTTGTTGATAGACACCCATTCCTAGGCTATACTGGCAAGAGAAAAGGAGTGTTTAGTATATGCCGCAAGTTACACCTACTATTGAAACATTTGCCAGGATTATTGTTGTTGGGGTTGGTGGAGCAGGTGGAGCAGCCATAAATCGTATGATTGAGGCTGGTGTTCACGGGGTTGATTTTATTGTCGTAAATACAGATGCTCAGGCGCTTCATCACTCGCTTGCACCTGTGAAGATTCACATTGGCAAAGATGAGACGCGCGGTCTTGGTGCTGGCGCTGATCCTATGGTTGGTAAAAAAGCAGCTGAGGAGTCCCGTGAAGAAATCGCTGCAGCGCTAGAGGGCGCAGATATGATTTTCGTAACGTTAGGTGCTGGCGGTGGTACGGGTAGTGGTGCTGGCCCGATTGTGGCCGAAATCGCCAATGCAACTGGTGCGCTAGTTGTAGGTTTCGCTACCAAACCATTTGCCTTTGAGGGTGTGAAGCGACGTCGCAATGCCGACATTGCTATTGACGGGCTGCGTGGCTCTGTAGATACACTAATTAGTATTCCAAACGACCGATTGCTTCAGACGATTGACCGCAGCACACCACTGCTTGATGCTTTCAGGGTGGCTGATGATGTTCTACGTCAGGGCGTACAAGGCATCTCAGATCTAATTACCGTCAATGGTCTTATCAACCTCGACTTTGCCGATGTAAAGACCGTCATGAGCTCAGCCGGCTCAGCATTGATGGGTATTGGCCGAGCTAGCGGTGATAGCCGTGCAACCGAAGCCGCCCAACAAGCTATTGAGTCGCCTCTATTAGAAGTTTCTATAGATGGTGCGCGGGGCATTCTGTTCAACGTTATTGGTGGAAGCGACATGACTATGCACGAAATCAATGCTGCAGCCGAGACAATCACTAACGCTGCCGATCCTGACGCCAACATTATCTTTGGTGCAACAATTGACCCTGACTTGCAAGGCGAACTCATTATTACTGTGGTAGCTACTGGATTTGATGCTGCTTACTTCACAAGCCGCAGCCAAACAGTGCCCGAGGCTCAATCGAGCGTAGATAAGACAGTCACATCGACAAACGAGAAGGCCATGTCTGATATCAATATGGATCTAGACAAAAAAGAGGGTGATGAAATCAAAGAAGAATTCCAGCGCGAAGAAGAGCCGTCTAAGGCAATCTGGACAACCGAAAAAGATGACAAAGACAATAAGCTTGAAGACCACAAGCCAGTAGACAAAGCAGCCGAGAGTTTCTTTGGTTCTATGAACAAAAACGAAGACGAAGATTTGGAAAAGCCATCATTTTTACGCCGACTGCGCCGCAAAAAATCAGATGACGACGAAGAAAAAGACGAACAAAAAACCAAAAAATAATGTGTAAATAATACACCGTTCGTTCGCTTGCAAAACGCTAGCAGTAGCGTTATCATCAGTAGTAAATACGCTATATCTAGTATTCAACAGATAAGCGATTGGCACATTTATAAAACTAAAATAATACGCAGCCCGTGAAAGCACGGGTGCGTCGAAAGAAGAGGTACGAATGAGGTGCAGCCAATGCTCAGTGGACGACACGAAAGTGATCGAATCCAGAGACGTAGCTGAAGGCAAGGCAATCCGCCGTCGCCGCGAGTGTACCGCTTGTCAGCATCGATTTACTACATATGAGAGACTTGAGCGCCCGCAACTGATTGTCATTAAGAACAATGGGGCTCAAGAACTGTTTAACCGCGAGAAGCTTCTGGCTGGTCTATATAGGGCCTGTGAGAAGACCGTGGTTAGTAGGGTCGACGTCGAACAAGTGGCAGACAGAGTAGAGGACAAACTCTACGAGTGTGGTGATTCAGAGGTACCTTCAAACAAGATCGGTCAGCTCGTCATGGATGAGCTCGCTCTTGTAAATGAGGTAGCCTATGTGCGGTTCGCAAGTGTATATAGGCGGTTCAAAGACATCGCCGGTTTCGAGAAAGAATTGTCGCAAATAAAAAATTTGCGTACAGAACCCATCAAGTAATCTTTCGTAGTATCTGGATCAGGTTCTTGGTACAGGTACTACGAAAAAATTTGACGGTTGTCCCTGGGATTTATGTTAGGATATGAATACCGAGGAGAGCTGTCCGCTGACTTCTTTGTGCAACTGCTGATTAAGAGACGGCAGGAGCAACTTGCGAGCAAGGCAATGAAGCGGGGGACTCGAACAAACAATAAAAAATAAGTTAGGTGTTTGCTAAGGGGTAGCAAACAAATGGGAGTGAGGGTACAAAATTATGGCACAAGCAACAGGTCTCGGCGTAAAGAGATACTTTACAAAGCCGAAAACAAAAGCATACGATCAGGTTGAATGGGTGAAGACGGATTCCATTATCAATAATCCGATGACCAACAAACCTGTCTTTGAGCAGCGCGGCGTGGAATTTCCAGCCGGCTGGTCACTAAACGCGATCAACATCGTTGCCCAGAAGTACTTTGCAGGTACTCCGGGTACAAAAGACCGCGAATCATCACTAAGACACTTAGTAGATCGTGTGGCTGATACAATCACACGCCAGGGTCAACAAGATGGTTATTTCGAATCAGATACAGAGGCAGAGGATTTCCGCCAAGAACTAAAGGCGATATTAGTAACGCAACGAGCTGCGTTTAACTCACCTGTCTGGTTCAACATTGGCGCTAGTGAGCGCACCCAACAGGCAAGCGCCTGTTTCATTCTGGCAGTAGACGACACCATGCCGTCAATCCTAAACTGGTACAAAGAAGAAGGCATGATTTTCAAGGGTGGATCGGGTTCTGGTCTTAACATCAGCGCTATTCGTTCATCACAAGAAAAGCTTGGCAAGAGCGCTGGTACGGCCAGTGGACCCTTAAGCTTCATGCGTGGTGCCGATGCATCAGCTGGTGCTATCAAGAGCGGTGGTAAGACACGCCGTGCAGCCAAGATGGTTATCTTGAACGTGCAACATCCAGACGTCGAAGAGTTTATTTGGGCCAAGGCAATCGAAGAGCGCAAGGCTCGAGTATTGCAACAGGCTGGTTTTGATATGGATCTAGATGGCAAAGACAGCTTTAGCGTCCAGTATCAGAACGCTAACAACTCTGTACGCGTAACAGATGAATTCATGCAGGCAGTAGAGGACGACAAGGATTGGAATCTTACGGCTGTCACAAACGGCAAGACGATAAGAACGGTCAAAGCTCGTGATATCTTCCGCCAAATTTCAGAAGCCGCATGGGAATGTGCAGATCCAGGCATGCAATTTGATACTACTATCAACCGCTGGCACACTACTCCAGTAGCTGGTCGAATCAATGGTTCGAACCCTTGCTCAGAGTACATGCACATCGACAACTCAGCTTGTAATCTGGCAAGTATCAATTTGCTCAAATTCCTGAACGACGACGATGTCTTTGATATCGAAGCCTTCAAGCACACCGTAGAAGTTGTGTTTACAGCTCAGGAAATCCTAGTTGGTTACTCAGAATACCCAACCGAAAAGATTGCCAAGAACACTCGTGCTTTCCGCCAGCTTGGACTTGGTTATGCCAACCTCGGCGCAATGCTTATGGCACAAGGTTTGCCATACGATAGTGACGAAGGCCGCGCCAAGGCTGCAGCCATCACTGCACTCATGACAGGTCACGCCTACGCTACGTCAGCTCGACTCGCTCGACAAGTTGGTCCGTTTGCCGGCTTTCACAAAGACCGCGACGGTATGCTAAATGTCCTACGCATGCACCGCGAAGCAGTTGGTGGCATAGACGCTAGTCTTGTGCCAGAGGAACTACTCAGCGCTGCTGCCAGCGCTTGGGACGATGCAGTTGAACTAGGTGAGCTCTATGGTATTCGTAATGCTCAGGCCTCTGTACTTGCCCCAACAGGAACAATTGGTTTCATGATGGACTGTGACACCACCGGTATCGAACCCGACCTAGGACTTGTGAAGTTCAAGAAGTTGGTTGGTGGTGGCAATATGACCATCGTAAACCAGACAATCCCGCGGGCGCTCAAGAACCTAGGTTACACCAAGAAGCAGTCTGACGACATCATCAAATACATCGACACAGAGAAGACAATCACTGACGCTCCTCACCTAAAAGACGAGCACAAAGCAGTATTTTCTTGCTCAATGGGCGACAACGCGATTCACTACTCTGGTCACGTAAGAATGATGGGTGCCGTACAGCCGTTCCTATCAGGTGCTATCTCCAAAACCGTCAACATGCCAGAAGATGTTACTGTCGAAGACGTCGAGCAGCTTCACATTGATTCATGGAAACTAGGTCTCAAGGCAGTTGCGATTTACCGAGACAACTGTAAGGTAGCTCAGCCGCTTTCTATGCTCAAAAAGGAAGGCGACACCAAAGAAGTTGCAGACACAGTCGAAAGCCTCAACGACAAGATTATTGTCCGAGGTGCAGTCCACCGCGATCTACCAAAAGTTCGCAACTCCAAGACATTCTCATTCAGCGTTGCTGGTACCCACGGCTACATCACTGTCGGTGAATACGAGGACGGAACACCTGGTGAAATTTTCGTGAATATCGCTAAGCAAGGCTCAACACTTAGGGGAGTCATGGACGCCTTTGCAATCAGCATGAGCCACGGACTTCAGTACGGTGTGCCACTAAAGAGCTACGTCAAATCATTTACCAGCACCAGCTTCGCACCATCTGGTATCACTGATGACCCAGAGATCCGAACAGCTAGCTCACTGGTAGACTACATTGCACGTCGTTTGGCGCTTTCGTATCTATCATTCGATGATCGATTGGAGCTTGGTCTTGCAAGTATTGATGATATGCCGACTGAGCAGACAAGCTTGCTCGGTGCCGATGCTCAAATTGCACCAGAGCCTGTTTCTCAGAAACAACCAGTGCAACAGGAAGTCAAAGCTCCTGTAGTGGTTGCAGAGAAGACAACAGAATCTGTAGCTGACCCGGCAGCACCGATGTGCTACAACTGTGGCAACCAGACGCAAAAGGCAGGTAGCTGCTATGTCTGTGCCAGCTGCGGTAGTACCACCGGCTGCTCTTAAGGGTAGAAGTTTGTAGCGATCTGCTTTGTCAGAAGCTGTGATATGAAAGAGGCGGTATTAAAATACAGCCTCTTTTCGTTTCTCGCTTCTTCCGCGCATATCATCTACAAATTTTACCCTTAAGCCATATCCCAGCAAAGATCCAAGCCAAACAGTTTATCTATCGGTACATCTTTATAAATGAGGCTCGCAAGTGAGCCTCATTTCTTTATCGTATCTTATCTTCAGATTTTGGTTTAGCAACATATGCGGTGTTTCTTTTACTTCATTTCTATTTTTTAACCCAGCTCAGCAGTCAATCATCATTTGATTATGATTCATTTGTGATCCCAGTTATTAAACATTGATACATCTGAATATTTAGATACATCAATCATGCTGGACTGAGTCGAGTGAAACAGATATCATAAGCACTATGAGAATTGCAATTTTGTACCGACCAAATTCTGAGTATGCTCGACGAGCAGAGGAATACATTGCTGATTTTGAGCGGTTTCATCCAGGCCGACAAATGGAGATACACGATCTTGATAGTGCTGCTGGTTCTGAAATGGCACGACTTTATGGTGTTATGGAATACCCGGCCGTTATCGCTCTCAAGGATGACGGACAGATGCAGCAGATGTGGTCTGGGATCGAGAGGTTGCCGCTCATGAACGACCTTGCTTATTACGCCCAACAATAAAATCTCTACAAATATGGTCCGGCCGGACAACTTTTGTAGAGATTAACATATGCGAGCTGCTTCGTATACTTGGACGTAGTTCTGTAGTGATTTATTTTTAACATATTCCTCAACATACCTGGTGTAGTCAAAGCTGCTTACCCATACACTTTGCTGCTCTTGGATAAAATCTAGACGCCTCAGAAAGCCTCGCAATTCACGCCTAAGTGGGGCTGAATCCTCTGGTATGTCGAATATAACCATCAGGACGACATCCTTCTGTAAGGTTTTGGCGACGAAGGGCAGAACCTTCTCCCAGCCAGTAAGGGTTAGTACGTTTTGATTCTGGATTAAGCCTTCGTTATGAGCTCGATAGTAGGCGGTTTGCAGTGTTTTACGCTTTTGACCAGAAGTACGTTCAAGCTCATCAAAGAATCTATTGGGCTTGAACGCGAGATTCAAGTTTTCCCTAGAGTAAGGAATAAGCGCCTTTAGGATGTATACAATAGCGGATTTATGAGCCATATCTACATTATACGTCCGGCCGGACCATTTTTGTAGAGATTTTTATGGGGTTGTGTTTTTTTGGTAACAGAGATAAACTTTAACTAATCCGTTCGCTGTATAGACTATCTGTATAGCGAAGAGTGGCTATCAACCACGAGGAGCAGGAAGAAAGGGCTAATACCCAACTAGAACCCGCCGGAGCCTCCGTAACCAGGCAAAATAAGTGCTAAAAAGGAATCTCTTTTTGGAAACTGGATGGTATCGCTCGCTGAACAGGGAGTTCCAGTCGCTAAAAAGGGATTTTTGTTTTTCAAAGGAGAAAACACAGTGAAGTTTAGGGCAAATACCAGACGCCGTGCCATAGAATACGAAAAAGACTGGGTGCAGCGTTGGAAACAAGACAAGACATTCGAAAAATCAGTCGAGAACCGCTCGGCCGAGAATAGCTATGTATTCTACGATGGGCCGCCGTTTATTTCTGGTGTGCCACACCACGGTACACTACTGAGCTCTATCGTAAAGGACGCGGTGCCGCGCTACCAGACGATGAAAGGCAAGCGGGTAGAGCGTGTCTGGGGTTGGGATTGTCATGGCCTGCCAGCAGAACGCTATACAGAGACAAAGCTTGGTCTTAGCTCGCGGGAAGAAGTCATAGAATACGGAATAGAAAAATACATCATCGCGTGCCGTAACAACATGGTGCAGACCAGTAGTGAGTGGGAAGACGTGGTTGATCGTATCGGCCGCTGGGTTGATTTCCGGGGCGCTTACAAGACCATGGACCGTGATTATATGGAATCTATCTGGTGGGCATTCAAAACCTTGCACGAAAAGGGCAAGATCTACGAGGGCGAAAAGGTACTGATGTACTGTACGCTCGATGCCACGCCGCTATCAAAGGCAGAAGTCACTATGGACGCCGGTGCCTACCAGGATGTGACCGACCCAAGTGTATATACAAAGTTCAGACTAGAAGACGGTCGCAGCCTGCTAGCCTGGACTACGACGCCATGGACTTTGCCGGCAAACACTGCGGTAGCAGTACATAACGACATAGATTATGTGGAAGTGTCGGTGGCTGATGAAACATTCATTCTAGCTAAGGATCTAGTAGAAAAAGTCCTGACAAATGAAAAGCACGAGCTGCTTTATTATGAAGTACTGAATGAACTCAAAGGTAGTGACTTAGTTGGCCTGTCGTATCAGCCACTGTTGGGTGAAAATCGCGGTGAAAACGCTCACAAAGTTTGGCATGCGGACTATGTGTCAACAGACAGCGGAACCGGAATTGTACATCTGGCACCAGCCTACGGTGAAGAAGATTTTGCATTGGCGCAGGAAAAGAAAATACCCGTCGTGCATGTGATTGACGAAAACGGCTACTACACAGAGGGTGAATGGCAAAGCCAAAACGTCTGGGAAGCCAACAAGCCTATCGCCAAGGCCCTCAAAGAGAAAGGAATTGTCTGGAAGATAGATTACTATCGTCATAGTTACCCGCACTGTCACCGCTGTGGTACGCGGCTTATGTACCGTGCGCACCCTAGCTGGTTTATGGATATTGATAGCCAGCGCGAGCAGATGCTGCGACAGAATGGCGATATAGAATGGTTTCCTAGCCATGTAAAAAACGGTCGTTTTGCCAAAACTATTGAACAAGCTCCAGATTGGAATATAAGCCGCGATCGTTTCTGGGCGACGGCTATGCCTGTTTGGAAATCTGAATCGGGCAAGGTGAAGGTAGTGGGAAGCTATGCCGAGCTCAAGCAACTCAGCGGAGTAGAGCTGCCCGATTATCACCGCCCGTGGGTTGATGACGTCAAATTTACCATCGATAATGAAGAGTACACCCGTATTGACAAAGTCATCGACAGTTGGTTTGAGGCAGGTTCAATGCCGTTCGCTCAATTCCATTACCCATTCGAGAACAAAGAAAAGTTCGAGGAAAATTTCCCTGGTGATTTCATCGTAGAATACATCGGTCAGGTGCGAGCGTGGTTTTACTACATGCACGCTATGAGCGTGGCGCTATTTGGTGAGAATAGCTTCAAGAATGTAATTGTGACTGGCAATGTTGCCGGTAACGACGGCCGCAAGATGAGCAAAAGCTACGGCAACTACACCGACCCGAACGAGCTCATGGACAAATTCTCGGCTGATAGCCTGCGATTTTTACTGCTTTCGAGCCCTCTGCTCAATGGCGAAGATTTTGCGCTACAGGACAAGGAAGTCGGCGATGTGGCGCGCAAACTTAGTATGGTTTGGAACATGTATGATTTCTTCACGCTCTATGCAGAGGCCGATGATTGGGAATACGATGGCAACCTCATAGACCCGATAGAAAATAAAAAGGCCTGGCCTTTTACAGATGGGGAGTTTACAAGTTTGGGTAATCCGCTAGACACATGGATTATTTCGCGGCTACATCAGCTGGTTGGTGAGGTAGAAAAACATATGGACGGCTACAATATTCCAGACGCGGTTAGCCCAATCTTGCCGTTCCTGGATGACGCTAGTAACTGGTATGTGCGTAGATCTCGCCGCCGTTTCTGGAAGAGCGAGGACGATGGCGATAAACAGATGGCTTACCGCACGCTGCACTACGTTCTTGTGCGTCTGGCTTACGTTCTGGCGCCATTTACACCGTTCCTAGCCGAGGAGCTTTACAGCAAGCTTACAGGCGACAAAGAATCAGTCCATCTCAAGGATTGGTTGCCTGCCGGGCATGTAAACGAGTTGTCGATAGATAAGATGGGCTATATACGCGACGTCATTAACGAAGGTCTTAGCCAGCGGGCAGCAGCTGGTATCAAGGTGCGTCAGCCACTCAGCAGTCTTCAGATAGAGGGTGGGCCGCAGTACTTAGATGAGATGGAAGCAGAATATGAGGCGATTCTCAAAGAAGAGCTAAATGTGAAGTCGGTTAAGTTTAATGCTCAAGGCGGTGAACATGCCGTATCTCTTGACACAAAAATTACTTCGGAGCTCAAACGCGAGGGACTAATGCGAGAGACTGTCAGGAACGTGCAAAATGCCCGCAAGCAAGCAGATTTACAGGTTGATGATAGGATCCAACTGGTTCTTGTAACAGATGACCCAGAGCTTAAGAAAGCTATAGAAGAGCACTCAGGCACAATTTGCGCCGAAACGCTTGCTGTAGAGCTTCTAGATGCGTCGAGGGATCTGCCTCACGCTACAGAGGCAGTTATCGAAGGTAAGAAGCTGCACATTGAATTGGAAAAGGCAGCAGAGCAGGTGTTACAATAAGCGCACTATGAGCGAAGATCAATTCACTAAACTGTTCAAATACATGGAAGGTCGCTTTGATACCATCGAAAAGCGCATGGATACACTCGCGACAAAAAACAGTGTAGAAAGGCTAACAAACACCGTTGATAATTTTATTGCGCGGCTGGACAGATACGAATCAGAGCAGGCTGCCCGTGACAGTTCAGTACGAAAAACTCCTTATCTGGGCGCGTAAGGTGTCCGAAAAAACTGGTATCCCGCTCGAGAACCTCTAGTTCCCTATCTGTTATTTATCTTGCATTTTTGGGCTACATCTGTTAAACTCGTTTGGTAACTTCAAAAAGTTTAAGAAAGTAGTCAATGAAAAAAGCAGTCATTACAACCGGTGGACACCAATACGTCGTCACAGAAGGCGATGTGCTTGATGTTGAGCTTATTAAAGCCGAAAAAACCGTATCTTTTGAGCCGCTTCTAGTAATTGATGGCGACAAGACTACAGTAGGCACCCCAATTGTGACCGGTGCCAAGGTAACAGCCGATGTTATTGGCACAGTACGCGGCGAAAAGGTAACAGCCATTCGCTACAAGGCTAAAAAGCGTGTCAATAAGATTCACGGCCACAAACAAAGCTACACCCAGATCAAGATCAAGAAAATAGCCTAAGTAACTAGGCATAAATTAGAACAAAGCTCCTGTCTAAATAGAGGGAGTTTTTTAATTTCAGCAGATATTAAAAAGGTGCCTGTGGACAAGATTGTGCAGCACCTCGCTAGTGTTGTGTAAAACACTATGATTTAATTTAACTAATTGTGATAAATATTACATAAAATGCTAATGAATAAAAAATTATCACGTACATTTATGCGCAAAGCTTACTCCTTTTGTGCTGTTTGTAAAGTAATGATTTTCATCTGTTAAAATTTACTCTTGTTTTGGCTTTAAAATATATAGTTTTATAGCGTATCGCAAGGACAGGGTACAAAAATTTTAAAGCCAAAGGTTGTAAATATAACTACTTATTTTAGGTATTTTAAGGCCCTAATCACTTGTGGATATCTGAACAAAAAATATAATTTACTTTATTGAGGTAGTTAGGTGTAAGCGACATACTTAGTAGTGCCTAAACAAAACAAACAGGCAAAACAAAATCAAACCAAAACCAAATGACCAAAAATAACACCTACCGGTTAAGTACCGTATTTCGCACCCTGTTGCTGGTGTTTGGTTTGATATTACTTACCGCCATAAGCATCTCGAGACAAATAACACCTACAGCCACGGCTGCGCCAAGTACTTTCCTGAACTTCCAGGCACGGCTCAAGACTGGTTCTGGGGCTGTCGTGCCAGATGGCTACTACAATGTGGAATTCAAACTGTACAGTGCGTCTACCTCTGGAACCTCGTCACAAGGTAGCTGCAGTGGTGATGCCAACTGTCTCTGGACAGAGACTCGAACCGGCGGCAACACTGTCCGGGTTGCCAATGGCTACATGACTGTAAGTCTTGGCTCGGTTTCTGCATTCCCGGGCACGATTCAGTGGGGCGAGCAGCTCTGGCTGAGTATGAACATCGGTGGAACCGGCTCACCAAGCTGGGACGGCGAAATGAGCCCAAGACTGCTGCTGACGGCTGTGCCACATGCCTTCCAGGCAGACAAGGCAAGTGCGCTGACAGATGGAACAAACAACTTTACTACCAATGATTTTGTACAAACAGCTCCGGGCTCCTTGCAGGGTATAAACTCTGCCAACTCTGCGATCCGTCTTAACCAAACCGGTGCTGGCGGTTTGTTGCAGCTGCAATCTAGTGGCACTGATGTATTTACGATTTCAAATAACGGTAGTACGACTATCCGAAACAATTCGACGACTGCATTTAGGGTCCAGGACGCAGGTGGAACAAGTACGGTTCTACTTGTTGATAGCGATAATGAAAGGGTTGGTATCAACACGAATTCAATCTTATCAGGCGTAGATCTGCAGATTGGTGATGCTACCGGCGGTGTCAATATTACCCTAAACCCAGGTGCATCAAGCTCATCAGAACTATACTTTGATAATAGTGGCGCAAACAGAATAGTCTTCGATAACGACAATGATGAACTAGAGATTGCTGCAAACGGCGGTGAGCTCATGGTTGACTGGACAGGAGTCCACATAAACCGCAATCTTAGTATCGGTACCTCCGACACTACCGGCAGCCTGCTCGTCCTCGACACCAAAACCAACAGCGGTGATCCAACTGGCCAGAACGGCGGCATGTACTACAACTCCAATGCTGGTAAGTTCCGCTGCTATGAAGGCGGCAGCTGGAAAGACTGTATCAGTGGAGTGACTGCAACTGGTGACATTATGAACGGCGGAAACACTGATGGCGGTGCTATTACTATCGGTACGAACGACGAGTATGCGCTGAACTTTGAGACAAACGGGGTTACACGGGCGCTGTTTGATACAGATGGTCACTTCTTGCCCGGTGCTGATAATACTTATGACTTAGGTTCGTCATCTATACGCTGGCGCGATCTATACTTAGGCTCATCCAGTTTGCATATTGGTGAACACGGCAATGACGCTACTATCAGCTATGATACTTCTAGTAATAGGCTCAATATAGATAAGGAAGTATCTATCCAGGGTATGCGCATCCAGGGCGGCAACCTAACCATTGGCGAATCAGAGACTGTAGACGGTATGCTCAAGCTGCTTAATGCTACCAATGCGTTTGTAGCTACACTGCAGGCCAGCAGCATCACGGCTGATCGTACGTACGAGTTGCCTGATTCCTCGGGGGCATTGGTCTTAACGGGGGGTAGCGCTTCAGGTGGCAATCAGAGCTTTAGCTATACCGGTACCCAGCAAACCTTTGTTGTTCCTGCTGGTATTACGGAACTAAGCATTAGAGCGGCAGGGGGTTCTGGTGGCGCAGGCGATGCTGCTGGTGGCGCAGGTGCGATAGTAAGCGCCACAATACCCGTTACACCGGGTGAAACACTCTATATTTATGTCGGAGGTACTGCACCAAATGGCAACGGTGGTTGGAATGGTGGTGGTAACTCAGGCAATCCTGGTGCTAGTGGCGGTGGCGGTGGCGGTGCGACTGATATACGTCAAGGCGCCAATGCACTAGGTAATCGTGTAGTCGTCGCTGGCGGTGGTGGCGGTGGCGGCTTTGGTGGTGCTGGTCCGGGCAACGGTGGTGCAGCAGGTAATCCAAATGGAGTAGCAGGCACCGCTAGTGCTAATGGTGGGGCTGGTGGGGCTGGAGCTACTGTTGGCGCTGGTGGGGGCACCGGCTCATTAGGTCAGGGCGGTAACGGTGGATACAATAATCCAAGAAGAGGCGGCGGTGGCGGTGGCGGCGTTTATGGCGGCGGCGGTGGTAGTGCCTGTGGCGCTGGTTGTAACGGTGCTGGCGGCGGTGGCGGCGGCTCATCGCTCATACCATTAGGTGGAGCACATGAAGGCCAGCATACTGGAGATGGTTACATAGAAATCAACTGGATTGGCCACAGCACTCCCGGAACCATCCCGGTATTTGGCGCGGGCAACAAGATAGGTGACTCTATCATTACCCAAGCAAGCGGTACTATCACAATAAGCGGCAATCTAGAGGTAACAGGTGACACTGCTCTCAGCGGTGGAGTTACTATAGGTAATGGCACTGGCAAGCTTCTGGTGCTTGACACCAAAGCAGACTCTGGTGATCCAACAGGTGTAGACGGTGGAATGTACTACAATAGTAGTCTTGGTAAGTTCCGCTGTTATGAAGACGGCGAATGGAAAGACTGTATTAGTGGTGTGACTGCAACTGGCGACATTATGAATGGCGGAAATACTGATGGCGGTGCTATTACTATCGGTACCAATGATAACTATGCATTGAATCTTGAGACCAACAACACTACTTACTTCACCCTGACAACAGCTGGTGTGCTCCAGGGTAGCAACGGTGCCAGCATCTCTGTACCTGGTACCGGTACGAACAGTGAGCAGTTCGGGGCCGGTGCGAACGCAAGCAATACTAATACGCTTGCAATTGGCTACAGCGCAACCGCAAGTGGCTTTAATGCAACTGCTATTGGTACGAATGCTGATGCGAACGGGGATTCATCCGTTGTCATTGGGTCTGGTGCGAGCGCCAGTTCCTCTGGTATTGCCCTAGGTGTGGGAGCCCTAGTGTCAAGCTCTGGCGGAATCGCTATTGGTAGCAGCACCTCAGCCTCCAATAGTAATACTATTCTTATTGGCAATAGTGCTAGTGCTTCCAGTTCGAACAGTGTTGTTATCGGATCAAGCTCAACGGGGGGCTTTCACTCAACCGTACTGGGGCAAAGCGCCGCAGCAGGGAACTACTCCACTGCACTTGGAAGGAGTGCCTCTGCCAGTAACCTGTATTCCGTTGCCCTTGGCTATGGCGCCACAACAACGGGTAACAACCAGCTTGTCATTGGCTCCAGTACTGCCGCTATTAACAATGCCTACTTCGGTAACGGTGTTACCAATGCAGCTCCCGCCAACTTCACTCTCAACGCCACGGGCGGGAGTGGCACGGATATACAGGGAGCAAACCTAACACTTGCTGGTGGACGGGGTACTGGCTCTGCCGCTGGTGGAGATATCTTATTCCAGACCTCCAATGCCGGAGCAACTGGCGCCACACTCCGTAACCTTAGCACCAAGATGATAATCCAGGGTAGCACCGGCAATGTCGGCATCGGCACTACAACCACCGGCGCTCGGCTGCATGTTGATGCTGTGTCTGGTACGACCATTGGTCTGATCGTCAACAGTGGTACGTCTACCGGCAACATACTTCAGCTGCAAGATAATGGCACTGGTGTAATGACGGTAGCTGATGGCGGTGGTGCTCTGTTCCAGAACACGACCAACTCTACCACTGCTTTCCGTGTTCAGAACAGCTCAAGTATAAGTCTATTCACTATAGATACGACGAATAACCGGCTAGTAGTTGGTGAATCTGACACCACCGGTACCCTGCTTGTCCTCGATACCAAAACTAATAGCGGTGATCCAACAGGTACAAACGGCGCCATGTATTACAATAGTAGTCTTGGAAAATTCCGCTGCTATGAGGGCGGAGAGTGGAAAGATTGTATTTACTCACCGCCAGAAATAGAGGGGCCAGGAGAAATCAACCGCACAAGCCGGGTTGAGGCAGCCAGCTCTGATAGCCACGGAACAGGTAGCTTCAATGCCGGCTCAACCTTTACGCCAGAAGCAGGTACAGTACTAATCGCACAAGTGTTAGTGGCTGTTAACAGCGGTGGCGGTACGCCCGCAGCCGGAGCAACCGACCTAACCATAGCCGGCGGCAGCCTGAGCTGGCAGCCGATTGGCGGTGTGCGCTTTGTCCAGGACTGGGATCTTGCCTACCGCAGTTTCTATGCCGTGGTTGGTGATTCACCACCATCAAACATGCAAATCGTAGCCGATGCCGGATCACTTAACATTTATAAGTATCAAATCTCTGTCAGTGAGTTCTCTGGCGTAGACCAGGATACACCGGTAGACGGTTTTGTCAGTGGAACATTTAGTGGTACCAAATCAGGCAGTGAAACCGTTGGTGCTACACCTAATGAAGCTGACTGGGTAATTCTGGCTATAGGTGAAGATCATGATGGTGGCGGCAGCGACTTAGCGGTGCCATCGGGCTGGTCTAGTATGTTCACTAGCTGCTGTGGTGTAGATTCCGAAATATACTTCCGAACCGGCACTACCTCTACAGACCTGGAATTCAATGTCAGTAACAGTTATGGTCATGGTTCGTCTATGTGGGGCGGCTTTGTACTGAAGGCTGGTGGGGGAAGCGGCGATCCTGGCACGGGCGTCACTACCGTGGCTACCTTCTCTGGCAGCTCACAGACAAACGGCGCAACCATATCTGGCAACACCATTACCTTTGGCCCGGCTGATGAAACCAACCCTGGTATGGTCAGCACATCTGCCCAGACACTTGCAGGGGCGAAGACATTTACTGGCGCAGCACTGTTCGGTAATGCATCTGACACTACAACAGCATTCCGAATCCAGAACTCAAGTGACGATACACTGCTAAACGTAGATACAACTACAGATACAATAACAATCACGGCCACACTAGATGTCGACGGAGACCTAACGGTAACTGGTGATTTGACTGTAGATACTGAGCTGATTGTCGGTGACGTAACTAACGGTATTAGACTAACTGCCGGCTCACCAATAGAGTTCTTTGGTACAAGTAGACCAACCAAGCGCGTCACGTTTACGCCTGAGTACATGGGAGCAACGATTACAGCCGATGGCAGTAGTAACCTTGGTACTATGACCAGCGACTTCTGTTCTGGTAGCTCAAAGCGCAACATAAACAATACTATCTGTGGCGCAACAGAAGAATTCAGCTATTACGGCTGGACAACCAGCCAGGGCACTGCCCAAGATTACGATATCTACATTCGCTACCAGGTACCGAGCGACTTTGACGGCATGGTATCAGATACGACACTTGGCATGTATGGCTGGCGCACAACAGGCAGTGACAGCGTAGAGCTGGCAGTATTTGAGGAAGATGGAACACAATGTGGCTCGACAACCAATAGCTCGACAACCAATACTACCTGGACGTTCACTCAGCTAACAGGTAATGAATCAAGCTGTACGATAGCTGCCGGCGACATCATTACCTTCCGGGTCAAGGTGACGGCGACTAATGGTAACTTTGCCCGGGCGGGAGATATAACCTTCCAGTACTTTGCAAAATTCTAACACAGGGGTAAATTCTATAGCCGAAAGATGTTATTTCTGTTATGCTTTTAGCTAAAGGGAAGAGACGAAAAACAGATATGAAGTCTGCAAAAGTCACAAGACGAATCAAGCGCACGTTCCGGGTCACGCGGGTGAAGGCGAAGTGGTTTTTTAAACGCAATCTTCGCACCACCCGCCAGCGGTTTGCGGCAGGCGGTATAGCCGCAGTGTTCCTGGCGACACTGGTGGTACCTCTGTATTTGATTGTCAAAAACAGGGTGGACTATAAGCTTTCTGATTCGCTCTGGTCGCTGGTTGGCGATCCGGCGGCGGGCTACGATAAGAAGCTGACACTGGATTCAAAAGAAAACGCCTATGTATTCAACGCCGAGTCAATCGGTTCAATGAGCGGAGATCCAATTGAGCAGCTCCAGGCAAAAGTTGGCGGCGGTGCGGAAGACAACGAGCTGCTTTACGGCGCTTCTATTTCTAGAGATCCTAAGAAAGGGGCGACCTACTACGACACCCAGCTCGAAATTTCGTTTACATTAACCCCACGATTTTCTGCCCACAAAGGTCAGCAATCAGGCGGCCATGTGGTGTTTCCGCTCAAGGGTTACGACGATGCCCATCTCATCTACACACTCAAAAGCAACGGTGTGAAAGAGGACATTCTCTTGTCTGAATTTGTGAATGATGAGATGGAGTTTGGCTATGATCTTGAGTTACCCGGCAGTCTGCAGGCAAAAATACTAGACGACGGATCGCTTGGGGTGTATTCGGCTGATCCTACGCTGTTTGGCTCGATAAGCTTTGGGTCAGACGCAGATAGAGAGAAGGTAGAGGCCGCCCGTCAAAATGGTGATAAAACCCACTTGGCATTTGTAATTCCTAAGCCCGTGATCTACGAAACAGTAGAAGGGCAGGTTGTAGAAAGCGAGAAATCGGCAGGGTATTTTAGCTACGAAGACGGGGTGCTGACTGTACATACGCGTAATCTATCAAAGGCAAACTACCCACTTAGTATCGACCCGAGTGTGGTGGTGACAAGCACAGAAGATTTTACTGAGGGCAATAGTGAAGACAATAACATTGTTTACGATAGTGGCGCCATCCGTAGAGCCGATGCTAGTGGCGGGAGTTTTGGAGCTTGGACTGCCACCTCTAGTTTCGCCACTGCTCGCTCTTATACTGAAGCCGTCGCCTACAACGGCTACATGTATATTATTGGCGGATCTACTAATGGCAACTACGACACGCCGGCGTTCGATGATGTCCAATACGCGCCAATCAATAGTAACGGTACCCTCGGCTCCTGGACGGCTACCAGTAGCATGACTATCGGCCGGTCTCAGTTTGATGCCGTCGCCTACAATGGATATATATACGCCATTGGCGGCTTTCAGACATACTGGAGTACTGAGTTGTCTAGTGTCGAATACGCCAAGATTAACCCCAACGGTACCCTCGGCTCCTGGCAGACTACTACCAGCATGCCGGGTACTAGAAACTTCCATGAAGCCGTCGCCTACAATGGATATATATACGCCATTGGCGGGTTTTTGCCTTGGCCGGAACAGGCCAGTACATCGGTTAACTTTGCACCTATCAAAGCCGACGGTACGCTTGGCAGCTGGACCTCGACTGCTAGCCTGGGTACGATTCGCGTTAATCATGCCGCCGTAGTCTACAATGGATATATATACGCCATCGGCGGCAATAACGGCAGCACTAACATCAATACCACTGAATATGCCAAGATTAACTCTGACGGCACCCTTAGCTCCTGGACAGCCGGTCCGAGCATGGTGTCGAGCTACCGATCGGAGCATGCCGCCGTAGTTCATAACGGCTACCTGTACGCTATAGGTGGTGTTAGCAGTTCTAGCAGCGGTCAGGGCAGCGAATACGCTCTTATTAACGCCAACGGTACGCTTGGTGCTTGGACAGCCAGCAGCGTCAACTTCTCCGGTGGCTTACGCCAGGATCACGCTTCGGTAGCCTACAACGGCTATCTGTATACACTAGGCACTAACTACCCAGCAACCACTACAGTTGTTTATGCGGCTATACATCCGGCTGGAGTCACCTCGGGTTATACCGCAGGCACGACCTTTAATACTGGTAGATATGACCATACGACAGTGGCCTACAACGGATATCTGTATGTCTTGGGCGGGTCATCAGATGGTACGAATAGTGTAAATACGACCAGATACGCGGCTATAAATAATGACGGGACTCTTGGCACATGGAACTCTACAACCAATCTGCCTTCGACGCTTCGGAGCCACGCTGCTGTTGCCTACAACGGCCGGATGTATGTTATTGGTGGCTATAACGGCAGCTCGGACATCGTGACAGTAAGTCGCTCCGTTATAAACACCGGTAATGGCACTCTAGGTTCCTGGTCGGCAATGAATAGCCTTAATACGGCTAGGCGTTGGCATACAGCCGTAGTTGCAAACGGGTATCTGTATGCTATAGGCGGTAGTGATACTTCGTTGAATGATTTCTCGACGGTAGAGTATGCGCAGCTTAATACTGACGGTACGCTTGGGACTTGGGCTACTACAACTGCTCTATCGAGTGCTAGGAGAGCACATGCATCTGTAGCTTATGATGGCAAAATATATGTACTTGGTGGAACAGCAACAGCAGGTGCCACTAATATCAGCACAGTTGAGTACGCAACAGTAAATAGTAACGGCACCCTCGGGGGTTGGACAAGTACTACTGGTCTGACGGCTGCGCGAAGAGACCATGCTGCTACGATATATAACGGGTATCTATATGTGCTGGGGGGAACTGAAGGCGGTAGTGTAAATACAGTACAATTCGCACGGGTTAATAGCGATGGTACCCTTGGCAGCTGGTCGAGCACAACTTCACTGTCGAGCGTAAACAGACGTTTAGGGGCGGTTGCATACAATGGCTTTATGTATATTGCAGGGGGCTACACGGGAAGTTATCAAAATACTACCCAGTACGCCAGGATCAACAGTGGTGGGCCTGGTACGACAGGCAGCTACGGCACTACTACAGCGCTACCAACTCCTGTTGTTCAATTTTCTGCATTTGTACACAACGGCTATATGTATCAGATAGGTGGCGAGAATAATTTTGGTGACATGAGAACAGATGTCAACTATGCACCGATAAACTCCAATGGTACTCTCGGTAGCTGGAGTGCAACCACAAGCCTGCCATTTCCGCAATCACAAAGTGGTGTAGCCGTTAATAATAATTATGTATATGTAGTAGGTGGCCTAAACTTAGCGCAAGCAGGAGTAGTGTTATACGCTCCAATAAATTCTAATGGAACAATTGGGTCGTGGAGTACCACAACAACTATACCTGGCGGTCATCGGCACAAGCCTTCAGCTCTTGTCTATAATGGTTACATATATGCCGCCGGCGGCTGGGTGTGGCCAGATTGTTTTACCGCAATATACTATGCACCGATAAACTCCAACGGCACACTTGGTTCCTGGAACACGACCACCGCTATGCCGCAGGAATCATGTTCTGGACAGGAACTGCTGCAGCATGATGGGTACTTCTATCTTGTCGGATTTGATGACTGGGAAGATACATTTGTTAACATTATTTACCGAGCTACCCCCAACCCCAACGGTACCATTGGTTCTTGGGAGCCAATCAGTCGCTATGCTGGTGTGCGACGGGGCGACAGTGCGATAGGCTTATACGATGGCAGGCTTTACATTGCGGGTGGCTATAGTGGTTGCTGTACTAACTATAATATTGTGGAGTACGCATCCTTTACCCCTAATGGTTACCTCAGTGAATGGAATCGGACCGTGAACTTGCCCAACAACCGAGACGCGGCAGAGATGCTATTCTATAACGGCTATATGTACCAGGTAGGTGGCTGGAACCCCAATGAAGCCTCTTCTGAAGTCAACTATGCCACCATAAACTCCGCACCCCGTAAGAGCACTTACTCCAAACTAGTAGACCTGGGGTCAGTTAGAGAAATATCGACACTTAGTTTTACTGGTAGTGGCGGCCAGTTTACACTTGAATATAAAGCTGCTTGTTCAGATGAATTTAGTGCCAGCACAGTGGTAGCGAATGCTGTTTCGGGTAGCGGGTATACTATCAACGAAACCGCCCAGTACGTGTGGGTTAGGCTGACGATTGATGATACATATAGAGCCAGTGCCCCTGAAAACGGGAGCACTATCAGTGATATTACCGTTAACTACACGACAAATCAGGTGTTGCCTGAGTTTAGGCTACGCCAGGGCACACACTTTAGCAACGAAGTTAAGCAGGGGCTTGATACGAGCGGCGATAGTGGCGGAGGCGGTGGTAGCTGTACCTAGACTTCTAGGCTATTAACGATGGTTTGAATTTCGTCACTGCTTAGCACCCCTTTGGCTGATGTGATAATAATCCATGTTTTGCCTGCCAGAATATTGGTGATGTCAATGCCATCCTCAGAGGTTCCAGTCTTGATGACACCAAACTTAGTATCTGTATTACGAAGATTTGTGAGTGCCTTGTAGAGTGGTTCGAGAGTCATATTTTTTGGCTGAGCTTGCAGGCTGACGTTAATTTTTTTGCCGCTGTCATCCGTGATGGCGTACACGACCACTGATGATTCTGGCTGGGTTATACTATTCAGCTCAATTTTGTAGGTTCCGGGTAACTTCGTTGGGTAGTAGAGAGGTGTTTCTGTCATTTTACCCAAGACTTCCTCATTAAACGGGCTTGGGGGCTTTAGGAGTGCAGCGATCGGACCATTCCATAAGGCCATACCGCCAAACACTAGTACTAACAATGTAACAGGGGTCGCTACATAGAGGCCGATTTTCTTTGTATTGTGCTTGCGCACAGGCTTCTCTATCTGTTGCGACTGTGGTGTGTCCTCTTTCATTGACAGCGGTGACACAAAGGATTCATCACGGGCAGAAGGCCGCTTTGGCGACATATGATGTCGCTTTGGTCTCTTCTGGGGTGGTGGCTGTGTTTCCAAAGAGGAATTACCACTCATTATCGAGGCCATGATATCGTCAATGTCATCATCGTACCCCGAACCGTTGCGATTTGGTGCCATGTATATTTTCCCTGCGAGTAAACGTTAGCTTTATATAAAGATAACCTAAACCATGGTGATAGTAAATAACCTTTTTCTACTAGCCGTATAGTACCGAATGCTTTTCGCCACTACCCTGTAATCACACTACGCTTTCGGGGTGACTTATGGTAGTCTTAAGGGTAGATTCATGGGGTTATAATTTTGGGAGTAACAGTTGCTATTTTGAACCAAAAAGGCGGGGTAGGTAAGACTACCACGACTATTAACCTTGGTAGCTATTTGGCAAAAGCCGGTAAACAAGTATTGATTGCAGATCTTGACCCTCAAGGCAATGCCACAAGTGGCATCGGTATAGACAAAAACAGTTTAGACGAAACAATGTACGACGTACTGTTTCAGCCAGCCGAAGCTCCAAACGTAGTGGTTGGTACAGATTTTAATAACTTACAAATACTTCCTGCCAACGCAAATCTGGCTGGTGCAGAAGTACAGCTGGTAAATGTAATACAAAGAGAGCTTCAGTTACAACAAGTGTTAGATCAGTTCGAACACGATTATATTCTTGTTGATTGTCCACCATCGCTAGGGCTGCTCACTATAAATGCACTGGCTGCGGCAGATTATGTAATCATTCCTGTCCAGGCAGAGTACTATGCGCTTGAAGGTCTTAGTCAGCTGTTGAATATTATTGAAAGAGTACAGAATACGATCAACTCTAATCTGACTATTATGGGAGTATTGCTAACCATGTTCGATGCACGTAACAGTTTGTCTGAGCAGGTGAAGTCAGAGCTAAGCAAACATTTTGGAAACAAATTATTTACAACAGTGATTCCTAGAAACGTAAGACTAGCTGAAGCACCAAGTTTCGGGCGACCGATTGCCGAACATGACAAATGGTCCAAAGGCGCAAGAGCATACAAGAGTCTAGCTAAGGAGGTGATGCAACGTGGCTGACAAGAAACAAAAGGGACTAGGCAAGGGATTTGACGCTCTAATGCCCGGAGGAATGGGCGAAACACTGGCTGAGAGAAGTAATGACCGAGTACAAAAATTGTTCATTACTAAAATTAATCCTAACCCAGACCAACCAAGACGAACATTCGACGAAGAAGCTCTAAATGAGCTAGCAGAATCAATAAAACAATTTGGGGTGCTTCAACCCCTGCTAGTGGTACCCAAGAAGGGTTCATACGAGATTATTGCTGGCGAACGCAGGTGGCGAGCTAGTAAGATCGCGGGTCTAAAGGAAGTGCCTGTAGTTATTCGTACGGCCAAAGAGCTAGAACAGCTTGAAATTGCCATGGTAGAGAACATACAGCGCGTAGATTTGTCTCCGTTAGAGCAAGCCGAGACAATCCACAGACTTCATGACTTGTTTAATGTCAGCTACGAGACAATCGCCAAGCGTCTTAATAAAGCTGAATCTACAGTCAATAACACGGTTCGTCTGTTGCAGCTGCCGCCAAGCGCTCAAGAGGCACTTAGACAGAAGCGAATAACAGAGGGTCATGCTCGCTCGATTCTGGCTCTTAAAAATAGCCCGGAATTACAAGAGCAGCTATTATTACTGATCCAAAAAAATGACTGGTCAGTGCGCAAGGCAGAGCAATTTGTTGTCGCAGCAAAAACCGGCGAGAAAAACAGTGAAAAGGCTAAGAAGAGAACTGAAAGTACAACTCCTCAAACAGAAGATTTAAGCAAGATACTCAAACGCTCAGTATCAGTTACACATATGGCAAAGGGTGGCAGGCTAGTTATAAGGTTTGATACCGATGATGATCTAGAGAAGCTCATAAAACTACTCACCAGTATCAAAAAATAAAATTTAGAACTTCTCTGCTTGAGATAGCGGCAAAATTCTGGCAGAAAGCGTACCGACAATACTGTCTGACGGCACAGTACCAAAACTACGAGAGTCCAGAGAATTATCGCGGTGATCACCCACGACAAAAATCTCACCTTCACCAACACTGATGTCTGTGTTGCCAACAGTTTCTCCCATGATTGAGTCGCCATAACCTAATGTCTCATCTGGGTTAAATCCATCAGGATTATCGCTGTTATAGACAGTTATTGTGCCGTTATTCACGACTACTCGATCACCGGGGAGCCCAATGACACGTTTTATGAGCTGCTTTTCTTGGTCGCTATTAAAGTCATACAAACCCTGTTTCACAAAGACGATGATAGAAGCACGATCTGGCATATAAGTTTCGTTGGTGATTCTTGCCCAAGTTTTTCCAGCTTTCCAGACAATCAAACGATCATGTGTTTCTAGAGTTGGTTGCATGCTTGGGCCATCGACTTCGTACGACTGAAACACAAAAGCCGTGATAGATAACGCAAGTATGGGTGCCAGCAATAGTATGAGGATGGTTGTGAGAATGCTTTTTAAGCCTTCGCGGCGGTGTTTGTCACTATTTGGCGACTGCGGTGGCAACACCGATGAAGGCTGTGGACTCCCGGTAGGAGTTGGCGCAGAAAAAACAGGTTGGTTATTTTCCATGTTCAGTCCTAAACTATAGCGCAAACTAAGTGCTAATGATAGGCGGCAAACCAACAATGAAAAACAGCTGATAAATTCAGTTGTTTCTAAGGATTAGACCTTTACAGTAGTGATTTGACTGAGTATATCTTGGATTCTTGCAGTTTACGCTAGAGCCTATAAAAGTTATACTACGTGAGTTAATTATATGAATGATAAAAGATTCCAAAAACACAGACCCCAAAGTTCTATAGACGGCTTTGTAGGCGGCTCGACACCACCAAAAGGTGGTAGTCAGGGTGGTTTGCATTCGTTCAATCGTTATCACAAACCTACCATCAAAAGTGGCGCCTCAGAGGAGATACGACGTATCGACAGCTTTAGCAAGAGTGTCGATGGTTTTGTGTCTAATCGTCCAGCCGCTATATCGTCCAGCCGTCAGCAAAAGCAGTCTGCCGATATCTCTAAAGCATTTGAAGATAAGCACTTCAATCAAGCAGAATTCGAATCTCCGGAAGTATCTGCAAAATCTGGCTACACCAAATCTGATTCTAAAAAGCCAAAAAAAGACAAGAAGTCATTCCTCAGCCGTTTTCGGCGCAATAAGGATAAGACAAAGGCAAAGAAGCCAAAAAGCTGGAAGCTAAAAGTCGGTGCTGCATTCGCAACCGTCCTTATACTTATTGGTTGCGGACTTGCCCTAAGAGCCTTTCTAATTAGTCGAAATATATTCAAGGGTGGTGGTAACTCAGCATTACTACACAACCAAGATGTTGATCCATCACAGCTACGCGGGGAAGGCGACGGCCGTATTAATATATTAATCCTTGGCAAAGGTGGTCCAGAGCAACAATCAGGTCCCGATCTAACAGATACAATTATTGTTGCTAGTATTGATCCAATCGCAAAAGAAGCAGCACTGCTGAGCATTCCGCGTGACTTCTGGGTTGAACAACCATCTGGCTACAAGTCTAAGATTAATCAGGTTTATGCCGACGCAAAAAGTTCCAAACTAGATAGTTACTCTTACGCCGATCGTGATTCCAATGAGGCAGCCGAAAAGGCTGAGAAAGCTGGTATTAATGCAATCCAAGATGTGGTGAGCGAAACTATGGGCATACCTCTTCATTACTACGGCATGATTGATTTTGTTGGCTTTCGTAAAGCCATAGATACCGTTGGTGGAATCGATATTAATGTTAGCGAAGATATGGCAGTCTCTGAGAGCATGTGGCTAACAAATGTCGGCAGGTACTATCTAGATGTCGATGAGGGTTGGGAGCACTTCGACGGTGTTAGAGGTTTAGCATTCTCACGTTCCAGAAAAACAAGTGCCAAAGGTGACTTTGCCCGCTCTGAGAGGCAGCGTGCTGTCATACTTGGGCTAAAGGACAAGGTTCTCAGTACTGGAACACTAGCCAATCCAGTCAAGCTCAACCAACTTATGAGTGATTTCTCTGGTCAACTTTCAACTGACTTTAGTGTTAACGAAATGCTACGACTCTATGATATTGGTAAAGAGATATCGGGCGACAAAGTTGTGTCTGTAGGACTAGATGAATTTGTGGTTGGTGATATGTTGAACGGCTTGTCAGTGCAGGTACCAAAAGCAGGGACGTTTGACTACTCGGAGATTCAAAATTATGTCAGGAACGTCATGCGCGACGCTTTTCTTAAGAAAGAAGATGCCAAGGTAATGATTCTGAATGGCACCAATACACCAGGTCTTGCGACCAAGAAAAGCGACGAACTAAAATCATTTGGCTATAATGTTTCATCTGTTGGTGATGCGCCGACATCTACCTACCAAAACACGGTATTAATTGATTTGCGATCAGGAATAAACAAATATACGCTAAATTATTTGGAAAAACGTCTTGGGGTAAAAGCCGTATCAGCAATGCCTGATAATTCTATCGACGTTTCTGATGCTGACTTTGTTATAATACTAGGCAGCAATGAGACGAGCAGTAGCCAAAATTAAGCCCGCCAGTGGCTTTAGTAGAATATTGCACTGGGCATTGGTAGTAATCCTACCAATCTTGGCGTTTGTTTTTATTAGGTGGTCAATCCTGCCTCTGGCATACGGTATTGTTATTCTGAGTAAGTGGCGAATGTTCGCCGTAAGGCCTCGTCACTGGCCAGCAAATATTCGTGCTAATGCCATAGATATTATTGCTGGGCTATCTTTTGTCGTATTTATGGCTCAGGCGCCTACAACGGCCTGGCAACTTGTCTGGCTCGGTGCCTTTGAGTTCTGGCTGCTTGTTATTAAGCCTCGCTCAAAGACTTTCTGGATCTCGCTACAAGCAGCAATTGGCCAGTTTATGGGCTTAACGGCTGTTTATCTTCTTTGGGGGCGTTCATCACTCGTGCTATTGGTCCTAGCCTCTTGGATTATATGTTACTTGTCAGCAAGGCACTTCTTTAGTACTTTTGACGAGCCTCTAGGCTCCATGCTGTCTCACATCTGGGGCTATTTTGCCGCTGCTATGACGTGGGTGCTTGGGCACTGGCTACTGTACTACGGCTTTCTAGCCCAGCCAGTGCTAATACTGTCGGTACTGTCTTATGGTCTGGCCACGCTTTATTATTTAGAAAACTTTGACCGGCTATCAACACTTGTAAAACGTGAGATATTGCTCATTATGAGCGCGGTTATTATTGTAATTGTGCTGTTTTCTAGCTGGGGTGATAAAACAATCTAGATACTCTTAAGTTAATTCTCAGCGGCAGAGTCTACAATTGCACAAAAGATAACGGAGCAGAAGATGAACTCGGAAAACCAAGAAACAGACAAGCGGAAAGAAGCGCCAGCTGCGACCATTAAGCCTGTGCAGCGCAAATCCGACAATAATGATACTAAAGTTAACGCCGCAAAGACTGGCTTACTTGTGCTGGTTGCAGCTGCGGCGGGCTTTGCTGGTGGCATAGTAGGAACCTCAGCGGAAGGGCCTGTAGATAATTCATTCTCGTCAAACACTCGCCAACAAATCGTATCAAGTGAAGGTGAGTTGATCAGCGAGATCACTGAACAAGCTGGCCCGAGCGTTGTATCTATTAGTGTTACTTCTCGAACAACTTATCAGGGAATCTTTGGGCCTCAACAATCTGAACAAGAGGGTGCAGGCACGGGTGTAATCATCAGTGATGATGGTGTTGTTATAACTAACAGACACGTGGTTCCTGAAGGTGTTAGCTCTGTCAGCGTGACACTATCTGACGGCACCATACTTGATGATGTAGAGGTTATTGGCCGTACAGCCAATAGCGATCCGCTAGATATCGCATTCCTAAAGATAAACGATACCAAGGGCCAGAAACTTACGGTGGCTCGAATTGGTGATTCTTCAGAGATGCAGGTCGGTGATCGGGTTATAGCCATTGGCAATGCTCTTGGACAGTTCGAAAACACTGTGACCAGTGGAATATTGTCTGGCTATGGACGTGATGTAAAAGCCAACGACGGTGGCTCGATCGAATCACTCCAGAACCTCTTCCAGACGGATGCGGCTATCAATCCTGGCAACTCCGGCGGTCCACTTATGAACCTGAACGGTGAAGTGATTGCCATAAATGTAGCTGTTGCCGACGGTCAGAACCTAGGCTTTGCAATACCGATTAATGACATCAAGGGTCTGATTGCCAGTGTGCAAAAGAACGGCAAGCTAGAACGTCCATATTTGGGTGTACGGTATGTATCTCTGACTGATGATGCTGCTTATTACTACAACCTAGACACCAAACGAGGCGCTTATATTGCACCAAGTCAGAACGGCCAATCCTCGATTCTCAAAGACAGCCCAGCAGATGATGCAGGTCTTGAGGAAAAGGACATAATAATTGCCGTTAACGGTAGTAAAATAGATGACAAAAACAGCCTTGTATCTGTTCTTGGTAGATTTAGCGTCGGTGATACGGTTGAGCTCAAAATAATCCGTGATGGTGAAGAGAAGACCTTGAGCGTTAAGCTCGAAGCTGCACCACAAAACTAAGATTCAAACTGCTGAATAAAATCTTTAGTACTGCTCAGCTTAAATCCACTTACTTTAGCAATGCCAGCTAGCGCTGCGTGCTGATAGGGCAATGATTCAGTCAATATATATTTGGGCTTAGAACTAAGTTTCGAAATTTGTTCAAACATTCTACGGTACAAATCCAGTCCATCTTCACCGCCAAAGATAGCAATGCTCGGTTCTTGCATGGCGGCTTGGTTGATCTCATGACCAGTCGGAACATATGGTAAGTTTGCGAGTACGATATCGAAGTTATTGTCTATCGGCTCAAGCAAATCTCCTTCGTAGAAAGCGACTTTTGCCTGAAGTTTGTCGGCATTTTTTTGTGCAATACTTAGTGCGGGTTGGCTAATGTCTGTCGCGCTTACAGACAGTTCTGGAAGTTCCAGCTTGACAGTAATCGCAATTGCGCCCGACCCAGTGCCTACATCAATAATACTTTCAACTTTCAACTTTCTACTTTTAACTTGCTCGAACAAAAGTTCGAGCATAGTTTCTGTCTCTGGGCGTGGTTGCAAGGTGTCTGGTGTTATCAAAAATTCACGACCATAGAATTCACTTTTGCCACGAATATAGGCGAGTGGTTCGTGGGCGGCACGCCGCTCCACTTGCATTTTCAACTTCTGCAAGATGTCACCTTGTAGAAGGGTGTCGGGGTGGGCTAGTAACCAAGCGCGGTCTTTACCCGTGGCGTCTTCTAATAGAATCAATGAATCTAATCTTGCAGTAGAAATCTGAGCGTCAGACAGAGTTTTAGTGGCTTGGCTCAACCAATCATTAACTTTCACTAGAGAGTAGCTCATGCTCAGCCTTGTGCAGCTCCTCGAGTAAATCTTCTATCTGCCCAGCTAGCGCAGCTGGTATGTTGGATCTAGAGTAGCCAATGCGGTGATCAGTAATACGATCCTGGGGGAAGTTATAGGTACGGATTTTTTCGCTGCGATCACCAGAACCTATGAGCGATTTTCGTTGCTCTGAAGCCTTGGCATTATCCTCATCAATCTTGGCCTGCAGCAGGCGAGAACGGAGTACGCTCATGGCCTTGAGCCGGTTCTTTATTTGTGATTTTTCATCTTGGTTGGTGACAACAATTCCGGTTGGAACATGCGTAATACGAACTGCTGAATCGGTAGTATTAACAGATTGACCACCGTGCCCAGATGCACGGTATGTATCGACCTTTAGATCTGATTCCTTGATCTCAACATCTGTCTCTTCAGCCTCAGGCATAACAGCAACAGTGACGGTACTGGTATGAATTCGTCCTTGTGATTCGGTGGCTGGCACGCGCTGTACACGGTGTACGCCGCCCTCGAATTTGAGCTGGCCGTAGGCCTCTGCGCCCTTGACCTCGAAGCTAATCTCCTTGAAACCGCCGGCTTCAGATGGACTTTCGCTCAGCAGCTCTACTTTCAGTCCATGCACTTCGCAGTAGCGACTGTACATTCTATATAATTCGGCCGCAAACAAGCTAGATTCATCACCACCAGCTGCCGCCCGGATTTCGATAATTGCATCACGCTCGTCATTTGGATCCTTGGGTGTTAGTAGCTCCGCAATTTTCAATTTACAATTTTCAATTTTCAAATTTAGCTCATCAAGCTCTAGGCGAGCCAAGTCTGCCAGCTCGTCATTACCTTTAGCTAATTCCTCTGTTTCAATTTTTTGCTTTTCTGACTTTGCAAGTTCGTCAAAGAGGCTTACTAGATTCTGAACATCACTCAGCCGTTTAGCCAGCTTGGGGTACTCGGGTGTGCTGAAGATGCCAGGATCCTGCATTCTTGCTTCCAGGGATTCGAGTTCTGACCGGTAGGCCTGTACCTTTTCGTTCATAACCTCTGTAGTATACAGATTACAGGGGTCAAATGCCAGGGTCAATTGCTATTTAAAATCTAACATTACATAAAGTATTGACAAAACATAAGTATTTTGGTATGATGTTACAGTAATAAACTAAAAAACAAACATTATGACCGAAACCTACCCCAGCACACCACACTCAGCAATCGAACAGCTTTCCTCACATGAGCTTCAAGGTGAAGGGTTTATTCTTGGCCCAGACCAGGCGGTAGCCATTGATACTTACGACTGCAGGGAAAATCGCACCACCCTTGAAGGTAATGGCACGAAGCTACAAGGCTATGTTGTGGCAGAGGTTGATTTTGGAAACGAAGCAACCTTTGCGACTGCAAGAGTACTTGATATTGATGACCCAGCCATCAGGGACCGTATGGTGGTGCATGTCAGTGATAACACGGGTAAATTTTTGTTTGGTGCCTGGGTAGGAAAAGGCGAACCACTCGGGCTAGGTAAGGCATACAAGGGTCAGGGCGAACTGCCTATAACCACAGCACCTGATCAGCTTGGCATGGTAATCGACGAAGAGGACCGTTTAGTTATAAAGAGTAATTCGCCTTCCGCACATAACGTTACGCGTATACGTCAGCCTGCCTCGGAGCAGGATCGATCTAGGAGCCCACACCAGTTTGCGGTCGCTCGTGATCCCAATGGTGGGCGTGACAGAGTAATTAGCCACCACTAACAAAAAAACCGTCATTCCCGGGGAATGACGGTTTAGATTATCAAAAGTAGCTAAGCGCCGAGTTTTTTGGCTTCTGCTTTGCTTTCAGATTTTCGTGGCTTTTTGCTACTGCGTTCCTCGCGAGCTTTTTTGGCGGCTTCTTCGCGGGCTTTGAACTTGTCGACGCGGCCTTCGATGTCAACAATGCGCTCTTCGCCAGTAAAGAATGGGTGAGAGGCGCTAGAGATATGAACTTTTACAAGTGGGTATTCGCTGCCGTCTTCCCATTTGGTTGTTTCTTCGGTTGCTACAGTTGAGCGTGTCAAAAAACGGGTACCGTTATTCAGGTCCTCAAAAACAACAAGTCGATAATCTTTGTGGTGTAAATCTTTTTTCATACTCGGGCTATTATACACATCTGTATCACTTCGGTCAACAGGAAGCAATCATTACAAAATATACTTGACTCATAGGTGTATATATGATAATATATACGTTATGTCACAAAATCATGATTTTGAAGAATATTTTAGCCTTATAGATGAGCGCGATAAACTTGGCGATATGCTAGGTGGTGCGACCAATGTTTTACGTCCCGTAATTGAGCAAGCTGTAGAAACAGCAAACACTAGAATAGCCGGATTCGAACAGGATCCAGATATCCAGAGAAAAATAAGAACCTACGGTCGCCAGATTATGCAGTCGCTTGAGGAAATAGACCAGCTTTCAACGGCAGTTGATCTTGGTCTTGTCGATAAAGATGTTATTGAACAGCAGAAAGCTGGGATTCTCAGTAGCGAGCGGAACCGACACATCCTTAACCTGTACCGCCGCTTTGATCTGATCGAGCAGGAAGCGTCCGTAGTAGAAGTATCACCTCAGGCTTCGGAAGCTATTTCTGGCAAAGAGACTGACCAGCAATACCCAGCCATTGAAATTACCATCCAGGAGGATGGTGTAAAACTTGGTAAAACGGGCAAATACATTGCTCTATCTAAAGCTTACGCAAAAAATCAAAGGGATTACAGTGAAGAACGAAAGGCTGTACTAAAGGTATTGGTAGAGCATGCAGGCGAAGAAGTGATCGTTTCTGATTTATGGAAAGAAGCTTTTGGCGATAAGGAATTTGAACGGGATGAAATGTCTCAAATACGTGGCTGGCTTAACCAGCTGACATTCAGACGTCAGCAAATAGTCCAGCACAATGGCAAACGCGGCCTTGGCTCTGCATATGTTATTTCTAATCCAAACGTCACAATAAAAGAAGTTATAAAAACAACCTCTACGAAGCGAGGACAGCCCCAGACCGAAGAACTTACAACAGATGCAGGTGATATTTCTGTGACAAAGGCAAAAGAAGCTGGCAAGCGGTTCGGAGCAGAAAAGACTATAGAAGCTAAAGTTGACCAGCCGGTCATAAGTTTCCCGCTCAATCATGCTGAATCATTGCTGCTTGCGGAGTACCTTGAGCTGCGGTCAGATATTCTACGAACGTTTGAGATACCTGTTATGGATAACGACACTGTATTAAAGGGTCTTCGTGATGGGTTTAAACAGACCAATATGATGGTCGAACTATCACCATATGGTGGGGACATAAATACCGCACGTAAAGCCGTGATTGATAAGGTGTGCCGGTACTTTAGCGATGCAGATATCGTTATGGATGATATAGACAACATGCCGGAAAAAGACAACCGTTTCCAGCTGTTCCAGTACCTGTTGGAGTTCGAAGAAGACCAGCGGAAATTTTTGCTCGATAAGCTTGCAGAGTCGACACCCAGGACCGTTATAACGGAAAAGATGGGGAGCTTCACAAGCGGTGTCCAGGTGGATAGTATCCAGTCTTATCATCAGCTTTCTGATGGCACAGTCCTAGAAAAGATCGAAGAAGGCCAGCGTCTAGCTGCCATTCCCGATGAAGCAACACCCTTGGTTTTAGACCCACAGAACGAGTCCACGGGTGAGCAGCCAGAGGTTCCTGTTGCTATCGAAAATGTAGTGCCTGAGAGCATTGCTGATGCTATTGAACAGCCAGACCAAGAGCTGCATGACGTTAGAATTACAGGTAATGAAAAAGCTCAATTCGACGATATCCTGGACGAACGAATTAAAGAAGTGTTAGATCTGGCCAATAAGTATAATATGGTTGGCAAAGGTTCAAGATCGCTCCAAGGAGTAGAAGGCATGAGCTTTATGACATCCAGCTTTGTGAAAAATGCTGTAGAGAACGGGATCATTAGTCGGGATAGTAAAACATTGACCAAAGAGGATATAGTTACTCTAGTATTACTTAAAGAGTTTGGAAATGTCTTCTCCGTCAAAAAAAGCAGTCAAAGACCAGACCGTAGGCAGATAACAGCTGCTATCAAAAGAAATCTAAAGTAAGACACTGCTTGCAACAGAGGTGATTTCTTGCTAGAATACAATAGTCAATTATTAAGCAGGGCGGATCCCAGGCACCATTTCGCTCTTCCTCGCAATCTGATTGCAGACTGCCCGGAAGCGGAAAAAGTGCGGGACAAGGCAAAATCCTCTTGGCTGTATCTATGTAGGAACAGTCGAGCTAGCACCGTACCGAAGAGGAAGGATTTATATCAATGGCTACAACCGTAGACATCAAGGCGCTTTTGTCGGCCGGCGCACATTTTGGCCACAAAACTTCACGCTGGCATCCAGCAATGGCTCCATATATCCACAGCAAACGTGGTGGTAGTCACATTATCGATCTAACAAAAACAGTCGAACAACTAGAAGAAGCTCTAAGCTTCCTAACCAAGAACTCAGCCAGCGGCAAGCAAGTACTATTTGTTGGTACCAAGCGCCAGGCACAGACAATCGTCAAGCAGCTAGCACTAGATACCAACATGCCATATGTTGTCGATCGTTGGGCTGGTGGTATGTTGACCAACCAAAACACCATTGGTGGACGTATCAAGCACCTCAAAGACCTAGAAGCCAAGATGGAATCAGGCGAGCTCGCTAAGAAGTACAACAAACTAGAAGTACAGCGTTTCCAGGAAGAAATAGACGAAATGAACTTCCTGTACGGTGGTATTAAGGAAATGCATGCCAAGGTTGGCGCAGTCTTTGTTTTTGACCCAACGCATGACAAGAATGCTGTTGCCGAAGCCAAGAAGCTCGGTATTCCTATCGTTGCAATTTGCGACACCAACGCTGATCCTCGCGACATTACATACCCGATTCCAAGCAACGATGACGCCATCAAGGCTCTACAACTGATTGCTGACTACACAAAAGCAGCTATCGAAACCGGCAAAGCAACCGCCGCAAAAAAGACTGACAAAACAGAAGAAAAATAAGGGGTGATAACAATGAATATCGAAGACATCAAACGATTAAAAGAACTAACAGGTGTAGGTCTGACCGACGCCAAGGCAGCGCTTACGGACGCTAGCGGCGACTTTGACAAAGCCCTAGAAGCTATGCGCAAAAAAGGTCTAACCAAAGCCGACAAACGTGGTGAGCGCGAAGCCCGTCAGGGACTAGTCGGTACTTACAACCACGACAACCGCATTGGTGTAATCGTAGAAATCAACTGCGAAACCGACTTTGTTGCTCGCAACGAAATCTTCGCCGCTCTTGTTAAGGATGTGGCTATGCACGTTGCAGCTAGCAACCCAGAATTCGTTTCTGCAGAAGACATCTCAGCCGATGTGCGCGCGGCAAAGAAAAAGGAACTGCTAGAAGGTGACGCCCTAAAAGGCAAGCCTAGCGAGATGGCCGAAAAAATTGTAGAAGGTCAACTAGGCAAATACTTTGCAGAGCGCTGTTTGCTTGATCAGCCGTTCATCAAGAACCCTGACCAGACAGTCGGCGACTTCGTGAAGGAACACAACGCTCGCCTCGGCGAAAACGTTGTTGTACGCCGCTTTTCGCGCATCGCTCTCGGCGAAATGTAGACTACAAAACAAGTTTGGTGGGATCAATCTAGGAGACATTTTGAGCCAAACCGAATCTAGGACAGAACGTACACCGAGACAGGTAGCCTTAGCCGCAGGAATACTTAGCGGAATTGCCGTCATGGAGGTATCGGATATTCTCCAGAGTGATATAGTAAAGACTGTGGGTTTTGGCATTGCCACCTTGATTTTTGTATATATTGAAGCCCGCGACATGCAACCAGAATCCATAGCCCAAGATTCAGGTGAAGCAAACTAAAAAGGAGTAGTAAATGACACCGGACAAAGTAGTATCAGAAACCGAATCCAAGTTCAAAAAGGCCTACGAGCATTTTCTAGAAGAAATTAAGAAAATCCGAACTGGTCGAGCACATCCTGGCATGCTTGATGGCGTCATGGTTGAGGCTTACGGCGCACCGATGCCACTGAACCAAGTCAGCACGGTTACTGCACCAGAAGCTCAGTTACTACAGATTACTCCGTTCGATCCAAACAATCTGCAAGCTATTGTTACTGCGATCCGCGACAATCCATCACTTGGCCTCAACCCTAGCGACGACGGCCGGGTTGTACGCGTACCAATCCCAGCCCTGACAGAAGAGCGACGACGCGAAATCGTCAAAACTCTCAGTAGCAAAGTAGAAGACGCTATGATCGCGCTGCGCGGTGTACGTCATGACGCACTTGATACACTCAATCAGGCAAAAAAGGACAAAGACATCAGCGAAGACGACGCCAAGCGCTACACAGCCCAGGTAGAAGATCTAATGAACAAGCAAAAGTCAGAAATTGAATCTAGTGCCAGGACCAAAGAATCAGAAATCATGACGGTTTAATGATAATTTTACAATTATTAATTTACAATTTTCATTAAATTTTCAATGATTCAATTTTCAGGCGTTTGAAAACTGAAAATTGGAATGTTTGAAAATTAAGCGAGCAATTATGGCAGAAGCTAAGAACAAGAAATTACCACTCCCCAAACATCTTGGGTTTATTCTAGACGGTAATCGTCGCTGGGCAACCGAGCAAAACCTGCCAACACTCAAAGGTCACTACCAGGGTGCGGAGGTGCTACGAGATATTGGTATTGCCGCTATCAATGTGGGCGTTAAGTACGTGTCCGCCTATTTGTTTTCTACAGAGAACTGGAACCGCTCCAAGAGTGAGGTTAGCTATCTTATGAAGCTAATCATAAAGTTCGTCGATCAGTACATGAAGGACCTAGAAGAAAACGAGATTCGAATCGTTCATGTTGGCTCAAGAGAGGGTCTACCAAAGTCGGTTCTTCAGGCAATCGACAAGGCTGTCAAAAGAACTGCTCACTTTGATCGTGGTACCTTTGCACTCTGTATTAACTACGGCGGTCAGCAGGAAATCGTCGACGCAGCCAAGAAACTCTTACGTCAAAATGTCGACCCAAAGCGCCTGAGCATTCGTGATTTCGAACAAGCCCTCTATGAGCCAGAGCTGCCCCCAGTTGATCTAGTCGTCAGGACATCTGGTGAGTACCGCACCAGTGGATTTATGCTGTGGCGTGCCTCCTACGCGGAGTACGTTTTTATAGACAAATATTGGCCTGATTTTACTAAGCAAGATCTCAAGTTCGTGTTGCTATATTATGCCAAGCGCCAGCGCCGCTTCGGCTCTTGAGCCTTGCACCACAAACCCATCCTGCTCTCTGGCAGAGCCAGAGAACTGACAGGTTTGTATTGTGGCGCTCAGCATGATTTTTCACTGCAGAATACTCCTTCACCGTATTGAAATACGCCTCAGTCCGTTTCTCAGATGAAGAAATCATGCTGAACATCCACATGCAAAGGCTAGGTACGTTCCTTACGGACAAAGAAATTGCACTGAGCATCCAAATGCAAAGACTCAGCCCCTAGTAGTTGCACCGATAAACTTCAAATACAGTTTCTGTCATATTGCTTTCAACCTTTAACCTTATACTTTATACTTGAATAGACATGGGAATATTCTTCTTCATCTTCGGTTTAGTTCTGTTTATTTGCCTAATTTTAGTACATGAGTGGGGTCACTTTATCATGGCGCGCCGTAATGGCGTTGATGTTGAGGAGTTTGGGCTTGGTTTTCCGCCCCGCGCCAAGACACTGACTAAGAAGAACGGCACTTTATACAGTCTCAACTGGTTGCCCCTAGGAGGCTTCGTCAAACTCAAGGGTGAGCATGATATAGATACCGAACCAGGTACCTTTGGCGCAGCTACAATGCTCGCCAAAACCAAGATTATGCTGGCTGGTGTTGTCATGAACTTAATAACTGCGTTTGTGCTGTTTACGATTGTTGCGCTCATCGGTATGCCGACACTTATCGACAATCAGTTTACAGTACCAAGTGACACCAAAGTCATACAGAGCCCAGAGAACGAGGGCGTCATCAAAATTAGCCAAGTTGTCGATGATTCACCAGCTGCCCAGGCAGGGCTCGAAGAGGAAGACCAATTACTGTTTGTAGCCGGTACAGAGATTACTTCTTCTGAGAATGTGTCAGACATAACATCTAGTAATGCTGGTCAGGAAGTCACCGTAGTCGTGAATAGGGACGGCGAAGAGATCAGCTATCAGGTCACGCTCAACGAAACTTCACCACATCTTGGCATCGGCTCTTACTCTGCCGAAACAGGCCTAGAGATTCGTCGATCGACGTGGTCAGCCCCAGTGGTTGCCCTGGGTGTCATGGGTGATTTTACTGTTGCCACACTGAAGGGTCTGGGCAGCGCGCTAGCGGGTCTAGGCTCAATCGTAGCTGGAGCAGTGACTGGCAATAACGAAGCTCGTCAGGCTGGTCAAACAGAGGCCTCCAGCCAGGTTGCCGGACCGGTTGGTATATTTGCAGTACTGTACGAAATATCTCAGCAGGGAATCGGTCTAGTCTTATTTATTATCGCCATAATATCTCTGACGCTGGCCATCATGAACGCTCTGCCAATCCCGGCACTAGACGGTGGTCGCTTGTTCGTAATGCTGGCCTTCAGACTATTCAAAAAGCCGCTTCTACCAGAGGTAGAGGAACGAATTCATGGCACTGGCTTCATGGCGTTGATGCTATTGTTTGTGTTGATTACTATCGTGGACGTAAGAAGATTCTTCTAGTCTTGTTATGGAGAATAAGCCAAAAATCCAAGCCTCCAAGCAAAAGCCTTTTTTTCGTAATGATCCAATAACTACCGTGGTATTACTGGCGGCGGTATTTTTCCTGAGCCAAGTGGTAGCAGTATTCCTAGTCAGTCTATACCCGGCGCTTCGTAACTGGACAGAGTCGGCCGGTACAGCATGGCTCAACACGATCACAGGTAGGTTCATATTCATGCTGGTTGCAGAGGCACTGGCCATATTTGGTGTTTTTCAGCTGGTCAAACTAGCACGTATTCCGCTCCGTCGAATCGGTATCGTCAGGCCGAGGATACGTGATCTTGGCTGGGCATTCATAGCCTACGGGCTCTATTTCCTGGTGTTCTTGTTTGTGAGCATTGTCGCAAGCCAACTGATACCATCCCTCAATATGGGGCAGGAGCAACAGATTGGATTCGAGAACGCCTACCTTACTAGCGAGCTTGTAATGACATTCATTGTGCTGGTAATTGCCGTACCAATTGCCGAAGAATTCATGTTCCGCGGCTTTTTATTTAGTAGCCTGAGAGCCAAGTACAACTATTGGCTGGCAACAATCGCTACAGGCATATTGTTTGGCATCGCTCATCTGCAATTTGGTTCGGGTGCGCCGCTGCTATGGATCGCGGCGATTGATACTTTCATCTTGTCGTGCTTCCTGTGTTACCTCAGGGAACATCTAAACAGCATATGGCCGGCGGTTTGTCTGCATGCTATCAAGAATGCCGTAGCCTTTACACTGTTGTTTGGTCACAGACTTTTCTTGTAAGGCTGGCTTTCTTTTGCAATCTCATCTGATACAATACAGAAGTAATGAAATGTGTCCGGTTTACTAATTCCTCAACAATGCCCTTGTGGGGTGTATAACTATTTTGTCCAATATTTCACGACTTTTCACAAATTTTTAGGAGAATAACAGAGATAACGTTATGAAAGTTTCACAACTTTTCACAAAAACCAAAAAAGATGCCCCAGCTGACGAGCAGGCCAAGAACGCTCAACTACTAATTCGCGCTGGTTTTGTTTATAAGGAAATGGCCGGGGTATACGCCTATCTGCCGCTAGGGCTTAGAGTACTCGAAAAGATAAAGGCTGTTGTCCGCGAAGAGATGAACTCGATTAATTCGAGTGAACTCATCATGACGAGCCTACAACGTAAGGAAATATGGGAAAAAACCGGTCGCTGGAGTGACGATACCGTCGATATCTGGTTCAAAACTGCTCTAAAAGACGGTACGCAGGTCGGTCTAGGTTGGAGCCACGAAGAGCCAATCGTAGAAATGATGAAAAGCTACATAAGCAGCTATAAAGATTTGCCGATTAGCCTGTATCAATTCCAGACAAAGATGCGCAATGAACTGCGGGCTAGGAGCGGAGTTATGCGTGGTCGCGAGTTTGTCATGAAGGATATGTATAGTTTTCATGCTTCGTCCGAAGACATGGATGATTACTACAATAAAAGCATCGAAGCTTACAACAGAGTCTTTGACCGGCTAGGAATTGGTGATAAGACTTACGTCACTTTTGCCTCTGGTGGAGCCTTCACAAAATTCAGCCACGAATTCCAGACAGTCTGCGAAGCAGGAGAGGATGTAATCTATCTGCACCGCGAAAAAAATATTGCCGTCAACGAAGAAGTTATTGATGATGCCGTCAAGGAACTTAACATCACCAAAGACGATCTAGAAAAGGTAACAACCGCCGAGGTAGGCAACATCTTCAACTTCGGTACCCAGAAAACCGACGAAATGGGGCTTTTCTACACCGATGCCGAAGGCAAACAACAGTCGCTCTACATTGGTAGCTACGGTATTGGCATAACTCGACTTATGGGCGTAATCGCAGAACTAATGAGTGATGAAAAGGGACTAGTCTGGCATGATAACATCGCACCTTTCAGGGTCTATCTTGCGACGGTTGGCAATGATGAGGCAGTTGTAGCCGCAGCTGACAAACTCTATCAGGAATTAACCGAGGACGGAATCGATGTTTTGTATGACGACAGAGATACCCGGCCTGGTGAAAAATTTGCCGACGCCGACCTAATTGGTATTCCACACCGAGTGGTTATAAGCCAGAAGACACTCGAACAGAACAGTCTAGAATACAAGTCCAGAATTTCTAGCGAAACCAGCTTTATTAGCGCAGACGAACTAAAAAATAAGTTGACCACGTAGTAGATCCCGCAGTTAGCTTTCAAGATTCCGCCATAGGCGGACTCAGCCCGCGCCCAGGGGTGGCAACATGAGGAATCTACTGCGGAGCTCACTATATGGTTGAATAGTTAAAAATAAAAGATATACTAATTAATAGAAGCTGGCCGCAAGATACGCGCCAGTTTTTTATACAGAAAGGAAGCGTATGAAAAAGCACTATCATCTGACAAAAGAAGGTTTGGCAGAACTCAAGGCCGAGCTCGCAGAGTTGATTTCTCGTCGCTCCGCAATTGCCGAAGACATCGCCAGCGCTCGTTCACAAGGTGATCTATCAGAGAACGCCGAATACCACGAAGCCAAAGAAGAGCAGGGTCGTAACGAAGGCCGCATCGAAGAAATTGAAAGCATTCTAGCTGGTGCCGAAGTCATCACCACACCAAAGAACGACCACAAGGTTCGACTTGGTTCAAAGGTTTCGCTCAAGAGCGAACACGGCAATACCAAAGAATTCCAGATTGTAGGAACAGTCGAAGCCGACCCATTGAATGGCAAAATCAGTGACGAATCACCAATTGGCCACGCGCTAATGGGCAAAAAAGAGGGCGAAGAAGTCGAGATCAAAACTCCGGCTGAAATAAGTCTCTACAAAATAGTCTCTATCGCCTAGATAAGTATTTTTGACTATAAAAAAGGCTGCACCATAGAACAGTGCGGCCTTTTACTTCTTATATCAGTCAATATAAACTATAATCAAGGACAATATGGCAACACTCAAAGATTTTCGTGATGAAAGATTGCGCAAGCTAGCCGAACTAAAACAGCTCGGGGTCAATCCTTATCCAGCCCGTTCAGGCCGCACCCATGAGGTTGCTGATATTGTTTCGAAGTTTGACGAGCTAGAGGGCAAGCAAGTAACCGTAGCTGGGCGTATCAAGTCAATCCGCAAGTTCGGCAAGATTGCCTTTGTTGTTATCAGGGGTAATGACGAAAACCTACAGCTGTTTATTCGTGAACTAGATGACCAGGCAGAGCCAGATCGCAAGAATAGCGAACTATCTGTTCCAGCTGAGCTACCGCTACTGGATTCTGGTGATTTTGTTGAAGCTACCGGCCCTGTTATCAAGACAAAGACTGGCGAAATATCGGTAGAAGTCCAGGCTATTCGGTTGCTGTCAAAGGCGCTTAGGCCAATGCCAAGCGAGCAAGATGGATTTACAAATATAGAAGAGCGCATGCGTCGGCGCTATGTCGATATGAATGTAAACCCAGGTGTCCGTCAGCGTTTTGTGCGTCGCAGCAAGTTCTGGCAGGCGACTCGTGATTTCCTAAACGAAAGAGGCTTTTTAGAAATAAATACTCCGGTGCTGGAACACACCACTGGCGGTGCAGATGCTAACCCGTTTGTGACTCATATGGATGCGCTTGATCAAGATTTTTATCTGAGAATCAGTCACGAATTACCACTGAAGCGACTAGTTGGTGCAGGATTTGAGAAGGTTTATGATGTTGGCCCGCGTTTTAGGAACGAGAACTACAGCGACGAACATCTTCCAGAGCACGTCGCTATGGAGTGGTACTGGGCTTACGCCGATTGGACACAGGGCATGCAGATGCAGGAGGAAATGTTTCGCTACGTTCTAGAAAAGACTTTTGGTACGCTGCAGTTCAATGTGGACGGCAAAGAAATCGATATGGCAAAACCATGGGAACAATGGGATTACGCCGGTGTTATTCGTGACCATTACGGCCTAGAAGTGTTTGATTGTACGATTGACCAGGTTAAGGCCAAGCTTGCTGAACATGGCCTAGAAGTAGAAAAAACCGAAAGCATTCCGCGCGGTATCGACAAACTCTGGAAAAAGGTTCGCAAGGACGTCGTTGGTCCAGTCTGGCTAATAAACACGCCAGCCTTTATTTCTCCGCTGTCTAAAGCAGACGATCAGGATCCGCGTTTTGTGCAGCGGTTCCAGGCAGTGATTGCCGGCAGCGAGCTATCAAACGGCTTCTCTGAGCTCAACGACCCGATTGACCAGCTCAATCGATTTACCGAGCAGCAACAGATGCGAGATGCAGGCGATGATGAAGCTATGATGCTTGATATTGATTATGTTGAGATGCTTGAATACGGCATGCCGCCAGCCTGTGGACTGGGCTATAGCGAGCGGGTTTTCTGGGTGTTCGAGGGTGTCAGCGCCCGTGAAGGCGTGCCATTTCCGCAGCTCCGTCACGAAATCGACGAAACCACCAAGACTATTTACCCGGACTTAAATCTATAGATTATGTTGAGCCAAATCGAACGACCCAGTCTAAACATATTTACAAGAAGAAAAGTGCCGAAAGATGTTGCCGAAGTCTTTGAGCTGGCTGGGATATTTGCCGAAAAAGGATACTCCGCTATTCGTGGTGAGGCAGAGGAGAGGCTTTTTAAAGAAGTTATTGATGAAGGACATGTGGCTCTCAACTCAATCTGCCGGGTAACATTAGAGCGGGGCGACCTAAAAATAAAAAGCGCAGAATTCGGTGTCATCTACCTAGATGACAGCCTAGAGATGAACTTCAAGATTTACAGAGAACGAGCAGCGATTACAGAAATCAGTGACTTTGAGCAACATATTCTCGGTTATTTTCGCCAAGTTGTTTGAGCAAGTGTTACGATAGAAGGACCAACGAAGGGAATATGACATGAAGGCAATCTGGAAAGGTCACGTAGTGGCTGAGGCAGGCAAAGACGATCTGATTTATATCGAGGGTAACTGGTATTTTCCGCCAGCCAGCGTCAGTCAACAATTCTTGAAAAAATCCGACACACCATACCACTGTCCGTGGAAGGGCGATTGCCAGTATTTTGATGTCGGTAATCCGCTGTCCAGCGGAGAGGACTGGAGCAAAGATGGCGCCTGGTCTTACCCAAACCCGTTGCCTGGCGCGCTGGATATCGTCAAAAAAGACTTTAGTAACTACATCGCCTTTTGGAAAGATGTTGCAGTAGAGGAGTAGGGTGAAAGAAGTATACACTCCTGAGACGGCGGTGTTTGCGGCCGGATGTTTCTGGGGCGTGCAGTATTATTTTGATCAAGTTCCAGGTGTGCTAGAGACCCAAGTTGGCTACAGCGGCGGGCGGACAAAAGATCCAACCTATGAACAAGTCTGCAACACTGATACTGGGCACGCCGAGGCTGTAAAAATTATCTTTAATCCAGAGGTTGTTAGCTACGAAATTCTGTTAAAGCATTTTTTTCGTATGCACAATCCAACCCAGGTAGACAGGCAAGGTCCTGATATTGGTTCCCAGTATAGATCGTCAATTTTTTATCAAAATGACGAACAGAAAGCTCTGGCCGAAGAAGCAAAACTTACCGCCGGCAAGAACTTTGATAACCCAATCGCAACCCGTATCGCATATGGCCGTGAATTCTGGCCGGCCGAAGACTATCACCAGAAATTCGCGCAGCGTACCGGCCGCGGCATGTGCCACGTTGCATACAAAGAGCTCTAGTTTTCAGGGGTGATTGCAGTATACTGTAGGGGATGAACGTAATTTTCGATTTCGATGGCACAATTGCCGATAGTATGCCGCTATTTATCGCCGTGTTTAATAAGACTATCCGTGGCAATACCGAGCCGCTGACAACAGAGGAAATCCACGCCTTTCGCGGCATGACATCGCGCCAGGCGATCAAGAGCGCTGGTGTTCGCTGGTGGCAGGTGCCGAAGCTTATCACCCAAGGCATGCCAGACTTCCATGCAATGTCCTCAGAGCTTAAGCCGTGCGAGGGTGTGCCGGATGTTATTCGGGAGCTTTATAACAGAGGTGATAGTTTGTTTATTGTTACGTCCAATACCCGCGAAAGTGTAGACAATTTTCTCATCAACCAAAATCTAGATGGGTTTTTTGAGGACATTGCCACCAGTGCTAGTATTTTTAACAAGTCAAAATCAATCCGCCGCTTAATGAAGCGCAACAAACTCAAGCGCCGCGATAGCCTGTATGTTGGTGATGAGACTCGCGATGTCAAAGCCGCTAAACTAGCTCTAATCAAAGTCGTTTCTGTTACCTGGGGCTTTAATTCTGCCAAGATTCTCAAGAAACAGCGCCCAACTTATCTGATTGATGATCCAAAACAGCTCCTAGACCTGCCAGAGAGGAAGAAAAAGTGAGTCCTGTAAGTTCACGATACGTCAAGGAGGCGCTTGAGGGATACATAAATATTTACTCTATCCAACGTCTTTCTGTCAGTAGAGGAGAACTAACGGGATGAGACTCCACCGTTTCTACATCCATCCAGACTCCATCGAACTGACCCACGAATTCTGGGTGCACGACCCCGCACTACTCAATCAGTGGTTACGAGTGCTGCGCTTCCGCGAGGGCAGTGAACTCGTGCTATTCAACGGCACTACAGAGGACAGGCTGTATCGCATCACCCGTAATGAACCAGACGGCGTCAAGCTAGAAATGGTTACAGAACTCGAACGGAAGCTGCCAGAAAAACACATGTACCTATTCTTTAGCCTGCTAAAAAAGGACAAGAACGAATGGGTGCTACAAAAATGTACAGAGCTAGGTGTGCGCAATTTTGTACCTGTCATTGCCGATAGGAGCGAAAAAACCGGCTTCAATCTAGACCGCGCCAAAAAGATTATTATCGAAGCCGCCGAACAATGCGGCCGCAGCGACATCCCGCACGTCCGTGAACCACTGCAGCTAGATACAGCACTGGCAGAGTATAAGGGTAAAGTCCACCTGCTTGTCGCAGATGAATCTCTATCAGGTATCAGGTATCAAATATCAAATATTGAAGACGCCCTTGGTGTCTTCATCGGTCCGGAAGGCGGCTGGACAGACGAAGAGCTAAACCAGTTCAAATCAGCCGGCTTTGGCAGCTTGCACCTTGGCAAACTGACACTGCGCGCCGAAACCGCCGCCGTAGCCGCCATTACCAAACTTTTGTAGCAAGGTGTATCTACACTCTCTATCAAAAGGGCGCTTTACAGGTATGCTCCCGGCATAGCCTGTGGCGCTTGCTCAACCTTTTGACAGAAAGCGTAGATACCCTCACGCTTATTGACAAAAGTAAGCATAAGTAGTATACTTGACTTAATCCTTTGCTCGCTATGGGGCAAAATCTCTTACAAACAACTTTTATACAACGAAGTCAGATTCTTTAGCTGCTACAATAAGTTCACATGAGCTATTGGCAGGAACGAAACAAACCATATACACCTGGGCAAAAAACACCGTTCAAGGTCAGTCGCAGCAAGATAGAACTATACATGCAGTGTCCGCGCTGCTTTTGGTTAGATGTTCGGCTCAAGATTAAGCGCCCGAGCGGCCCACCGTTTAATATCAACAAGACAATCGACGAGCTTTTCAAGAAAGAGTTTGATAAATACCGTTCGGAGAAAAAACCACATCCTCTGATGGTAGAGTTTGATGTAGATGCCATACCTTTTGAGCATGAACAGCTAGATACCTGGCGCGAAACATTTGTCGGTGTTACGGCTCTGCACGAACCAACCAACTTGCATATTTTTGGTGGGCTAGATGACGTCTGGGCGGATAATGACGGCAATCTGATTGTGGTTGACTACAAGGCTACGTCTAAAGACAGAGAAGTTTCGATAGATTCGGACTGGCAGATTTCATACAAACGTCAGCTAGAGGTATATCAATGGCTGCTGCGCCAGAACGGCTTTAGCGTTAGCGACACAGGCTATTTTGTTTATGCCAACGGGCGAATGGATTTGGATGGGTTTAATGATAGGGTAGAGTTCCGTACCAAAATTATTCCATACACAGGTAGTGACAAATGGATTGAACCAACGCTTAAGAAAATGAAAAAGTGTATGGACAGCGATAGCATGCCAGCAGTCGGTAATGCCGCTATGGGTGGACCATGTGATTTCTGTGAATATGCAAAATCTCGCACCAAATTAACTCTGGAAGCAGTCCAGAAAAGGAAATAAATGAAAATCTCAAAATACAACAAGGAAAATAACAATAGTATTATCATGAAAACGCTAAGAAGCACCAAGAATGCTATAAAACAAATTCCGTTGTGGGCTAGGCTGATTATTCTTCCGATTGTTCTGTTGACTATCCTAGTATCTATTTATCCAATTTGGGTAGAGCGACAACTGATTTCTGGGAGCGATTTCGTACGATCTTACCCAGGAGCAATTAATAAACCAGGTGGGCGGAATCCCAGTATAAACTTTATGTGTATACCCCAGTGCTCCAATGTGCATGGATCAATGTACTTAGATATAAAAGAAGCAGATAGCTCTATTGGTGGCATGGTTGATTATTTGAAACAAGAAGGTTATGAAGTAGATGGCCCTGAGTACGATTTTGGGGCCAAGGACGAAGTTTATATATACGCGAAAAAGGGTTCATTGGATTTGGAAATAAATGCTTCTAAGAAAACAGAACGTTATTATGTAACTTATACAGTCACCTATAGATGAGTGGAAAGAAATCGTAATCATTTTCCAAAGAGTAGACTATCAATTAAAAATATACTAAAAAACGCAGATGAACAGCGTATAATATAGACATGATAGATATTCAGTACATTCGGGATAATCCAGAAATTGTAAAGACCAAAGCCGCTCAAAAGGGCTACCAAGTTGATATTGAAAGACTACTAGAACTCGACAACGAACGAAAAACTCTACTGCAACAGGTAGAATCACTGCGGGCTCGTAGAAACGAAAACGCCGACAAAATGAAGTCCGCTGTCAGCGGAGGCAGACCCGAACAAGCTCAAATAGATGAGGGCAAACAGATCAAAATCGAACTAGCCGAGCGCGAAGTTTACCTATCTAGCACCGAAGCTGCCTGGAAGGATTTACTGGCAACTATTCCTAACATGACGTTTGACGATGTGCCGGTTGGCGACGAATCAGCTAGTGTTGAGGTAGGTAGTTTTGGTGACAAGACTACCGGCGCAGAAGATCACCTAGACTTTGCTACTCGCAAAAATTGGGTGGATTTCGAACGTGGCACCAAGGTTGCTGGTCCTAAATTTTACTTCTTACAAGGTGATTTGGCGTTACTAGAAAACGCACTACTACAATATGCGTTGCAGTTTGTCGTAGCCAAAGGCTTCCGCTACATGACAGTGCCGCACATGGTAAATAGTAGGGTAGCTGCTGGCACAGGCTTTGCACCGCGCAGTAGCGACCAAAGTGACGAATACCACATAGACGGTGAAGATTTGTCGCTGATTGCGACGGCTGAAATGCCACTAACCGGCTATCACGCAGATGAAATATTCGAAGAAGATGGATTGCCAGCCCTCTACGCTGGCTACAGCCCGTCGTATCGCCGTGAGGCCGGGGCGGCCGGCAAGCACACCCGCGGGCTATTCCGCGTACACCAGTTCAACAAGTTAGAGCTCTATGCCTTTACACTGCCAGAACAGAGCATGGACATGCACGAGCAACTACGTGGAATCGAAGAAGAACTCTGGCAATCGCTGGGAATTCCATACCGTGTGATTAATATTGCCTCTGGTGATTTGGGCGCGCCAGCCGCCAAAAAATACGACATCGAATATTGGTCAAAGGTAGACGGCGCTTACCGCGAACTCACCAGCTGCAGTAATTGTACTGATTTTCAGGCCAGAAACCTCAACATTAGAGTTCGTCGCAAGGATGGTCGAATTGAGACCGTGCATACACTCAATGGCACGGCGGTTGCATTTACTCGTTCATTGATTGCGCTCATTGAGAATTATCAAACCGAAGATGGCAATCTGCGTGTACCAGATGTTTTAAGAAGTTATCTTGGTGGCCGAGAGGTCCTGTAGACCAACTAAACAAAGGAGGTTCTATGAAAATGGAAATAACAGGAGTTCATGTCGATACTGACGAAAAGCTCAAGAAATACATTACCAAGACAATCGGCAAACTAGAACGCTATGTACCAAGGCATGCCCGCGAGAGTCTGCATATAGAAGTTAAGCTCAAAGAAAACAAGAAACAAAAAAATAATCAGTATACAGCAGAGGCAATCATGCACTTGCCACACGAGACACTGACGGCCAAAGAGTCTACGCTAAACATGTATGCCGCCATCGATATTATCGATGCCAAGTTGCAAAATCAGCTCAAAAAATACAAAGAAAAGCACAATAATCCCAAGTTCTATCGTCGGCTTACAAGCCGCTTCCGTAGCAAGAATCCAAACCAAGTCTGATTCTATCTGAAAAAATAACAACACAAAAACACATTTCAGGGGTACACTGAATGGCCACAACAGTGGTACAATGTTGACTGACTACAAATTTCACGAGAGGCTATACACTTGATGAAGAACAAGTACCTGAAGCGGATATTGGGTGACCCGCAAGCAAAAACGCTCAAGCGCATGCGCAAGCAAGTAGCGGTAATCAACAAGCTTGAACCAAAATACAAAAAAATGACCGACAAGAAGCTCAAAGAGCAGACGGCGGTTCTAAAAAAACGCCTCGAAAAGGAAACACTCGATGGAATTTTGCCTGATGCATTTGCCTTGGTTCGTGAAGCCTCGCAACGCGCACTTGGTATGAGACACTTCGATGTGCAGATGATAGGTGGAATGGTCTTGCACGAGGGCAAAGTCGCCGAGATGAAAACCGGTGAAGGTAAGACTTTGGTCGCGACGCTGCCAGTCTACCTGAACGCGCTGACAGGCAAGGGTATTCACCTAGTAACAGTCAACGACTATCTTGTGCAGCGTGACGCTGGCTGGATGGCAGAGGTCTATAGTTTTCTTGGTCTGAGCGTCGGCGTGATTATTCCTGACCACTCCTATATATACGACCCAAAATACACTAACGAAGAGCACGAAGACAAGCGATTCCGCCACCTAAAGCCATGTTCTAGACAAGAAGCTTATAAGGCAGATATTACTTACGGTACAAACAACGAATTTGGTTTTGATTACCTGCGCGATAATATGGTTCGTGAGACCGAACAGCTTCGACAGCGCGAATTACACTTTGCGATTGTTGACGAGGTAGACTCCATTTTGATCGACGAAGCTCGTACGCCACTGATTATTTCTGCTCCGGCGACTGCTTCTGGTGCTAGCTATGGTCAATTCTCTAAGGTTGTTCGTCAGCTCAAACCTGATCATTATGAAATCGACGAGAAGCGCAAAAGCGTAATCTTGACAGATAGCGGTGTCGAAAAAATCGAAAAAATACTAGGCATCAAGGATCTATATTCTACAGAACACATTCGCAATATCTATCACCTTGATCAGGCGTTGAAAGCCCAGCTGCTGTTTAAGCGAGACAAAGATTATGTGATTAGCACCGATGGCGAAATCGTGATTGTCGACCAATTCACCGGGCGTTTGCTGCGCGGACGCCGCTATAACGAAGGTTTGCACCAGGCAATCGAAGCTAAGGAGGGCGTAGATGTCCAGGAAGAGTCAATGACACTGGCAACTATCAGTTTCCAGAACCTTTTCCGCCTGTACGACAAGCTATCTGGCATGACTGGTACGGCTACAACTGAGAGCGAAGAGTTCCACCAAATCTATAAACTTGATGTAGTAGAGGTTCCATCAAATCGTAAAAATATTCGTGAAGACCGACCAGATCGTATCTATAAGACAGAGGCTGGCAAATTCAACGCCATTATCAAAGAGGTCGAGAAGCTCCATAAGAAGGGCCAGCCAGTCTTGATTGGTAGTGGATCTATCGATAAAAATGAGTTGCTTTCAAAGTCACTCAAAAAAGCCGGCATCAAACACGAAATGCTTAACGCTAAGAATAACGAGCGTGAAGCTTCGATTGTTGCCGAAGCTGGACAAAAGGGCGCAGTTACGTTGGCGACCAACATCGCTGGTCGTGGTACCGACATTGTACTCGGCAAGGGAGTCCAAAAGCTTGGTGGTTTGTTCGTGCTTGGATCTGAGCGACACGAATCACGCCGTATAGATAATCAGCTTCGTGGTCGTACCGGCCGACAAGGTGATCCTGGAGCAACTCAATTCTTCGTAAGTACAGAGGATGAACTGATGCGTGTTTTTGGTGGCGATCGGATAGGCACCCTCATGGAACGCCTAAAAGTTGATGACGACACGCCTATCGAAAACCGTCTTATCAGCAAGAGTCTTGAATCGGCTCAGAAAAAGGTCGAAGGCTTTAACTTTGACACCCGTAAGAACGTTGTCCAGTACGACGATGTAATGAACCGCCACCGTAAAGCAATTTATGCAATGCGACGTGAGATTCTACTCCAGGCCGATATTAGTAAGCGAATAAAAGTATTCGTAGAAGAAGAGGTGAAATCTCTAACCGCATCGCCAGAATCACTGACCGACAAATTTGAAGCGATTCTAACAGAGGTATTCCCACTAGACGACACAACACTCGACAAGCTATTTGATACTGATTCAGAAAAATTTGAAGCAGCATTCATCAAAGAAGTTGAGGCATTATACGATGGCCGTGAGGCTGCCTTTGGTCCTGAAATCTTACGCAAAGTAGAACGTGATATTTACCTGCAAGTACTTGATAATCTGTGGATGCAGCACCTTGAGAGTATGGATCATTTGCGCGAGGGAATTCACTGGCTGAGCGTTGGTCAGCGTGACCCGTTGGTAGAATATCGACGTCAATCACAAGTGCTATTCGAAGAAATGCAAAATACGCTCAGGCATGATGTGCTCAGAAGCATTTTCCATGCCCGACCAGTCGCAGAGAGTGAGCTCAACCGCCCAATTGAAACTGAGCTTACCAAGGCTGCGCGTTCTTCTGTAGACAATGCTGATAAGATTATCGAAGCAGATAGCTTTGGTGAAGAAGATTTTAATGCATCAGTAAAGACAAGGGGTGCGGCTACGAAGCCAGTTGTAACAAAAGCCAAAAAGCAACAAAAGCGTAAAGCCGAACGCAAAAACCGCAAGAAAGGCAAAAAACGAAGATAGATCTTAGACGATAGTTCTTAGATCTTAGGGGCTGATTCCCTTAGAATCTAAGAACTAAGATCTAAGAACTAAGATCTAGATTATGAAACATACCGTTGAAAAAGTAGTACTGGAAAATGGCGCAGAAGGACTATTGATTGATATTCCTGATGCTAGCGTTATGACGTTCGAATTCAATTTTCGAGCCGGCGAGTATCTGGTAGATCCTGCCAAGTGGGAGACACCGCATATCATGGAACATGTGCTACTCGGTGCCAATGAAAAATACCCCAAAGCACGCTTATTCCAGGCAGAATTCGAAAAAAACGGTGCCTACAACAATGCCAGCACCGGTGTTTATGACATAACCTACGAGGCAGAATGCGCAGACTTCGAGTGGGATCGCATTCTTGATCTGATGCTGCTGGCTGTTAGTAAACCGTTGTTCTTGCAGGAAGAATTTGATGCCGAGCTCGGCAATGTCCGCGAGGAACTTAATGGTCGTGCCAATAATCATTTCCGTCATCTAAGCTTGGCAATGCGTAAATACTGCGGCTACCAGGCAATGACCGACCGCGAGCGTCTAAAACTGCTTCAGAATAACACCAAAGAAGACATCGAAGCCCACTACAAGAAAACTCACACTACAACCAACCTACGATTTGTGATTGCTGGTGGTATCAAGGGTCGCCGAGCAACAGTACTTAGAATGCTCGAAGATTTGCCGCTAAAAAAGGGCAACGGCCGCATACCGCTACCAGTAGAGATTCCTGTCAAACAAGAAAAGGGTTTGTACCTTCGCAATCCAAGCGTCAAGAACGTCTATTTTATAGTTGATACATTCCATGTCGAGCAGCTCGATGAACCACATTGGGATGCTGGCCAGTTAATTAATACAATGCTGACAGAAACACTGTATTCCAAGATTTTGGGGGCCGCCCGCGAACGTGGACTTGTCTATCACATGAGCTCTGGATTTAATCAGCTTGCCCAAAATGTATCATGGTGGTTCGGTGCACAGGTTATGCCAGGTAATGTTAAGCCGCTGTTTGAAATTATGACCGAGGAAATCAACAAAGTCCGGACTGGTGATATAGAGGAATCTGACATTGAGGCTGCCAAACAGTACATGCTGGGGCGTTACCAACGGGCAGGGCAGACAGTGGCTGGTACGGCAGCAGGCTATACGAACAAATACTTTTTTGAAGACACAATTGATGACTACTACGCATTGCCGGAACGTATCAAAGCGATCACTAAAAAGCGCATTATTGATACTACAGAACTGATGTTTACAGATGACATGTGGGATATGGGTATGCTCGGCAGCACCGGCAGACCATTTGTTGATGAGTCCTATGATCAGCTTGCCAAACTCTGGCAAAAGGAAGACTAGACTCCTATGGATGAAGCCAAGAAACAAGTCAGTGCCTACCAACGAACACTGGCCGATTTATTCGTAAAAGCTGATATTGAATCACTCAAGAAACAAAGTGACGAACTAGCTGTTATTATGCAGTCGCCAGACTTTTGGCAAGACCCAAACGAAGCAGCCAAGGTATCAAAAAAGCAGGCGGCGTTAGAGCAGAGAATTAGGCCATGGCTATCACTCCAAAAGGAGCTTGCAGACATGTCAGAACTGCTAGCGATTGACGACAAAAGTGTGCTGCCAGACATAGAATCTCAATTGAGCCTAGTACAGCCAAAAATCGAGAAACTTAATCAGCTGCTAAGATTCGATGGTCCGTACGACCATTTTGACGCGATCGTAAGTATTTATGCTGGAGCCGGCGGTACTGATGCTCAGGACTGGGCTTCGATGCTACTTAGGATGTATCTGAGATGGTTCGAACAAAGCGGCTACAAAGTCACAATGATCGATGAATCTAGTGGCGATGAAGCTGGCGTAAAATCCGTTACAGTAGAAGTATCTGGCGAACTCAGTTACGGCAAGCTCAAGAATGAACACGGAGTGCATCGCCTGGTGCGACTAAGCCCATTTAACTCAGATAATTTACGTCAAACAAGTTTTGCCAAGGTAGAAGTGCTACCAAGAATTGATGAGCCAGAGCTTGTAGAGATTGACGACAAAGATCTAAAAATCGATGTTTACAGGAGCGGCGGCAAGGGCGGCCAGAGCGTAAATACCACCGATTCAGCAGTCAGAATTACGCATGTGCCAACCGGTATCTCGGTGGCAATCCAAAACGAGCGTTCGCAGCTGCAAAACAAAGAAACCGCTATGACGATTTTGCGTTCACGCCTAGTCCAGCTTCAGGCAGAGCAACACCAAGAAAGAGTCGCAGACCTCAAGGGCGTAAACCAATCGGCAGAGTGGGGCAATCAAATACGCAATTACGTTATGCATCCGTACAAACTAGTAAAAGACCTACGCACTGGTGTTGAGACCAGCGATGTAGAGGCGGTGCTAGACGGCAAAATCGATGAATTTATTGCCGGACATGTAGCCTCGTAACCATAAGTGCTATACTACAATCAATTATGAAACGGCGTGGGAATTTGCTGGTTTTGGTACTCGGACTGCTCGTAGGTGGCTTGGTATTTGCTGGTTCACCAACCGCACGAGCGGCGGCTTGTGCTAATGTATCAAGCTTTGGATCAATCATACTGCAGGTACCAGACTTGCCTAATGACGAAGACCAAGCATTATGGATTCGGATGCAGGGTAACAAGGACGACCAGGTGCTGGCCGAAATTAACGGCACCGAGTGCCTAGAGGTTGAACTAAAAGAAGACACTAACGATCAATGGACTTGGCAGACCTATGAAAAAGGCGGAGAACTACAGCCAATCCCATTTGATAAAAAAGCTGGCAACACAATCAAGCTAATCGGACTTAATAGTGGGCTAAAGATAGACAGGGTGTTACTGACAGCGATTGACTGTGTGCCTCAGGATTTTGGCAATAACTGTCAGACTGGGATTGATTTGCAGACTGGTGATGGTGATAATGTTACAGCTCTGGCTTCGCCGGACGGTCCTATTAGCGGAAAGGTTGAGCTAAGCACTACGCCTCAGGCCAATAAATCAGATTTGTCAGAGCTCAAATATAGCGTCAACGGGCAAGCCATTCAGATTTCAAATCAGCCAGCACCATTTGATACTACATTGCTAGAAAACGGCCAGTACACGGTGTATATCACCACACGGCTGAATGACGGTACAGAGATTAAGGAAATGATAGCAGTAGATATTAGGAACCCAGAAAACGCACTTTCTCCTATAATACGCTGGGCAAAACTAAACAAAAGCTCAATTAAGCTGGTGTCTATAGCAGTACTTGGTCTAATTGTGCTGGCTGTAGCCATAAAATTAGCTAGAAACTATCGAAAATCCAAGCGCGAACGAACATTCCGCGGACTATAATCAGAAGCAGTTTGGTATAATAGACGGGTGATATTACTTGATAGGGTGAGTAAAACCTATAACAAGCGTAGTTCTCCAGTCTTGCAACGGATTAGTCTGCACATACAGGCTAAGGAATTTGTAATTATTGTTGGTTCATCCGGAGCTGGCAAGTCGACATTGCTCAAGCTTTTGACTCGCGAAGAAAAACCATCTACCGGCAAAATTATTGTTGGTGGTATTGATTATGAAAGTCTTCGTGATCGTGATGTACCAAAACTTAGGCGCAAAATTGGCGTAGTATTCCAAGATTTTAAGCTTTTGCCCAACAAGACGGTTTTCGAGAACGTGGCGTTCGCGTTAGAAATAATTGGTATTAGTACCAAAGAAATAAAACACACTGTTCCGCGCGTGCTCGATATCGTTGGGCTCAAGGGCAAGGAAAAAAGTATGCCAATGGAGCTGTCTGGTGGTGAGCGTCAGCGAGTTGCGATTGCGCGGGCGATTGTACGCCAACCAAAGATTTTGATTGCCGACGAGCCAACCGGAAACCTAGACCCAAAGCATGCTTGGGATGTTATCCGGGTGCTCGAAAAAATCAACAAATATGGCACCACCGTGATTCTTACGACCCACAACCAAGAGATTGTTAATAAACTAAAACGCCGAGTTATAACTATCTCTGACGGCAAGATTGCATCTGACCAAGCCAACGGGGAATACGAGCTATGAAAAGTCGAAAATTGATAACCCTCGGCCGAATCATCAAGGGCGGCTTCTCGAATTTTATGCGAAATGCCTGGCTCAGTATTGCTGCTATGGCGGTGATGGTAGTCACGCTCAGCATAGTGCTGTTTTCGTTTATTGCTAATACAACTTTTGCCTACACCATATCGGAAATTCGTAGCCGAATCGACGTGTCGGTCTATCTAATTGATGATATTACAGAGGAGCAGAGGTTTAGCCTGACAGAGCAACTCAAAGGCATAGAGAATGTTCGCGGCGTGGAGTATATCTCGAAAGAACAGGCGCTCGATAGTTTTGTTCAGGCAAATAACGAAAACGTAGAGCTGCAGCTGGCAATCTTGCAGGCCGACAACAAAATTCCGGCCAGTCTCAAAATTCAGCTCTACAATCCAGACATAATTGACGAACTAAAAACATTTCTAGACCAACCAGAAATCAAAGAGCTTCAATCAGACGAAACATCATATTCTGGCGATCGTAAAGAAGCTATCGACAAAATATCAAAGGCCACAACCTTCATCCAACAAGCTGGTATTGTTGGTGTAATAATTTTTGCGGCTATATCGGTACTGATTATCTTTAATACCATCCAGATGGCTTTATTTAACAGACGTGATGAGCTTGGAATTATGAAGCTACTCGGTGCCAGTAGGAGTTATATTCGCGGCCCGTTCTTAGTAGAGAGCATGTTGATCGGCATATTTGCGGCACTAATATCAGTAGCGTTATGTAAGGGCGTCTTCACAATTGCGTCCGACACACTTGGGGCAAGTACCTTTGGCTTACTGGACATTGCATATTCTGGAAGATATTTTGCTGATCATTTTTGGGCAATACTTGGGGCGCAACTTGGAATTGGCATTTTGATTGGTGCAAGCTCGTCATTTGTAGCAACTCAGCGCTACCTAAGACTTAATCGTTAAATGTAATATAAACAACAGGGTGCTATCTGTTATTGCTAATGCTTAGTCTTGAAAAAAACTAAAAAATCTGCTACATTCTAATTACAAATCACAAAAACAAAAAACTAAAAATTAATCTAAAACAACAAGGGTATATGGTAACAATTTTCAAGCGAACCAGCCGAATCTCTATGCGACTCCTACTGGCTGGGATTATTTTTGTTATGGCGTTTGGTTCCCTTGGCTATAGTCGCTTTATTAGTGCTCAGAGCTTGCAGGAACAGATTAACACCCTGACAGCAGAAAATAATCAGTCCCAATCCCAATTAGAAGCACTGAGGATTGAAGCATCCAGCTATCAAGGTACAATCAATGCTCTAGCTGCCCAGATCAATGCTTATCAGCGCGAAATTAATCAACGACAGGCAGAGAGCGAACAGATCCAAAAGGAAATTGTCCAAAAAGAAGCAGAGCTCAACAAACAACGCGATGTGCTTGGTCAGAACATAAAAGCTATGTATCTAGAGGGCAACATCTCCACTATCGAAATGTTAGCAACCAGCAAATCGCTTAGCGATTACTTCGACAAGCAGCAGTACCGCGAGTTAACAAGCAATAATATGAAGGCTACCCTCGACAGAATAACAGCCCTCAAAGCTGAGCTTCAGACCAAAAAAGATCAAGTCGAGCAGATTATCAAGCAACAAGAACAACTGCGGGCAGCAACCGCTGTTCAAAAGGCCGAACAAGACAGGTTGCTTGGCTTTAATAAATCTCAGCAAAACGCCTTCAACGATCAGATTCAGGGACGTCAGGATCGCATAAACGAGCTAAAGCGCCAGCAAGCTATCGAGAACGCAAAGTTATTCGGTGGTAGTGGTGGTTTGCTAGGCGGCGGTGGCTATCCGTGGGGTCTGGCACCTTGTGTTCACACTGGTCAAGTAGAGGGTCCATGCTACAACTACGACTGGGGTGTTAATGGCAGTCCATGGAACTGGAACCTAGGCGGCTATGGCTATCGTAACTGTACAGACTGGGTTGCTTACCGGGTTGCAGTTGCTGGTGGACACGTACCAAGTGGACTCGGTAACGCCAAGCTATGGGACGACCGCGCACCGTCATTTGGCCTAACAGTCAGTAGCACACCTCGTGTAGGCGCTGCAGCTGTCAGTAACAGTGGTTTCTACGGCCATGTTATGTACGTCGAAGCAGTCAATGGTGACGGCTCAATTGTAGTCAGTGACTATAACCGTGCCGGTACCGGCAAATATGATATGAACCAGCTGTCTGCCTCGACAGCATCGAGCCTACGTTTCGTCTACTTCTAAGCAAATTCCAAGGTATGGTCATGCTACAATACCAGTTAAGGTAAAAGGGTATGAACGTGCAAAAAGATATAGAACGTGGGATTCACGTGCCAACAAAAGAAAATCGCTTCAGGAAAACTGCTGGACTAATCATAGTTGCCATGGCAATTTTTGGCTTAGGATGGTTTGTTGGTAATGGAGGAATTACAGTCCAGAAATACAGTCCAGTTAGCCAGAACAGCAGCCTACCAGAAAAGCTCGATTACAGCAGTGTTGATACTATCTATCAGTCATTAAAGAACAATTTTGATGGCGAGCTAGATGAGACTAAGCTTTTAGAAGGTCTCAAGTCAGGACTGGCTAGAGCCACGGGCGACCCGTACACAGAATACTTTAACCCAGATGCAGCAGAAGACTTCACAAACGACCTTCAGGGTACATTCGAAGGCATTGGTGCTCAGCTTGGCAAGGACGTCGACAATAATATAATTATCATTTCGCCAATCTCAGGCTACCCAGCCGAAAACGCTGGTCTAATGCCAAAGGATGTTGTTGCCGAGATCGATGGAGAATCAGCTTACAACCTAACAATATCAGAGGCGGTTGATCGCATCAGGGGTGAAAAGGGCACAGAAGTTACGCTTGGAATTGTCCGTGATGGTGAATTCAAGGATTATAAAATCGTCCGCGAGGAAATAAATGTTCCAAGCGTCGAGTCGGAAATTAAAGACGGCGTAGGTATACTAACTATTTCTCGATTTGGAGATGACACAGTTGAACTAGTCCGAGCGGCAGCTAATGAATTTGCAGCTGCAAATGTTAGGGGCGTCGTAGTGGACCTACGTAGCAACCCAGGCGGCTATCTAGATGGGGCAGTTGATGTCGCCAGTCTATGGCTAGGCAGCGGCTCTACAGTACTGACAGAACGCCGTGAGGACAAAGTTATTGAGACTTTCCGCTCAAGTGGCGAAGCACCACTCAAGGGCGTCAAGACGGTTGTACTAGTTAACGAGGGTAGTGCAAGTGCTTCAGAGATCCTAGCTGGAGCCTTGCGTGACAATGACGCCGCTACTCTTGTTGGTCAAAAATCCTTCGGTAAGGGCTCGGTACAACAGCCGATAAACTTACGAGATGGCGGTCTGCTCAAGATAACTATCGCCCGTTGGTTTACGCCAGGTGGTAAGAACATCGACAAAGAAGGTATCTCGCCAGACGAAGCAGTCGAAATCACCGCAGACGACATCAAAGCCGGCCGCGACCCACAACTCGACGCCGCCCTGCAAAAATTATAGACAACTCGCGCTTTTCTAATCCATGCACTACATGGTAGGATGTGTTTATAGAAATAGAGGGAGTGAGCGAAGGCGTGGCAAAACGGCCGACTAAGTATGTGTTTGTTACGGGTGGAGTCCTGTCTGGTGTAGGCAAGGGCATCACTGCTGCCTCCATCGGAAATATTCTCAAATCACGCGGACTCAGCGTAAACATCCAAAAATGCGACCCGTATCTAAACGTAGATGCTGGTACGCTTAATCCTGCCGAACACGGCGAATGTTTTGTGACTGATGACGGCGCCGAGACAGACTTAGACCTCGGTCATTATGAACGATTTATGGACATCAGCCTGACCAAAAAGAGCTCGCTGATGAGCGGTCGCATGCTGCACAAAGTTATCGCCGATGAGCGCTCAGGCAAATATCTCGGCAAAACTGTACAGTTCATTCCACATGTCACCACCGCAATCCAAGAAGAGATTATCGATACCGCCAAAGGTTTTGATGTTCACATTATCGAAATCGGCGGAACAGTAGGTGACTACGAAGGCTTGAGTTTCATTGAAGCTATTAGAGAGCTGTCGATGCGAGTTGGCCGCGAGAACTGTGCCTTTGTGCATGTTGTCTATTTGCCGTATCTTGGTGCTAGCAAAGAGTTCAAAACAAAGCCAGCCCAGAACGCTGTACGAGAGCTCAGGGGGCTAGGAATCGTGCCAGATGTGCTGGTAGCTCGCTCCGAAGAGGTCGCTAACCCAGAAGTCATAGACAAGCTTAGTCTCTACAGTGGCGTTAGTACCGAAGCGATTGTGCTGCTTCCTAACGCAGAGACTATATATGAAGTACCGCTGACATTAGAGGAGCGAGGTATTGATGATGTGCTTGCTGAGCGACTTAGTCTCAAGCTTGGTCGCAGTAATCTGCGCGAGTGGCGCAAGGTTGTTGAGCGCGCCAAAAATGGCCACAAAAAGACAGTCAAAATCGGTGTTGTCGCTAAATATCTCAACAACCAAGATACCTACATGTCGGTGTTTGAGGCACTACGGGCAGCTGCTTGGCACGAGAGCATAAATCCAAAACTTGTTTGGATTGACGCCGAGAAGATTAGCTCGCTGAGTGACGCCGAGAAATATATCAAGGATGTTGACGGTATCGTTGTGCCTGGTGGTTTTGGCAGCCGCGGTACAGGGGGCAAAATTATAGCTGCACAATATGCGCTGACACATAAGACACCTTACTTAGGACTTTGCTTGGGGCTTCAGATGGCTGTGATTGCGGCTGCTCGCAATGCTGGAATTGCAGATGCGAACTCCAAGGAACTCGACCCTGAGTCAAATAATCTGGTCATCACCACCATGGATGATCAGGTAGGCAAGGAAAATACCGGTGGTACGATGCGACTAGGTAGTTATGATTGCAAACTCGGCAAGGGTACACTGGCACGAAAACTCTATGGCCATGACAAAGTTTCCGAGCGGCACCGTCACCGCTACGAATGCAGCAATGATTACCGCGATCAATACAGTAGCTGGGGTATTATCGCCAGCGGTGTCTCACCAGACAATCACCTGGTGGAAATTATTGAGGCCAGCGACCATCCATTCTTCATAGCTAGCCAATTCCACCCAGAATTTAAATCTCGACCAAGCCGACCACATCCAATGTTCTTAGGCTTTATCAAAAGTTTGTAATTGGTTGCTTATAACAGAGGTTTAGAGTAGCATAAGAACTATGGAAGAAACGGCAACACAACAATCTAGAAAACGCAAAATTCTACTCGTAGAAGACGACGAAGGTTTAGCCCAAGTCTATATAGCGCGTCTAGAAGTAGAAGACTTCGAAATCAAAAGAGTACCAAATGGCGAAGATGCTCTAGCGACAGCCATAGAATTTCGTCCAGATCTAATTCTACTCGATGTCATGATGCCCAAGGTAAATGGCTTTGATGTGCTCGACATCTTACGTAACACCCCAGAGACAACCAACGTAAAAATTGTCATGCTAACCGCGCTTAGCCAAGAAACCGACCGCAAAAAGGCCGAGGAAATGGGCGCCGATGATTACCTGGTCAAATCACAGGTGGTTATCTCTGATGTTGTAGATCGCATCAAATCACACCTTGGTGTATAGATTGCTACTGACAAACAATACGATCTTATGACAGAATATGCTCATGGGAGAGTTCATTCGATTTCCAAGCTTGGAACCACAGCCGCTTACCGGTGAAGAGCAGGCTTTTGTAGCGACTACTTTAGATGAAATTGGCAGTAGTCTGGATGAACTCGATGATTTATCACCTGAACAGACGGATATGTATCTTAGAGGTGTAGTTGAGCAATCAAGAGACAATCGCATCAGGAGTATTTATGGGCTAGATGTTGCGCTCCGGTCTATCACGCTTGGTGCACTCAGAAGTGACAGGTTGTTAGCTTACCACCTTAAAGCAGTAGATAATGACCTAAAGCGCATTAGTGGAGATAGTGAATTCGTTGCAGGTGTACTTGCACGAGCATTGCTTGATCATAGACAGTATGTGAGTAGTGAACACCTACTTAGACATCCTTCAGCCGAGAAAGGATATGTCATCCAGTCTCGTGAGGAGCAGGCACTAAGCTCTTATAATGCTGCTAGGGGTATGCCGACCTACCTTCGCAACAGAACCGTCTATAGTGGTGCAAAAATATTTCTGCTTGGTTTGACGAGCGGTGTTGCACCCTCGACCAAACGCCAAGAGTATTTAGAACATCTCCAGGTATCGATTACACAGTAAGTTATTGACATTTAAACAAGCTTATGCTACAATGTATCTGTTAATCAAAAACAAATATGGCAGAACAAAACCTAACTAAACCAAATGAATCACAGCAGCAAGAAATTGCTGCAAACTTAGACCCTACGCCAGCAGAGCTTCTTGGCCTGCAAGATGGGGGATTCAAAGTCGAGCGCACTGATGGTACTGTAGAAACCGGCTGGACACTTCAAGGTACAGAGTTAACGATCATAAAACCTGGAGAAGAACCTGTCGAATTAGCCACAATTATCAAGCCTGGGACAAAAGGTGAAGAGGAGCTATCAAAAAAGGTTGTGCTCACTGAGCTGCTTTCCTGGCAAGAGCCTGAAGAAGACTTAGATGTTACTGTGCCTCGGAATAAACCAAGTGGAGCAAGCCAGGAGCAAGCTGCTGACTATGAGAAGACCAGTCTTATTGATGGGCAAATCAATGCCTTAAATGAGCACCTAGATACTATGGAGCGCCTTAATACATATGATGCGGGGCAGAGCACAGGCAATCTTATAGATTATGTACAACGCGGTGAGGTGTTCCAGAAAGTTGACGGATTAAGCACCTACTTCAAGGGTGCTATACTGGGGTCTCTCAAAAATGTTAATTTTGCAGACTCGTATTTCAGTGCAGTTGATAAAGAAATCCAAAGTATTGCTGCAGGAAATACAGCACTAGTAGCACAGCTGAGAAGTCTGATTAGTCCTGCTCGTGAGCTTGTTCAGCGCAGAGAGTATGAAGGTGATAATCCGGTCGTTAATGAGTCGCGTGCACAGTTTGCAGTGATGTTAGCTGAGAGTGCCCGCAGGCTTTCTGTGACTGCTGAAGATGAGCAAGTGCAGAAATCTGTCAAACTGCTCCTACAGGGAGTAGCTACAGGTGTTTCTCCGTCTCGGGAGCGAGCAATGTTTTTGCAGGAATCACGTAAGGTTTTGATGCAATAAAAAACCGCCTGATTTGATACGAGCGGTTTTCTAGAATCTAACTAATTTATTGTACTGTTACTTCGGTGCGCCAGACGGTTTTGCCGGTAAATGTCTTAACTCGACGCTTCTGGTAGGTGACAACACCATCGCGGTCGGCGTGAATAGTGAAGTTGCGGCTGAGTTTGGTACCAATACCAGCTCGCTTAGTAAGACCAACTTGTCGGACTATAACCTGGCCAACCTTGACCTTCTCGCCACCAAAAAGCTTAACGCCTAGGCGCTGACCGGCATTATTGTGAATATTTTTGCTGGTTCCTCCAGCTTTGACGTGTGACATATTGTTTCCTTATGCGCGTGCTCATTCTGAGAGCCGTCATTTTTTGCTCAGACGAGGACATTTCTCCACCGTATATATCAATACGCTTCCGAAATGGATGCCTCATCAGGTCAAAAAGATGACGCTTGGCTCAGAATAACCACTTTACTATGGTAATTCTAGTTTTTGGTTAAAACTACGAGCTCACGGGCAACGGTTTGGTCGGGGCGGTGATAGACAAGCTCCGAGTCCGAGGTGTGAACAAAACTCATCCGAGTATACCCCAAATAGGCTAATCGGTCAAGCGTTTTAAGGTGTAAAAAGCCGTTTTTTGTACGCCAGGCTGGCACTGCCAGACACAGTCGACTACCCGGCTTGAGCTGAGTAGCTATGTTAGACAAAAACTTATTATGAATTTGATCGCATTCGTCCATAATTTTGTCGAGAATTTCGCGTGGCGGTAGGGATGTCAGCGGCTTGCCAAGGAATGTTTCGGCGGCCACAACATCAAAATTACCCCATTTGTGGGTCGTTGCATCGCCAACCTCTAATCTCTTAGATAGTTTTGGTAGTAGCCAGTCTAGATTTGCGGTCGAATATTCGACCATACGAGGTTCTAAATCTGTACCGTAGGCCTGAAAGCCCATCAGCAGGGCTTCTTGGAGCAGTACGCCAGTGCCGCAGAAAGGGTCCAGAACGGTTGCGTTAGGCTCTGGACGAGATAGGTTGATGATAATTTGAGCTAATTTAGGTGGCAGCATGCCGACTTTGGCATCGCGTTTCGGACGGTCTTGGTCACGGCGAGCGTAGGCTTCGATGTCTTGTTCGGCTATGGTGCGAGCGATGATGGTTTGGTTGCCACTGCGCACCAGCACTAGCTCGATGCCGGTAGGGCCAGTGAGCTGATTGTGTATGACCTGAGCACTGTTGAGTGCCGGAAATTTGTTGGGTACAACCCGTACGCTGCGGCCGGATGATTTTATTGACTTCTTGAGGTTCAGCGCGGTTGCACTGAGATCACGGGCAGAGACCCTGATACCATATGTACTCAGACCAAGCTTGAGCTTGCCGTCTGGTATATCGCTGAGTAATTTTGTTACCACTCTGTCCAGCTGGTCTGCTACCTCGCGCCAATTGGTAGAGGGTAGGCTGTCGACTATTTCAGCTAGCTTGATACTGCCGCCAGGACGATCAAAAGCTACTTCTGATGTTTTTATATCAACCGTGGCCGCACCACTAGAAAGTATCGGTGTAATTCTGTCTGGACCATAGAGTGACTCTAGTTCGGCGAGTCCAAGTAGCGGCTGACGCCCAAGTATAAATAACGACTTCATTACGCTTAGTATCGGTTATTCGTTACTATCTATCAAGCTTCGTAAGGTATAATCAAGATAGTATTTATGAAAAAGTACCTGAAAACAGACTTTAAATTCTGGCTGAATGTCGTTACCTTCATTGCGCTTGGCGTTCTTATATACATCTCCTGGGATCAGATTGTGGCGGCGTTTAACAAGCTGTCGAGTCTTAATACCTGGGTGCTGCTATTGATTATTCCAATCCAGGGCTTCAGTTATTTTGCGGTGGCAAAGCTTTATAAAAATTTCTTCCAGTCTCAAGGCGACGATATCAGTATGAAAACCATGTACAAGGTTGCGCTGGAGCTGAACTTTGTAAACCATGTGTTCCCAAGTGGTGGGGTTAGTGGGTTCAGTTACCTGACACTGCGCATGAAGATACTGGGTGTCAGTACGTCCAAAAGTACACTGGCTCAGATTCTCAGGTTTGCGCTGACTTTTGTATCATTCATAGCGTTGTTAATATTTGCAATGGTGGTGTTGTCGCTTAGTTCCAGTACTAGTGCGTTTGTGATACTTATTTCATCAACGATTATTTTCTCTACGATTGCTGGTGCTGGTATCGGTGTGTTTATTATATCTAGCCCAAATCGAATCAAGGCTTTTGTAAGCTGGCTTCCAAAGTTTCTGAACTACCTTGGACGCTATTTCAAAAAAGGTAAAGACCTTATCAATATGAAGAAGGTCGAAGCAACCCTAGAGGATCTCCATGACGATTACAAAGTACTCATCAAAGATATACATCTGCTAAAGAATCTGCTAATTTGGGCGTTGCTCATCAATATTTTTGAGGTGCTAACAATCTACATGGTTTACGTTGCGTTTGGATCGCTGATTAATCCCGGCGCGCTAATTATTGCCTACGCAGTTGCTAACTTTGCGGGACTAGTTGCAGTACTTCCGGGTGGTGTAGGTATCTATGAAGGTCTAATGACGGCGGTGCTGGCGGGTGCAGGTGTCAACAAGGGCTTGGCGTTGTCTGCAACAGTTGTTTACCGCGTGTTGACTATGGCTATATTCCTACCAATTGGGTATTTCTTCTATCATCAAGCAATCAAAAATGGAGCCGAGCTTAGGCAAAAGAGCAAATTGCTAGTCGAGGATGAACATGCTGCCGATTCTAACACCGACTGATTTTATCGCGCTGGCTAACCAGACGCTAGAGTTAGCTTACCCTAGCGTTGAGATTGAGGGTGAGGTAAAGAATTTTAAGGTCAGCCGGGGCCGCTGGGTATATTTTGATATTGCTGATGAGATGTCGAAGATTCGATGTTTTGGCACGGTTTATATGTTGCCGGCACCAGTAGAGGACGGTATGAAAGTACGCATTGCGGCATCGCCACGGATGCACCCGCAGTTTGGGTTTAGTCTTAATCTGATTGGCCTGCAGTTTAGTGGTGAGGGGACAATCAAGAAGGCAGCTGATTTGCTGTATCAACAGCTTGAAAAGGAAGGCTTGTTTGCCGAGGAGCGCAAACGGCGGTTACCATACCCACCAGAACAAATTGGCCTGATTACATCGGCGGAATCTGCTGCCTACAAAGATTTTGTTAAGGTGCTTGCTGCCAGGTATGGTGGGATCGACGTTGAACTTGCTGATGTTCAGGTGCAGGGTGAGGCAGCGATTGGTCAGATTGTGCGAGCCGTAGAATGGTTTAACAAACAGGCAGCTACACCAGATGTTCTTGTGATAATTCGCGGTGGTGGAAGTGCTGATGATTTGCAGGCATTTAGTAGCGAGCAGGTGACCCGAGCTGTTGCCGCCAGCCGCATACCAACAGTAGTTGCCATTGGCCATGAAGTTGATGTATCACTGGCTGAATTAGCGGCAGATATGCATGCTAGTACTCCTAGTAATGCGGCTGAATTACTCGTGCCAGACAGACAAGATATGCTTGAACAGCTGTCTCAAAAAGCTATGTTGCTTGATAAATATGCTGCCAAATTGCCTAGAGAAGTCTTGCATGGCATCGAAGAACTGAATCAACAGCTGGATGAGAGGGTAGAGAGATTCTTGAATTTACAGCTGGATTCGCTTAAACAATCCGAGCGCACACTGGCGGCAGTCAGTCCGCAAGCGGTATTGCGACGTGGCTACGCAGTGGTTCGCAAGCACGGTAGGGTAATAAAAAAAGCGGCCGCAGTAAAACAAAGTGATGTGTTAGATATTCAGCTGGCAGACGGTAATCTAAAAACTGAGGTAAAATAGATTTATGACAAAGACAGCCCAAGAACTTCAGATAGAAATAGATACAGTAATTGATTGGTTTGAATCAGCCGATGCTGATGTTGATCAGGCTGAAGCAAAGTACAAACAGGGTCTGGAAGCAGTTGCTCAGCTAAAGAAACGACTCGAAAAAACCGAAAACTCAATCAAGAAGCTCAAGCAAACATTTAACGAAGCAGCCTAGATGATCTGGCTATTGCTGATACTCGGTGTAGTAGTTATTCTGTTTGGTTTTGTACTTCTCTACGGTGCACCATATTTGCCAACGCTTAGCTCGCAGCAAAAAACTGCTCTGGAGTTGCTTGATTTAAAACCAGGTCAAACCATGATCGAGCTTGGTAGTGGTGATGGACGGATGTTGAAGGCTGCAGCCGAGCAGGGTATAAGAGCGCTAGGCTATGAGCTTAATCCACTGCTAGTTGTCTACAGTAAGATTAGGCTGTATCGCCATCGACGACTTGTGAGCGTGAAGCTAGGAAATTTTTGGTCGCAAAAGCTACCTGACTGTGATGGTATCTATGTTTTTCTACTTGATCGATATATGAGCAAATTGTATACAAAAATTACTCAAGAAATTGGTAGTTCAGTCAAGCTTGTTAGCTTTGCATTTATGGTACCTGAAATTAAGCATACAACAGAGAGTAACGGTTTGTACCTTTATATTATTCACAACAAAAACACCAAAAAGCCCATCAAATAATACGTCTTGTTGTGACAGATGACACACCCTGAACGAAAATATGATATATTAGGTGTAATATGCATAAGCTTGATCAAAAAGGGGAGCTCCTGATACCACTGGTGTTGGTGAGCGTTGTATTGCTGGCAAGTGTTGTCTTCGGTGGTTGGGCCTTTATGAGCCGACAGGATTACAAGGATAATGTAGATCAGAAGATAGCCGACGCAATCGTAGTTGCAGAAGAAAACCTGACCATAGAAAAGGACGCAGAATTTGCAGAGAGCTACAAACTGCCAAACACAACTTACAGAGGTCCAGCTGCCTTTGGAACCCTAACTATTGCATACCCAAAGACCTGGAGCAATTATGTTGATGAGAAGACCAGCGGCACAGTTGTTGATGGTTTTATGCAGCCAAACTATGTATCGTCAAACACCAAAGACACTAACTACGCACTACGCTATCAGGTAGTAGAGCGTGGCTATGATCAAGAGGTAAAGTCTTATGAGGCTAAGGTCAAGCAGGGTAAGGTTAAGACAAGCGCCTATCGTTTGCCACAGTTAGAATCAGTACTAGGCTTGCGGGTAGAGGGCGAAATTGACAACACCAAACAGGGTGTAGTAATAGTGCTGCCACTGCGTGACAAGACTGTCAAAATCTGGACAGAAGGCAATGAGTTCAGAAACGATTTCGAAGCAATTATCAAGCAATTTACATTCATTCCGTAGACATAATTTGTAGGCTCTACTGTGCTATACTTCTCAATAAGTTGATACGAGGGGTAACTTCTTTATGGCACGTCCGTTAGCTAGTGACGAACAGCAAGTCGAGCGATTGTTCGCGAGTCTCGCCGAGCAAGTAAAACTGCCTTTTTTACAGGTAGCTAGAGCTGCTGAGCTGCTTGGCACTGACGTCCAAACCGATAAGAATAAACAAACGATTATCGAAACAAGTCAGGCGGCGACTCGTCTGATAGACGGGTTCTTGTTAACAATGCGCTTGCAGCAGGAATCACAGCTGGCTCTTGAACCTATATCTATAAGTTCGGTACTTTTTGATACCGCAGAACTACTTGATCGCTATGCAAAAATGCACGACTGTGAGCTAGAACTAGATGTGGCTGGCAAGTATGGGCCAGTGATGGCGCATGGTGCCGGATTGCAGGCAGCGCTTGCTAATATCGGCTATAGTTTTATTGATGCGGCCGAATCTGGTAGACCCAAGGTGATTAAACTTGGTGTGCGCCGTACCAGAGGTGGTATTACTGCTGGAGTTTATAGTGATGCGTCTGGACTTAGCTCTAATATGCTCAAACAGGCCAAGCTTATGCATGGCAAAGTACATCAGCCAATGACAAGCTTTACGAATGATACTGCTGCCGGTGTGTTTGTGGCTGATAGTCTGTTAGAGAGCTTAGGTGCACCAATGCGTATTGCTCATATGCGTGGTATGACAGGACTGGCCGCAACGTTTGCGCCTAGTCGCCAGCTGAGCTTGGTGTAATAATAGTCTCATGCGAGGATTTAAATGAGCCGGGTGCTTCTAATTGAGCCCAATCAGATTTTGGCAGAGCAGTGTAGTGAATTTCTGGCGCGTCATGGTCATCAGACTACAGTGGCTCAAGATGCTCAAGTAGCAATTATGGCTGCAGACAAGCAAACTCCAGATGTTGTAATCACCGAATTACTTTTATCACAGCACAGTGGAGTTGAATTCCTGTATGAATTTCGCAGCTACGGCGAATGGCTCGAAGTGCCGGTAATTATACTAACTCGTGTGCCGCTGAATGAACTTCCTCTGACTCAAAAATCTGCCAAAGAGCTTGGCGTCGTTAGGATCTTTTATAAAAACGACACAAGTCTTACGAAAATCGCCAATGTAGTAGATGAGATTGTAACTAGTCCAAAGCCACAAGTATGAAAGCACTCCGAGACAACGGAATAATCTTGCGCCGAATTGATTATGGCGAAGCTGATCGCATCATCACTTTTCTGGCTAGCGAACACGGCAAAATTAGGGTAATGGCCAAGGGCGTGCGCAAACAAAAATCCAAGCTGGCCGGGGGCATAGAGCTGTTCAGCATATCGGAACTGCACTATATCAAGGGCAAGGGCGATATTGATAGATTAATGTCGACGCGACTAACAAAGCACTACGGCAACATCGTTAAAGATTTGGAACGCACCGAACAGGCCTATGCCATACTCAAGCTTATCGACAAGACAATCGAAGATCAGACTGGGCAAGAGTATTTCCAGGTACTGCATGAATCTTTGGCAGCACTTGATGACAATCGAATTCCGGTGGTCCTGGCTGAACTTTCTTTCAAGGCTCGCATACTGCAGCTACTTGGAAACTTTCCTGACTTTTCTAGAGATAATCAAGGCAACAGTCTTGACCCAGATGAACTGTATGAGTTTGATTTTGAATCCGTATCTTTTGTTCCTAAGAAGGGTGGGTCGTATAACAAAAACCATCTAAAAGTACTAAAATTACTGGCACACAACAGCCCGCAATCTATGGCGGCGGTGCAGGGAATCGAAAAATATTGCCAAGAACTTACGCCACTGGTGCGTGGTATGCAAGCTGCATCACTCTACATATAATTTACTGAGGCAGACACAAGCTTTTGCAATTTACTACGGAGAGTATCATACTGCCAAGTCAATGAGTCAGGAGTCAATAAGACCTACTAGCAGTTTTCGTAATACAGCAGCAATTATGGTTGGTGCCGCTATTGGTATAGGTAGTTGGCACGCAGCTGCAATAGCAGAAGAGAACCTGGTTGATAGACAAGCTCTAATTGCCGAAGTCGATGACTGTGCAGAAGAACTTCCTTTGGTGCCGCCGCAAGTAGTTGATATGGAAAAACAACCAGCCTGGTCTACGATTCCAGAAGACTGTCAGTTTGATGACGACAAATTTGCTATTGCTATGGGTAAATCGCGTAGGTTCGAAAACGTGGAGAATCCAGACAAAGCTCCAGAGTACATGGCGCTGACGCAGGCAGCATACAGCGAGCCGCAGATTGAGTACATCGAATACAGAGCAGACTGGGCAAGAGACTTTGGCAAATTTGGCCGGGCTTCGGCTGCCGCACTGGGATTTGTGATCGCTCTGGGGCTCTTGCAAGGAGCCCGCGAAAAGACCGAAACTAACTCTCGCTAGACATTCGCTGATTTACCAGAGGTAGTGTATAATTTATCTACAGTAATTCTAGGAGTGAGCATGTCTGAAGTAAATAGTAACTTATATGCGGGTATTGGCGTAGCAGTCGGAACTATGATGGGTCTAGGAATCGTGGCTAGCAACAGTGCTGAAGTAACAGAAATCGAGAGGTGTCAGGCCGCAGTGTATGAATACGAGGACATGGATAGCCTTACTAACTTCTGTGGGGATTTGATTCTTTCTGACACATTGCAGACCTACACTATTCAGAACCAAACAATTATTCCCGGGAACGTAAATATAGAGACAGCAAGAGTAGTGGTAGACCATGCAGAAGACAGGGAAAAGTCTAGAGGCAGAATTCTGGGATTCCTAACTACAATTGGGTTTGGTATTAGCGGTGGAGGAATTGGATTCGCGGCTGGCTCATTAAGAGATATGGGTAAGGAACAAAAAATTAGAAACAAGAAAATAGCTGAGCACAAAGCGTCGCTCGACAGGGCAAGGCTAGAAGAAGGCTTCACCCCTAGCGGAAAATAGGAAATAAATCGTGAGCAAAGATGTAAAAATGGAAGATATTGTTTCTCTCGCCAAGCGCCGAGGGTTTATATATCAAGGCTCCGAAATCTACGGCGGGGAGGCTGGGCTTTATGATTTTGGTCCTTATGGCGTAGAGCTTCTTAATAACATAAAGGCTTCTTGGTGGCATACGAATGTGCATCGCAAAGAGAACTATGTAGGTTTGGACTCAGCAATGTTTAAGCACCCTAAAGTATGGGAAGCGTCAGGTCATGTAGGTGGGTTCTCAGATCCTTTGGCTGAGTGCAAAAAATGTAATACGCGTATTCGGGTAGATAAAGAATTAGAAAAAATTGGTGTTAAGGCCGATGAGAAAATGTCAGAGGAAGATCTCAATAATCTTTTTGACAGCAATCGTGACAAAATTAAATGTACGAATTGTGGCGCAAAAGATTTTTCAGAGGTAAGAGCTTTCAATCTGCTAGTCAAATCAAACCTAGGCGACTTTACAAATGAAGGAGATAGGCCGGTTTATCTACCGGGCGAAGCTTGTCAGGGTATCTACCTGAACTTTAAGAATATAGTCGATACGACGCGCATGAAGGTGCCATTTGGAGTGGCACAAATTGGAAAAGCATTTAGAAATGAAATTAGTCCTCGCAATTTTCTTTTTAGAACACGGGAGTTCGAGCAGGCAGATACTCAGTTTTTTGTTCGTCCAAATGAAAACGGGGAGGCTTATGAGCAGATTAAGCGAAATCGCTGGAAGTGGTACATTGGCCTTGGAATTAACGAGGATAACTTACGCTGGAAGCAACACGATAATTTAGTGTTTTATGCTAAAGATGCTTGGGATATAGAGTATAACTTTCCAAGTTATGGGTTCGATGAGGTTGAAGGTATCCATGACCGTACGGATTATGATTTGAGCCAGCACGAGAAGTTCTCTGGTGTCGATTTGCATTATACTGACCCACATAGTGGCGAAAAGTATATACCATGGGTGCTAGAGACTTCCATGGGTATGGGTCGTATATTTCTAGCAGTTTTGTCAGATGCGTACACGGTAGAGCAACTATCAAACGGTGAGTCGCGGACGGTTCTAAAGCTAAAGCCCGATTTAGCACCAGTCCGTTATGCGGTTTTCCCGCTGCTCAAAAACAAGCCAGAGCTGGTTGAAAAGGCACGGGAAGTATACCGGGTACTTAGTGAGAAATATACCTGCGAGTGGGATGACAACGGTAACATCGGCAAGCGCTACCGCCGTCAGGATGAGATTGGTACACCATACTGCGTAGTGATTGACTTCGACACATTAGAGGACGGCACAGTAACAATACGTGACCGCGACACCACAGAGCAAAAACGAGTAAAAGTAGAAGAACTCTAGTGGCTAGAGAGATTGAAATTAAGTGTAAGCTGCACAATAAGGCAGTAACTTTAGAGGCTCTAAAAAAGCTTGGTATCAAACTAGAGAAGCCAAAAAAGCAACACGATGTGGTTTTTGGCAGGTCTGGTGCAATAGAGAACGGGCCTGATTCAGATTGGTTGAGAATCCGCACAGAAGATGATGCAAAAGTGATTTTTACGTTGAAACGACCAGTTATCGGACACTTGGATAGTATTGAGCATGAAACTATCGTAGAAAATGCCGATGAGCTAGAAGCAATCATTAAACTGCTTGGGTTTGAGCTGTATTCCGATTTGACTAAGATCAGACGTAAAGGCAAGTACGGTGATATCGAAGTTTGCATAGACGAAGTGTCGGGGTTAGGGGAGTTTATCGAAGCTGAGCTTATCATGGAGCACGATTCGGATCATGCAGAGGTGATTGGTCATCTTTGGGAATTCTTCGGAAAGCTTGAACTCAGCAAAAAAGACGAAATACACGAGGGCTACGATATTCTAAACCGTCGTCAGCAAGTTAATGATAGTGTCAGTACAACCAGCGAAGCCGGGGGAACTAAGACTAAAAAGGCTGGTTCATGAAGAATGCAGTTCTAGTGCACGGAAAACCAAGCGTAAGAAATATGAAGATTCAGATCATAGAAAGAAGTATAAAATGAGTCAGATAGGGCAAGGGGCATGCGCAGAATCTGTGCTACCATTAAAACAACATGAGACCGTTTCGAAAGAAAAACCCAACAAAGAAGCCTAGTAACTACGCTTTTATTGATAGCCAAAACCTCAATCTAGGCACCCAAAAAATGGGTTGGAAGATGGACTGGAAAAAATTCCGTGAATGGCTAAGGACCGAATACAATGTAGACAAAGCGTTCATGTTTATTGGGTATATGCCGGATTATGAGAAGTTGTACGACCAGCTGCATTCGCAGGGCTACCTAGTGGTACTAAAGCCAACTCTAGAAATGTTCAGTGATCCTAGTGCAGAGGAAGACAAAAAGCCAGAAAATGGCGAAGAAAAAAAGGCCGTCAAAGGCAATATAGATGCTGATTTAGTGCTACATGTAATGAAAGAGTTTAGAAACTATGACAAAGCTGTAATCGTATCTGGTGACGGTGATTTTTATACCATGCTTGAACACCTAGACCAAAAGGGCAAGTTGCTCAAACTCCTGACCCCAAACTGGCAATACTCAAGCCTACTCAAGCCATTTGATAAGTATATTGTACGTCTGGACCAAAAACGTTCAGAACTCCGCTACCCAGACTACAAAAAGCGCTCCAGCAGTCGAAAGCCAGATGCTCAAGGCTCCAAGAATCAGAGAACCAAAAAGTAATATTTACAATCTAGCGTCTTTTGGCTGTTCACCCAGCGAATAGGTCTATAGACTAGAGGGTAGGTATGACACAGATGGAGGCGCTAGCGATACTGGAATCGGGCCAGTCAGTTTTGCTGACGGGTGCCGCTGGCGCGGGCAAAACTCATCTGCTGAATCAATTTATCAAGCGAGCTAGAGGTGACGGCAAGGCAGTTGCCGTTACAGCTACAACCGGACTTGCCGCTACGCATCTGAACGGTACAACTATTCATGCCTGGTCGGGTATAGGTGTACGTGACGGCTTAGATGGGATGTTTTATAACAAAATCAGCAAGCAGCGTGCCGAGCTAATTACTAAGGCCGATGTACTAATTATCGACGAAATCAGTATGATGCATGATTTTCGGCTAGACATGGTCGAGGAAATTGCTCGTACCTTGCGTGGCGGCGATAGGCCATTTGGTGGCTTGCAAGTGGTGCTCTGCGGTGATTTTTTCCAGCTGCCGCCAGTTAATCGCAGTGATTCTAGGCAAGGGAGTTTTGTAACCAGCTCTAACGCCTGGCTACAGGATGCTTTTGTGGTCTGTTATCTACAGGAGCAATTCCGCCAGAGTGATGATGAGCTCTACAGCACAATATTGAACGGCATAAGAGCCGGGCAGCTGACACGTAGCCAGCTGGATTCCTTGCAAGCTAGATCTAGAGCTGTAGTCGATCCGTTCACACCGCGAACTAGGCTGCTGACAACCAACGTCGATGTCGATGCTATCAACGAAATTCATCTGAATGAGCTAGAAGAAGAAGAGTATGAATTTGATATGGAATCGTCGGGTAGCAAAAAATATGTCGAGCAGCTCAAGAAATCATGCCTAGCACCAGAGACAGTCCGGCTCAAGCGCGGTGCAATCGTGATGTGTATAAAAAATTCGCAGGACAAAAAATACGTCAATGGTAGCCTGGGTGTAGTAGAAGATTTCGAGCCGCACACCGATTACCCTGTGGTCAAGCTAACCAACGGTCGTGAGGTCACAATCAAGCCAGAATCTTGGGAGTTAGTAGATGGCGATAAGCGCCGGGCAACAATTACCCAGCTGCCGGTACGACTAGCCTGGGCGATTACGGTTCACAAGAGCCAAGGCATGACACTCGATTCGGCCAGGATCGATTTATCAAAGGCCTTTGTAGAAGGTATGGGCTATGTGGCACTGTCGCGAGTACGTGGGCTGCAAGATCTAATCTTAGATGGCATGAACGGCATGGCGTTACGAACCAGCCCGCTGGCTCGTAGCCTAGACGGTGAGCTGCGCGCTCGTAGCCAGGCGACATATGATAATAATCGCAAAACTATCGAGATCTGGAATCAGGAAGAAGAACAGCGCAAAAAAGCACCGCCAGAACCAATCAAGCCAAAACCTGGCTCTAGCTGGAGCGAAAGGCTCGACAAAATGCGCCAAGATTACCCAAATGCCTACAAATCCTGGACAGAGGAAGAAGATGCTAAATTAGTAAAATTGTTTGGCGCCGACAACACCGTCAAACAAATTAGTAATCTCATGGGTCGTCACCCAGGATCAATTAGGGCTCGTCTCAAAAAACACTTTGGCGACCTAATCGAATTCAAGAAATAAAACTCTCATGCTTGCAGCTTGCATCTAAATGTAGAAGAATTAGTTTAACTATGGCAAGCGACAGGCAACAATATGCTCGTGCAATGGAGAAATGGCACGAGTTACAAGGCAGTAGATATTACAGTAGGCCTGTAGGTGCTGGAGTGGTCGGCATAGTCTGCTCATATTGGCCGATTGAATCTGTAAGTGAAACAGACAGCAGCGTAAGCGATAAGCCACCTAACTGGGCTATAAAAGACAGAAAGACTTTTCGCAAAGAAGCATTAAAAATTGCTGACATTGCCAATGAACATGGCCGTGATGTAGATGTAGCACTAAATGCAAGGAGTAATGATTTTTTTGACATCCTGTCAGACCCCTCTATTAGTGATCTTGTTGTCATTGGAAATGGTAGTCTATCAGATTACTTTCTGCCCGATTACAAAGTATCGTGGCTTGATGTTAGCGAGCATTCTGATCATCTAAAACAAGGTGATTTTACGCAACGTCACTGTGGAGCATTCTCTCGTGAGTTATCGGTTCCACTGGGAATGTTTGCGGTCAATGACTTTGCTAGTGTATATGCGGCCGTAGGGCATGCAATTTATCCTAGAGGATTGCACCACAAGGATTCAGCACTCATCGGACCAATCTTTGATGAAGATTATCTACCGGAATATGAGGATATTAAAGGTTGGTTTAGCTATGGTGATGAATAGTACTCTCATAACTGATTAAAACTGACAACAATGCTACAATAGGTTCTAGCATGGCAAAAACACGCGCCCGCGCATCAAAAAAACCGTTGACCGAATATAGCTTCTCGAAGGATTTTTTATGGGGAACTAGCACAGCAGGCCACCAGGTAGAGGGCGGTAACTATGATCAGTGGACTGTATATGAACTTGATAATGCTAGCGAGCTGGCCAGAACCGCAGCTGATAGGCTGCGCTGGCTGCCAGACTGGCTAGAGGTACGCGACCAGGCCGAAGACCCAGATAATTATGTTTCTGGTAAGGGTGTTGATCATTTTCGGCGTTACAAGGAAGATTTTCGAATTATCAAGAAGCTTAATCTCAACGCCTTTCGATTTGGCATAGAGTGGAGCAGGGTAGAGCCCGATCAAGGTGTTTGGGACAAATCTGCGATAGACCATTACCACAATTACATAGAAGAGATGAAAAAAATGGGCATCGAGCCAATCGTTAATCTCTGGCACTGGACTCAACCAACCTGGTTTGACGACATGGGTGGTTTTTCTAAAGCTAAGAATATTCAGCATTTTCTGCGGTTTGTTACCAAAATATCAGAGGAGTTTGGCGAAGAGCTTAATTTTGTTCTGACCGTAAACGAGCCAAATGTTTACAGTTCCTTTAGCTACCTGACAGGTGAATGGCCACCGCAGCAAAAAAACCCAATTAACTTTGCCCGGACATTTTATAATCTAGCTCGAGCTCACCGAGGTGCCTACAAAATTATGAAAAACATGCATCCACACTTGCAGATTGGTGCAGCCCCACAGTACGGCAACTCACTACCAAAGCGGCCAAACCATTGGCTAGACAAACGGGTTGCATCAAGTGTGGATTATTTCTGGAACTGGTGGTGGACCAACCGTATTATCAATCATGTTGATTTCATTGGATTTAACCATTATTTCACAGATTATTATCAGGGATTCCGTAAGGTGAATCCTAGCACGCCGCATAGCGACCTCGGCTGGTACATGGAGCCGGCGGCACTAGCGGATGTTATTACCAGAACCTGGATTCGCTACCGCAAACCGATACTTATTACAGAGAACGGGCTAGCCGATGCCGAGGACGAACACCGTCAGTGGTGGTTAGAAGAAACAATGCAGGCATTGATGGTTTCGCAAAAGGCCGGTGTTGACCTAATTGGTTATCTGCACTGGAGTCTACTAGATAATTTCGAATGGAAATATGGCTGGTGGCCGAAGTTCGGTCTGATAAAAGTAGACCGCGAACGTGATATGAAGCGGCTAGTACGACCAAGTGCTGTCTGGTGGGCCAAGACTTTGAAGGAATTAGAACACGACGACTAAGCTGCTGTTCTTGTAACCAAGAATCAAGTTGTTCCATTTTTGGGTCGCCAAAAACGGAACCCAAAAAACTCGGCGCAGCTACTGACTAACTCGGCTTGTTGTCAAAGGACACAATACGCAGACTAGACTCCCTATCGGTCGGCCCTACTAGTTTCATATAAGAGTAGTAGGGCTAATAGTCTGCTATCTATTGTGTCTTTGACCAACAACCGAATCTTGTCAGTAGCTGCAATGCCCACTGGCTGCACGAGGTAGACTTATATAATTAATTATATAAGTCACTGTCTTACGATTTATATAAATATTTATATAAATCGTCTCCCGGCTATTTGGGAACAGATTCAGGAACATATAGATGACAAGTTGTTTAATTCTTTCGAGGACTGATCGAGGCACGTTAGTGCAAGTTCCGCAGAAACTAATTTGTTATCTATATGATTCATGAGTATTGTTTTTGAATCTGCCGGTCGCGTCTTTTGCATACTTTTCTGCCGAATCAGAAAAGTATGGATTTGCTTCTTCATCAGAAGAAGGTGGCTGTTGTCGGCACAAAAGATGGAATTTGGTTCTTTATTTAAAGAACGTGGCTTGGTTCTTCGCGAGACGAAAGGGAACTTTGTTGAAGTAATGTGAAATAAGTGGCTAGGTAGAAAATAGTATTGACAAAAGCGTAAGCATTGTGTATAATGGGTAGCGTTATGAACAAAACAAATATTCCAACAATTACATCAATGGCAGACGTCGATCCTAGCGAGCGCCGCGAGCTTATTGAGGCTCGTGCAAACGAAACTGCAGCCAAAGAAGCAGCCTTGCAAGCTGATCTTCGTACCATTGGACAAGATCCACAAACCCAAGTAGTAGAGAGCCAAGAGAAGACAGGCCAGTTAAGTATTGCAAGAAAGGCAGCTTTCTTAGGAGCAGCCACTTTAGCAGCCGTTGGCGGAATAAAGGCAATCGACGTAGTTACCGAAGGTAATTCAGAAACAGACGACCTGAAGCATTACGTAGAGGGCGGAACTCCTGAAGACCTGAACTCTGATCCTGAGAAACAGGTTATCGAAGTACCTGGCGAAAGCCAGCCAACTCAGGAACAGTAAAAATTACTGTACAAAGAATAATCTAGTGTCAGCACCTCAACTTCAAACACCATATATAGTGTAGTTATGCACATATCAGTCGAATCTGTGGAAAACGAGCCTGGAAAGGCTCGTTTATACCTTAAAAAGACTTGCATGTGGGTAAGTGTGGGTAGTATGCTGCTTGCAGTGGGTAATAGTGGGTAACCAAAATAAGTTACCTGAGCAACATAAAACAAAAACCACTAAACGTTAATATCAAAGGACTGCAGGTGGACTATTTCGAAAGGAAACTCGATGACAAGAGGCGGCTGACTATACCAGCTGAACTTCGAGCCGAGTTTGCCAGTGGAGTAGTCGTAACCCAGGGGTTCCAAGACTATTTGCATCTCTACCCGAAAGCGGTGTGGGACGAAGAAGTCGAGCCAGCCTTAAAGGGCAGCATCCTCGATGAGGATGTAGCCGACAAGAACGTCAAACTCCGGATGGGCCGGGTCGAGACCGTCATTGACGGTAAGCAAGGTCGAATTACTCTTGAGCAACAGCATCTTGATTATGCACACATAGCCAAAGATGTAGTTGCGATAAGAGCAGGGCGCTATTGGCGGATTCAGGCGAAAACCTGAAGTTATCAGTAAGCTCGTACGTTTACAATTTGGGCAACGAACAGCAACTAATCCATTTCTATATGGATCAACCCGACTCGAGGTCAGCGAATCGGCAGCCAGCAAGTGGCCACTTAGGGCACCACTTTTAAAAACCCTCGCACATTACTTAAAAACACCTCCCAAAACTCCACCTCACACAATAAGTCTCTTTTAGAACTTATGCTACAGATTGGCAGCTAGAAGTTTTTATCGGACTCACGTTCGATTCTCGTAAATCTTCTAACTCAAAAATCTTCTCTGTAGCGACAAAAACAAAAACACCAAAAAAACAAAAAGTTGGCTGCTGGTTCGGTGACCTTGCAAAAACAAAAATCCCGTAGTAGAGCTCTCTCTAATCCACTTTCAGTGGACAAAAGATTTGCAAAGCAAATCTGAGAGACATCTCACTACAGGAAAAATTGCCAAGACAACCCTGTAAAAAGGGGAGTGGCGGCAGAAAAAAGCAAACATGACCAAAAACAAAAACATTACAAAAACACATTTTCCAGTAATGGGACAAAGCGTACTGCAAATTTTAGACCCTAAGCCGGGGCAGAGATACCTCGACGTAACGGCCGGGTACGGTGGGCACGCAAAACTAGTACTGGAACGCACCTTAGTGCCGGATCAAGCCACACTGGTCGATCGTGATCAGATGGCAATTGACTGGCTTCACGACGTATTCCAAGGTAGTGGTGCTGAGATTATCCACCTGGATTTTTTTAGTGCAGCCAAGGAACTCTTGAATCAAGAACGTACGTTCGATGTAGTGCTCATGGATTTGGGAGTGTCGTCACCGCACCTTAACACAGCGAGTCGGGGATTTAGTTTTCGTTTTGAGGCACCGTTAGATATGCGGATGGATCAGCGTCAGGAACTGACTGCGGATACTGTGGTCAACAGTTATTCTCAGGAGGAACTTGTGCGAATCCTACGTGATTACGGTGAAGAGCCAAAAGCTCGCCTGATAGCGGATTTATTGGTCAAAAGCAGACCGATTGTAACTACGACCCAACTAGCTGAAATCGTTGCCCAAGCTTGGCCGGGGTATAGTAGAGTTCATCCGGCAACTCGGACGTTCCAAGCGCTCCGTATTGCCGTAAATGACGAGCTGCGACTTGTAAAAGAGACGCTGCCTGTTCTTATGAACCTGCTTGCTCCGGATGGGCGATTAGCCGTAATAAGTTTCCATAGCCTAGAAGACCGTATAGTCAAACAGGCGTTCCGAGAAGCAAGCGGAGAGCGCTATGATGCGCAATTCCGTGATCTTACCAAACGGCCAATCCTACCAGGCCCCGATGAATTAGTTTCCAATCCGCGGTCGCGTAGTGCAAAACTACGAGCCGTAGCAAAAATAAACACCAAAAAGAAAGGAGATGCTTGAACTATGCCTATACAGGTAAAAAGCAACTCCAGAACATATAGGATTAAAGTCCGCGTACTTTAACCCTAAGTGTGTTTTCCCCGAAGTGGGTGCTGCCGCATTTGCAGTAGCACCCGAAAGGGAATACACTGGTCTGGCGCATGTTTTAGCCTGCATAACGTAAGTTAAACTTTAAACGCATTCTTCAAAAACAAAAACTGCCTATGACATATTCTAGTTCGCTGGCTATGAGTCGCCAGCGGTATGCACGGCGCAATCAAAACACGACTGCCTTCAAAAAAGAGCAGCGTGGTTTTGGACCCGTTAGTAATACCATCATCTTAATCATCCTTAGTTGTATCTTAGGTCTTTTATATCTGACGCAGGTAACAAGAACCAACGCGTATGGCTATGAAATAAATGAGCTCAGAAATGAGTCTACAAGCCTTCAGACAGAGCACGACGAGCTAGAGGTAGCTTCTGCGCGACTTCAGTCGCTAGAACGCGCCAAGAATAGCTCGGTTGCTAACGAAATGGTTTCGATCGCACCTTCAGGAATTGTTCAGAACTAAAGAAAAGGACACTCGGTTTGCCAGTTGTAACACCTAAGTACAATGGCACGAGTCGATCGCCAATCATGCGATACGACAGTGCAAAACGCGCCCGTATACTGTACGGTATCCTTCTATGTATTTGCTCGGTGTTTGTGCTAAGAGCCTTTTATCTACAAGTTATTCGGCATGACTACTATGCAAAGGCAGCGCTTAGCTCTCAACTCAAGGAGTATCAGATTCCGGCCGAACGAGGGACAATATTTGCCCAAAATGGCAGCGGCACCACGCCTTTGGTGCTAAATGAAATCAAATACACGCTGTTTGCTGACCCTATCTACATTAAAGAACCAGAAAAAAAGGCAGTAGAGATTGCCAAAGTTATTGGCGGTGATGCTGGCAAAATTGCCGAGCAGCTACAAACAGATGACACTCGCTACGTGGTTCTAGCCAAGCGACTTAGTCGTGAGCAGCACGAAGCTATCAGCAAGCTTGATATTGCTGGAATTGGTACTCGTGAACAGAGCTACAGGACTTACCCGCAAGGGAATATTGCAGCCCAGACTCTAGGCTTCGTGAATGACGAAGGTGAGGGCCAGTACGGAATAGAGCAATACTTGGACGATGAGCTTAGTGGAAAGCCAGGTAATCTAAAGGCAATTACTGATGCCAAAGGCGTACCGCTAGTCGCAAATCCAGACAATGTTGTCAACGAACCAGAGCCAGGCCAGGCGGTGACACTGAGTATTGATATTGGCATACAGCAACAGGTAGAGGATCTGCTTAAGTCTGGGCTTGATCGTGCCAAAAGCAGTCACGGCAGCGCAGTTGTGATAGATCCAAGAACTGGCCAGATTAAGGCTATGGCCAATTATCCAACCTACGACCCAAGCAAAATATCAGAGGTTAAGGACTTGCGCGACCTATCAAATGCCGCAGTCACTACGCCACTAGAAGTTGGATCAGTCATGAAGATGCTGACAACTGGAGCGGCGCTTGATCAGGGTGTGGTGGCAGCCAACACGGCGTTTTATGATAAGGGCTTTGTGGATGTTGGTGATCATACAATTACTGATACTCATAATAGCCAGGGAACGCAATCAGTCGAGAGTTTGCTAGTAGAATCACTAAACACTGGTGCAGTATGGTTGCTGCAACAGATTGGTCGCGGTGGCATCAATGAGCGGGCACGATTTACATGGTACAACTACATGACAAAACATTATTTCCTAGGCCAGCAGACAGGTGTCGAGCAGGCTGGAGAGGCGGCTGGTCACATACCAAAGCCAGAGGACACAGGCCAAGGAATTGATGTGATTTATGCCAACACTTCCTTTGGGCAGGGTATGACAGCTACGCCTTTGCAGATGGCAGCCGCCTACTCTAGTCTTATTAACGGCGGCACATATTACCGGCCGACAATCATTGATTCTAAGCGAGACAAGGACGGCAAAGACATAATACAAGAGCCAGAGGCACTCAAGAGTGATGTGATATCGGCTGACTTGTCGGATGACATTATCAGCCTGGCTGAAGAAGTTGCTCGTGTAAATATACCTAGTGCGCTGCGTAGTGGCTATAGTGTCGGTGGAAAGACCGGTACTGCCGAAATCGCTCGTCCAGAAGGTGGCTACTATACTGATAGGTTTAACGGAACATACATTGGCTTTGTTGGTGGTAATTCACCAGAATACGTGATTGCAATCAGTGTAATTGAGCCAAAGATCGCAGGCTATGCTGGTTCGCAAGCTGCTGCCCCTATATTCTCTGATATGGTAAATATGCTGCTCGATAACTTTGGCGTGACACCCAAGCGCTAAGGAGTAAAACAGATTTGGGCAAAGCACTTAACAGGCGTACAATATAACTAAGCACTAACGACAAAAATTATGCAACAAACAATCAACATAGTCATCGAGCAACAAACACTTCTGAGGATCGTACTTTTGAGCGTTGCTGGCTTTGTGGTCAGTATGCTCCTGACACCAATTTATACTACGCTGGCTTATAAATATAAATGGTGGAAGCAAGCTAGAACCGATGCGGCTACTGGCGAGAAAGCTACTGTCTATCAGGCGTTGCACGGTGCTAAACATCGTCGCCATATACCAACCATGGCCGGTGTTATTTTTGTAGCTGCGACTCTGATTGTGACCTTGACTGGCAATATGAGCCGTACCGAAACTTGGCTACCACTGGCTGCGATGGTCGGGGCAGGGCTGATAGGTCTGTTTGATGATTTTCTAAATATTCGTAGTACTGGTGGCATCGCAGGCATGCGTGCCAAAGTCAAAATGATACTCATAACTACTGTTGCACTAGTCGGTGGCTGGTGGTTCTATGACAAGCTAGATGTTAGTGCGATTCATATTCCGTTTGTTGACTCACCGTTGATGCTCGGTTGGCTGATAATTCCGCTGTTTGTGCTGGTAGTGGTCAGCACTGCCAATGCAGTTAATATTACTGATGGACTTGATGGTCTGGCCGGCGGTCTAGCGGCAATTGCATTTGCCATGTACGCCATAATCGCGTTCCTAGAGGGTCGCTATGGTGTGGCGGCTTTTTGTATGACTATTGTCGGTACACTGCTTAGCTACACCTGGTTTAATATTTACCCGGCAAGGTTCTTTATGGGTGATGTTGGCTCGTTTGCACTGGGGACGGCGCTCGGTGTGGTAGCGATGATCACTGATACGGTGTTAATTTTGCCAATCATCGGCTTTGTCTTTGTAGTTGAAGCTGGATCGAGTTTGTTGCAGATTTTGTCAAAAAAGCTTCGTCACGGCCAGAAAATATTCCGGATTGCGCCAATCCATCATCATTTTGAAGCTCTTGGTTGGGAAGAAACCAAAGTCACCATGCGCTTCTGGGTGGTGGGGCAGGTCGCTGGTGTGGTTGGGCTAATTGTCTTTATTTTCGGAAGGACGTTATGAATAATATTCGCCGTCGCCATAAACCAGACTACTGGCTGCCCGTACTTGCGACGGGTCTTTTAGCAATTGGGCTGGTGGTTGTCTATGCAATTAGCCCAGGTATGAGCGCGCTGAGTGGTATATCAGAGACTTATTTCATTTCTAAGCAATTTATCGCAATTCTACTTGGGGTAATAGCTTTCGTGATTCTATCTAAAGTTCCGTATCAATATTGGCGTAAGGCGGTGATGCCACTGGTTGTGATCTCTATCATTTCTGCTCTTGCAGTACTGGTGGTGGGTGAGGAGATAAACGGCGCCCACCGTTGGATTCAGATAGGTGGAATTTCGTTTCAGCCAGCAGAGCTGATCAAGTTTACGTTACTAGTCGGGGTAGCTGATTTACTGGCCAAGCGAAAGTCAGAGGATAAGCTCAATAGTTGGGACAAAACACTCAAGCCGTTACTGATTATCTTGGGTGTGATTGGTATAGCTGTCGGTATTTTACAGAGTGACTTTGGCTCTACGGCAGTAATGGTTGGTATGATGGCGGCCATGATGTACGTGATCGGTGTGCCATTCAAAAATTTGCTAAAGATTGGTCTGATAGTTGTAGTGGGCATGGTGGTGTTGATTGCACCATCAGAATATCGCCGTAACCGCGTGGCGACCTTTATAAATCCGACTGCTGATTGTCAGAACACAGGTTATCAATCTTGCCAGGCACTGATTGCGGTTGGCTCTGGCGGTATGTTTGGACTAGGACTCGCTAAGAGTGTACAGGCTTACGGCTACTTGCCAGAAGCGGCTAACGACTCTATCTTTGCAATCCTGGCTGAAAAGTTTGGCTTCTTTGGGGTGGCATTGATTATAGCGGCCTATGCGATGTTCTTTGGTAGGCTGACTAGAATTATAGAGAGAGCACCTGATGATTTCAGTAAACTGCTGATTACTGGTATGCTGGCTTGGTTTAGTGTCCAGGCGATTATTAACATTGGTGCAATGCTTGGGTTATTGCCACTCAAGGGAATCACCTTACCGTTTATTAGTTATGGCGGTACGAGCCTGCTGTTTGTAACAGGGGCGCTAGGTATTGCGTTCCAAGTATCGCGATACAGTTCACTGGCACACAGTACTCAAGAAACAAAGGGAGCCACCGATGAAAATTCTACTTATCGGCGGGGGCAGCGGCGGCCATATTACACCACTGCTAGCCGTCGCACATGAGCTAAAGAAGTCTCAACCAGATGTATCTATAGTCGCTGTTTGTGAGCGGGGCAGTAAATTTGCGAGTTTATTTAGTGACTCGGAGTACATTGATGAGCTTAGGCAAATATCGGCCGGCAAATATCGCCGCTATGCGGGATTGACAGCCTGGCAGAGGCTTTTTGATATTAAAACGCTATTGCTTAACATCCGCGATGCATTTCGCACCCTACGGGGCTACAGGCAGGCCAGACGACTTATTAAACAGGAGAAACCTAACATCATGCTTATCAAGGGCGGCTTTGTAGCTGTTCCGATGGGACTTGCGGCTTCTCGCCAAGGTGTAGCATTCGTTACTCATGATTCAGACTCCACACCAGGGATGGCTAACAGGATTATCAGTAAATGGGCCGTAAAACACGCTACAGGTATGCCTGCCGAGCTGTATTCTTACCCAGAAAATAAAACCATCTACACCGGTATTCCGGTATCTGACGATTTCTCATCTGTTAGCTCACAGCAGGTGGAGCAACTACGTGACTCTCACGGACTTGGTAATTGTAAAAAAGTTATCACCGTAATTGGCGGAAGCCAGGGTGGCTTAAGGTTAAACCAAGATTTCATTGCTATATCTAAGGAGCTAATGAAAGACGATTCGCTTGGGATTATTCATATTGCCGGTCAGGCACACGAGACGGCCACCAAAGAGTCTTACGAAAGTTTTCTAGAAGAAGCCCAGCTAAAACGAGTGGTTGTACGAGGTTTTGTGAAGGATCTGGCGCGGTATACCGGGGCAGCTGACGTAGTTGTGTCACGTGCTGGTGCTAATGCAATTGCTGAATTATCTCTGCAAAAAAAGGCTGTGATACTGGTACCAGGCAAGCTTGCTGATGGCCACCAGAACAAGAACGCAGATTACCTTGAGCAAAAACAGGCAGTTCGCCAGGTTGCATCCGATGATCCGCAAGCACTGTTACAAACGATTCGGGAGTTGCTAGATGATCCAGAAGCCCGAAATCAGTTAGCGAGCAAACTCCATGAACTATCTAAGCCAACCGCGGCTCAGGAGCTGGCAAACCTGACCCTGGAACAGGCAAAATAACAGATGAAATTTGGTAAGAAAAGCCAATCTAGTCAGCCAAGAGACCGCCAGGCCTACGGCTCTAGTGATGGTCAGCGACGGAATGTGTACTCCTATTATAATAATGCGGCATCAAACGGCGAGAAGAGGCCAGAGCTACCAAAAAAGCCAACAGACGTCGGTCACTACGCTCGGCTATTACCAGCGATTATAGCCATTGCAGTGATTGTGATTAGTGTTTTGTACAGTCTGACTCTAAGTACAAACCCTTCTATTGAGACGCTTGGTGATCAACCCTCGCCGTACCGCGAGCTTAATGAATATGCGGCGGCAGTTGATGAAATCCTGCAGCAGGATCTATCTAACCGTACGAAATTTACGATTCAAACCAATAAGGTAGAAGATGCTCTACTGGACAAATACCCAGAGCTCCAGGCGGCGGTTTTGCGTCTGCCTGTGCTAGGCAGAAAGCCAACCATGGTTATAGAGGTTAGACAGCCTACTTTGTTGCTTTCTGTGGCAGACAATACTTATGTGCTCGACAAAAACGGCGTTGCTATCGTGCAAGCAAATCAGCTGTCTGCAGCCGACAAACAGGGCTTACCTGTCGTAATCGATCATAGTGGTATCAATGTAGAAGTAGGTCAGCAAGTTCTGACAACAGAGACGATTAACTTTATTTTGGATGCCCGAGATCAGCTGGCCGCCAAACAGCTAAAAATCACCAGCCTTGTTTTGCCGGTCAGCATAAACGAACTTGATATACAGATAGAGGGGCTGCCGTATTTCGTCAAAACAGACACCTCGGGTGATGCTAGATTACAGATTGGAACTGCTCTAGCCGTCAAAGATAACCTGCAGGGGCAGGGCACTATGCCTAGTGAGTATGTAGATGTGCGTGTAGAGGAAAAAGCTTTCTACAGATAAAGGCAGTAGAATAGGGAGATTAAGGATTCTAATGACTAGGGCAGACCCCTGTTACTCTGCTCCCAGTTCGTAAATTGTTCATATTGTGATATATATCAAAAAAACATATTAAACATACTAAGTTACAAAAAAGCAAATAACGCAAATAGGGAAGAAAAGGCAGGGGTGTGGAAAAGTCGTGAAATTTAGTAATTAGGGCAACTTTCACGCCACCACGCAAGTCTGCGGCTACAATTGAGCGATTTAAGGCACTAACTATGTAAACAGCGGGCTACTTAAAAATTAGCAAGTTTAGTCTAAAGGAGTTAAACGGCGCATACTAGTAAAAACTCCCCTGTAGAAGAGGTATAGTTAATCATCTTATTTATCTATATCAGAGTCGCAAAATATACATTGT